>JANNDE010000519.1:0-17850 GCA_031387395.1 Hymenobacter sp.
GGATGACGTGGTGATTGAGATTGGGTAGGGAGAGGGGAAAGTTTGAACGAAAATAGAACGTCATGCAGAGCGTAGCGAAGCATCTTAACCTCAATACTAATCCTGTCGATTGGATTACGTTGCGCGGTAAAGATGCTTCGCTGCGCTCTGCATGACGTTCTATTTTAGTTCAAACGTTTCTCTCTCCCTACCCAATCTCAATCACCACGTCATCCGTCATCGGGTGGCCGACGCAGGTGAGGATGTAGCCCTGCTTCATCTCCGAATCGGAGAGGCCCTCGCGCTCATCGAGGTGCACCTGGCCGCTGAGGCACTTGCCGCGGCAGGCCGTGCACAGGCCCGCCTGGCACGAATACGGCAGGTCGATATCCTGGTCCAGAGCCACTTCGAGAATAGTTTTGCCCTTGGGCACCTCAATCAGGTACTCACTGCCTTCGTACTGAATGGTAACGGTGCGGGTGCTTTTCACCTCGTCGGTGGCGGCGGCCGATACGTCGCCGTGGCCGTTGGGCTGCGCGGCGGCGGCTTCGGCCGTTTCGGCGGCGGCCACGAAGCTCTCGCGGCGAATGCGGGCCTCGGGCACGTTCAGCAGGTCGAGGGCGGCGCGGGCTTCGGCCATCAGGCCCTCGGGGCCGCACATGAAATAGTCGGCCTGCTCGGCCGGAAACTGGTGGCGCTGCTCCAGAATGCGCAGCAGCATGGTGCGGTTCAGGCGGCCGGTGTGGCGGTGCGGGGCCATGGGCTGCAGCGGCTGGCTGTACACGTGCTCGACCTGCAGGCGGCCGCCGGCGCTGGCCTCCAGGGCGGCAAGCTGCTGCTGAAAAATCACCGATTCCTCGTTGCGGTTGCCGTAAACGAGTAGCACATGGCTGTTGGGCTCGCCGGCCAGCACGGCCTTCAGCATCGACATGAGCGGCGTGATACCCGAGCCGGCTCCGATGAGCACCAGCGAGCGCGCCGCCTTGGGGCTGGGCGCGAGCGTGAAGTTGCCCAGCGGCTCCATCACCTCCAGCTGCTGGCCCACCTGCACGGTATCAAGCAAATAATTGCTCACGAGGCCACCCGGCACGCGCTTCACCGTCACGGACAGGCGCGGGGCGTCGGCCGGCGTGCTGCTGAGCGAATAGGCGCGGCGCTCCTTTTTGCCGCCGGGGCCGCAGGGCAGAATCAGGGTGAGGAACTGGCCCGGCCGGCTGGTGATGGGCTGGCGGTCGGGCCGCTCGAGGTGAATGGTAACGGTATCGGCGGTTTCCTGGGTCAGCGCAACTACGGTCAGGGTCTGGTAACTCATGCGGAATAAGGGTGGGGCTAGCGGGGCGGACGGATGGCGGCGGCAGCGCAATCCGGCGCGGGCAAATGGACAAAAAATAAACGGGCGGCCGTCGGGTATTCGGGCCAACTTCGCCCGCAAAGGTAACTTGCCACCTCCTGCCCTCAACAGCGCCGCCCCGCGCGTAGTTTGACCAAAGCAGGCTTTCCTTTTCGCTGCTAATTTCCCCGCCTTGTCCCTGACCTCCCTCCTGCTCCGCCACCAGGCCGAATTCGGCCCGGTGCTGCCCCTCGACCTGAACGCCGCGACGGTTACCCGCCTCGACTTTTCGGCCACCAACCCCACCGTCCTGCACGCCGACCTGCGCGACACCGCCGCCTTCAATGAGCTGGTAAATAAGATGCTGGCCGAAGCCAATGCCACGGTGGGCATCGGCGGCTACCTCGAAAACCGGGTGATTTACCTTCGCAGCCCGCACTTCGGCCCCGGCGCGGCCGAAGAACCCCGCTCCCTGCACCTGGGCGTGGATGTGTGGGTGCCGGCCGGCATGCCCGTGCTCGCGCCGCTGCCCGCCACCGTGCACAGCCTAGCCGACAACGACAACTTCGGCGACTACGGCCCCACCGTCATCCTGCAGCACGAACTGGAAGGCACCGTTTTCTACAGTCTCTACGGCCACCTCAGTCGCGCCGAGTGGCGGGCGCTGCGCCCCGGCCAGGCCCTCGAAAAAGGCGAAGCATTCGCCACCGTCGGCCCCTTCCCCGAAAACGGCGACTGGCCGCCGCATCTGCACTTCCAGCTGATTGCCGACATGGGCCACCACTCGGGCGACTTTCCCGGCGTGGCCCGGCCCAGCGAGCGCGAAAAATGGGCGGCCCTGTGCCCCGACCCGAACCTAATCCTAAATCAGTGATTTAGTCGAATTTAATGGCTACCACGGGCTTAATTCGCGCAATCAGGTAGGTCGGGATTAGCACGGCCAAAAGCGAGGCGGCGAACGTGGCCCCGTTGAGGATGAGCAGCATTTTGGGGTCCCACGAAATTGGGACGCGGTCCATGTAGTAGTTCTCGGGGTCGAGCGGGATGACGTGGAAATAGTACTGAATAGCGCAGAAACCCACCGCGATGGCGTTGCCGATAAGCATGCCCCGCACCGTGAGCGACAGCCCCCGGAAGAAGAACATGCGACGAATCTGATTGTCGGTGGCCCCGAGCGCCTTCAAAATGCCAATCATGTTGGTGCGCTCCAGAATCATGATGAAAATGGTGGCAACCATGTTGAACGTGGCCACGAAAATGATGAGAATCAGGAAAATCACCACGTTGCGGTTCAGCAGCTGCAGCCAGTCGAACAGCTGGGGGTACTGGTCGGTGATTTTGTCGATTTTCAAATCGTAGGGTAGCCGCTCGTAGAACCGGTCGGCGGTGGCATCGAGGGTTTTAAAATCCTTGAGCACTACCTCCATGCCGCCCACCAGCGAGTCGGCCCAGGCCGGCGAGTTCAGCTCCCGAATCTGGCGAATATCGCCAATGACGTACACCTCATCGAACTCATCGAGCCCCGTCGAATAGATGCCGCAGACCCGGAAGGGCCGGATGCGGGGCGGGTTCTGGATGAAGTAGAACAGCGTTTTGTCGCCCACGCTCAGGCGCAGCTTTTCGGCCACCTTGCGCGAAATCAGCACGTCATTGCTCGCCGCCGAGTCGGGAAAGCTCAGGAACTTGCCAGCCACCAGGTTCTGGCGCATCGGCGAGAGGCCGTCGGTTTCGGCAATGCCTTTGAGCACCACGCCCATCACCTCATCAGGGGTTTTGATGATGGCCGTTTTCACCGCGAAGGGCTGCGTCGACTGCACCTCCGGAAACTCGTGCAGCTGCTGCACCAGCCGCGGCCCGGCAATGGGCGCTACTTCGAGCGAGTTATTGGTGTCGTAGCGCGAGATTTGCAGATGCGCGCCGAAAGAGAAAATCTTATTTTGAATCTCGTTGCGGAATCCCTGCAGGATGGCAAACGACACCACCATCACGGCCAGGCCCATGGCAATGCTGATGATGGCTATTTTTGTAACCGACGAGGTGAAGGAGCCGGAATCGGCTCCGCCGTCGATTTTCTGCGAGATGTAGCGGGCGACGTTCATTGTTCGGGCGTAAAGCTACGTTTTGAACCGGGACCAGCCGCACGTTGCGCCCAAGCCCTCGGCGCGCTGGTCGCCAACGGCCGGTTGATGTTAGTTTCTATTTTCGGCACTATTATGATTGACTTTTCGGCAAAAATGACGCTGGCCCTGCTGCTGGCCCTGCCCGCCTGCGGCACTACCCGGCCGGCCGGCTGCGGCCCCGGCCCGCAGCCGACGGCTGCGCCCCCTACGCAAACGCCCCCTGCCAGCGTTGTGCCGGCAGCCGTCGTGGTCGGGGCCGAACGGCTCGCTTCGTACCTGCCGCAGCTGCAGGGCCAGCGCGTGGGCCTGGTTATCAACCAGACCTCGCGGGTCGGCAACGCCTACCTGGTGGATACGCTGCGGGCCCTCGGCGTGAACGTGACGGCCATTTTCGCGCCCGAGCATGGCTTCCGGGGCGAGGCCGCCGACGGGGCCACCATTACCGACGGGCGCGATGCCCGCAGTGGCGTGCCGGTGCGCTCGGTGTACGGCAAAACCAAAAAGCCCACCCCCGAGATGCTGGCCGACGTGGACGTGATGGTCTTTGATATTCAGGACGTGGGCGCGCGGTTTTACACCTTCATCAGCACGCTGCACTACGTGCTGGAGGCCGCCGCCGAGCAGAACAAGCCCGTGCTGGTGCTTGACCGCCCCAACCCCAACGGCGACCTCGTGGACGGCCCAATTCTGGAGCCAGCCCATAAAAGCTTCGTCGGCCTCGACCCGCTGCCCATTGCCCACGGCCTCACGGTGGGCGAGCTAGCCCGGATGATGAACCAGGAAAAGTGGCTGGCCGGCGGCCGCGCCTGCCGCCTCACCGTGGTGCCCATGCAGCCGGGCTACACCCATGCCACGACCTACCACCTGCCCGTGCGCCCCTCCCCCAACCTGCCCACCGACCATGCCGTGGCCCTCTACCCCAGCATCTGCCTGTTTGAGGGCACCAGCGTGAGCGTGGGGCGCGGCACCAGCGCGCCGTTCGAAGTCATCGGCAGCCCCAGCCAGCCAGCCACGCTGCCGTACAGTTTCACGCCCGCGCCCAACGCTGGCTCGCCCACCCCACCCATGAAAGGCCAGCGCTGCTACGGCCTCGACCTGGCCACGGCCCCCGCACGCGAAAACAGCGGCCTGGTGCTGAAATACCTACTTGATTTCTACCAGCAAAGCACCGATAAGGAGCATTTCTTCGGCAAGTATTTCGAGGAATTGTCGGGTACTGATGCGCTTCGCCAGCAAATTACCACCGGAAAAAGTGAGGCCGCCATCCGCGCCAGCTGGGAGCCGGGGCTGCGCCGGTTCCGAGCGCTGCGCCAGAAATACCTGCTGTATCCGGAGCGGTAGGTTTTTTTATGAGAACAATAATGAGGTCGTCACGCAGAGCATTCTGCTTGATGCGCAGAATGCTCTGCACGACGGTTGTTAGTTCTGACACGCATACACATTCGTCTCCATCCCACACCCGACTATCAACTTCTCAATGCTGAAAATCATTTTCATGGGCACGCCCGATTTTGCCGTGCCCACCTTGGAAAGCCTCGTGGCCTGGCCCGGCGGGCGGGTGGTGGCCGTCATCACGGCTCCCGACCGGCCGGCGGGGCGCGGCCGCCAGCTGCAGGCCCCGGCCGTGAAGGTGGCGGCCGAGGCGCACGGCTTGCCCGTGCTCCAGCCCACCAATCTGAAATCGCCGGAGTTTCAAGTCGAATTGAAAAGCTACGCGGCCGATTTGCAGGTGGTCGTCGCCTTCCGCATGCTGCCCGAAACGGTGTGGAACATGCCCCGGCTGGGCTCCATCAACATCCACGGCTCGCTGCTGCCCCAGTACCGGGGCGCGGCCCCCATCAACTGGGCGCTGATGCACGGCGACTCCGAAACCGGCGTCACGTCGTTCTTCCTGCGCCACGAGATTGATACCGGCGACCTGATATTTCAGGACCGCATAGCCATCGCGCCGGAAGACGATTTCGGCAGCGTGTACGACAAGCTGAAGGTAGTGGGCGCGGCCCTGGCCCTGCGCTCGGTGCAGGCCATCGCGGCCGGCACCGCCCCCAGCACTCCGCAGGAGCAGCAGGCCGACCTGCGCCCCGCTCCCAAGCTGCAAAAAGAAACCGGCCGCCTCAATTTCGGCCGCCCGGCCGCCGAGCTGGTGAACTGGGTACGCGGCCTCTCGCCCGTTCCCACGGCTTTCGCCACGCTGCCCGATGAACGCGTGGTGAAGATTTACCGCGCCCAATTGGTGGCGTTGGCCGACGGCGAAACGCCCGCCGCGCCTGGCACCTGGGCTTCAGATGGCCGGCGCTACCTGCGCGTGGCGGCGGCCGACGGCTGGCTCGATTTGCTCGACGTGCAACTGGAAGGCAAGAAGCGCATGCCGGTGGAGGAATTGTTACGAGGATTCAAACCAAATTTTTAAGATGGTCGCATTAGTAGTTGCCGTGGCCGAAAACGGCATTATCGGTCATAAAGGCCAAATGCCCTGGGGCCGCATGCCCGCCGACCTGCGGCATTTCAAGGAGCTCACGCTGGGCCACCCGGTGGTGATGGGCCGCAAAACGTTCGACAGCATCGGCAAGGCTCTGCCCGGCCGGCCAAACGTGGTGGTAACACGCCAGCGCAACTGGATGGCTCCCAACTGCGAAGCGGCAGCCTCGGTACTGGCCGCGCTGGAGCGCGCCCGGGCGCTGGATACCGAAACGGTTTGCGTCATCGGCGGGGGCGAAATCTACCGCGAAGCGCTGCCAGCCGCCGACGTGGTTTACCTCACCGAAATCCACCATGCGTTCGAGGGCGATGCCTCGTTTCCGCCCCTTGCACCCACCGAGTGGCGCGAGGAAACCCGCGAGCGCCACGAAGCCGACCCTCACCACGCATATGCTTACAGCTTCGTAACACTTAGGCGGCGCTAGGCGTGGCCGGCCGGCGGGAACCGATAGCAAGCCCAAAAAAAAGGCCGCCCGATTGGGCGGCCTTTTTTGCGTGGATGATGGCCGCGCTAGCGCATGAGTACCAGCTTGCCCCAGTCGTTTTTAAAGGCCTTGTCGCCGGCCGTGTCGCGGTGGCTGAAGCCCTCGTTGGCATCGTAGGCGACGCGGTAGAGGTAGGTGCCGTTGGCCAGGCGGTCGCCGTAGCTGTCGGTGCCGTCCCAGGCATACTCGGTGATGTTGTTACCAATGTGCAGCGGACCCAGCTCGTTCGTAAAAATCTCGCGCACGACACGGCCGGTGAGGGTCAGAATCTGAATTTTCATATTGCGCGGCGGCTCCAGGCCCGTTACCGTGAACACGAACCGGGCCTTGCTGATAACCGGGTTCGGGTACGGGTACACGTTGCTGATGGTCGTGGCGTTCACCACTTCAAAGCTGATTTGCAGCTCCTGGGCGGCGGCCGAGGCATTGCTCGGGTCGCGGCCCTGCACGCGCAGGGTATACTTGCCATCGGGCAGTGCGCCATTTTTGCCGGGCTCGTAGGTGAGGCGGGCCACGCTGCCGTTACTGACATCGACACGAAAGCTCACGTCGCTGCCGGTGAGGGGCACGGCGGTGCCCAGCCCCGTCTGGCCCGGGCGCAGCAGCGTCAGGCTGAAGGCCGAGCGGTCGGTGATGTGGCGCAGCTTGTCCTCGTCCGAAAGCTGCACGACGATGACCGGCGTGGCCGATACCAGCTCCCCGTTGAGGATGTGACGGCCGTCGATGGCCACGTCGAGCGTCGGCGGCACGTTGGTATCAGCAATGACGAACTCCGGCAGAATCAGCTCATTGTTGGCGTAGTTCTGCTCGGGCTGCAGGCCGGGGTTTTGCAGGCGCGGGTTCACCACCACCTCCAGCTGAAAGCGGCCGAACTGGCCCTTCATGTCGATGCTGGCATTGATGGTGGCCGTCTCACCCGGCAGCGGAGCTGCCACACTTACCAGCGGGGCCGTCAGCCGGATGGTATTGTTGCCGAGGTCGCGCAGCTGCACCCGGGTAGTGAGCGGGCCGTTGAAGGTCTCGGCCGAGATGTTCTTAAACTTCACCGGGAAGGTGATAACCCCGGGGGCGGTGGTCGCCTGCAGCTGCAGCGTGGCGGCGGCATACGTGCTGGCGGGCACGGCATCGCGCTGCACCACGCCCTCGGGCAGGCCGCGCGAAGTCACCAGCCACTGCTGCAGCTGCGGGGCCACCCGGGCGGTGTCCGACAGCGTCAGGTCGAGCCGCAGGTAAGGGTACGTCGCGGCCAGTACCCCGGTCAGCGGCTGCGTGCTGAGGGCGGCCGTGGCCGAGAGGGGCACGTTGGGCAGCACCGTAGTTTCGGTACCCTGCGCATCCACGCCAATCACCTTCAGGCTATACTGGCCGCTACTGTTGCGCTCGCGCAGCGTCGTGTACAGGTTGTTCCACTGCTGGGCCGGGCCAATCAGCGTCGATACCACGTGGCCGGCCGCGCCGGCGCGCGGCAAGGCTTCGGTCAGCTCGAGGCGCTGGTTGTAGCCCGGAGTGGTCGACGTGCGGTCGGGGCCCTTCTCCTGCAGCAACCGGCCCGAGGTAGCGGTCAGCTTCTGGCCGATTACGGCCAAGGGCTCGCCATCAGCCAAGCTGGTAAGCAGCTGGGAGCCGAGCAGGGCCTGCAGGCGGGCTTTGAGCGCCGCTGGCAGCAGCGAGTAGCGCAGGCGGTTGGTCGATACCACCGCCACGTAGGCGTTGTCCGGAATGGCCGACAGAAAAGCATCCAGCTGCTGCTGGCGCGCGGCGCTATAGTTGAGGTTGTCGAGCGTATCGACGCTGCTGGTCGCGGCCGTCGAGAAAAAGTAGGAGTAGTTGGGGGCCTGCCCGCAGCGCGGGTAGGCCGTCGGCATCACGAGCGGGCGTAGGGTGGTGCCATCGTACACGGCCACGAGCAGGTTGGGCGACTGCACACCGCAGTTGCTCACTACCGGCAAGCCCGCCGACTGCAGGTAAATACCGCCGCCCAGCAGGTTGCCGAACTGCGGCGCACTCCGCGGCAGGCCGCCGCCGGCCGTGCGCAGCACCAGCGGAATGCGCTCGGGGGTAAACGTCCAGGTAGCCCGTGGGCCACCCACCACCACCCCCGTGAGGGCATCGCGCTGAAACTGCCCGTAGTGGCTCTGCGACCAGCCCGCCGGGCTATTGGGAATCACCCGAAACGATGAGGTAATCCAGCTGCCGTCTTCGCCGGCGGCCGGCGTCTGAAAGCGGGCGCGCCAGTACCACACCACGCTGTCGCGGCCGGCCACGGTGGTGGGCAGGGCGCTAAGCGGCCACTCGGCCACAACCCCCGCCGTGATGGTGGCCCGCTGCTTGATGGGCGCGGCCGAGCCGAAGGCCGGGTCGGTATCCAGCTCAAACTCGTAGCCGCGGGCAGTGCCGGCCGGGTTGTTCGACTGTACCGTGAGGCGCGGCGTGGTAGTAGCCGCAATGGCAAATTCCGAGGGGCTCAGCACCGAAATACCGCCGGTCAGGAAGGAGAAGTCAATCTGAGCCGTGTTGTTGCCCTCGTTCGATTCGGCAATCTTATTGCCAGGGTCGAGCACTACCTGAAAAGTGCTCGAGCCTCCTACGCCAGAAAAGTCGTTGGGAATTGTGAAGGCATAAGTGGTATCCACCCGCCAGGCCTGGCGCACCGTGAAATTATAGACTTTCGAGCCTCCCTGGGTGCGGGTTACCCGAATCCCGACCGGGTCGCTGGTGATTTTGCCGGGGTTGCTTATGCCCACATTCAGCACGAAGCCGGCCGAGGCCGCCGTGACCGGCCCCTGCCCCGCCACCGGCACCACCGACAGCGTAGCCGGGCTGGCCACCAGGTCGGGTAGCGCCGGCGAGTAGAGGGAAATGGTGGGGTCGCCCTGCCAGCTGGTGCACAGCAGCTGCTCAACGCCGATTTCATCGGAAAAATACAGGCTGTGCTGCAGGCGGCGCACTACCTCATCGTGTACCACTGTAACGGGCCGGCCGTACCACTTGGGGTCGTTGAAAAGCAGGCGGTGCAGCGTATCGAGGGCCATCGACAAAGGGTAGGCATATCCAAAGCCCGATTCACCCAGTGAACCGATGGCCCCCTTCTGGTCAGCGAACAGGTATTCTTCGACCACGGTACTGGATTGCGTGTACGTGGCGTTGCCCGCGCAGCCATTCAGCATCAGAATGGGATATTTACCCACGTTGTTGAAGCTGGGAACGGTGGAGGGAGACCCAAAATTGAGCGAAAAAGCGGTAGAGGAACCATGTCCGAAATAGTCGATTACTGAAAGCCCGGCATTGAGCTGGGCCGAAATATCGACCGATACTGGCAAGGCTCCGATGCGGCTTTCCGTCGTCACGCTGCCCCCCAGCAATGGCCGCTCAATGCGCGCTTTGGCCTGGTCGAGATAGCTGCGGAATTCCGGCGCTTCGCTGGCATCCTTTGCGCCTACCAGGTGCAGCACGTTCTTACGCCAGGGTGCAGGCCCCAGCGCATCGTGCGTTATCACCTTATTCAGGTAAGTCATCACCTGCTGCGGCGTGGTAGCCGTGAGGCGGCCGGTATGGAGCGTGGCCAGGTAGTCATCGGCGCTATAGTTAGCAGTTATCAGATTGTCCGAAACTGCGCGCGAGCTGGTGGGCACCAGGTCGACGCCTTTTTCGCCGTAGTGCGCGAAATAAGCCGAACTCACTGGCTCGCTGGGCACAATGCCTTTCCCGAGCAGGAGCAGGTAGCGGTCGCGGCCGGCCGGCCCCGCCGCCGCCACCCACCGCGCAAAATGGCGCAACGCCAGCCACGACTTTTCGCCGTACGTGAACTGGTCGTAGAGCTGCTGCGAGGTCACCACCAGCGTATCGTAGCGCCCACCGGCCACCGAGGCGCGGTACGTCGCGTACGACTTCACCGCGTTGGTAGTGCCGGTCGCGGGCTTCATCAGCTGTCGGTGCGAGATAATCACGAATGTCGGCCGAGCCGGGTCAATTTGCCGGAACACCACGCGTTGCGCGGGCAGCGCGATAAAAGGAAACAGTTCATCGGCCAGCAGCAGTTGGTGCGTCACGCCATTCGCGCCCGGAAAAACAAAGCGCGAAACGCCCGCGCCCGTGCTTTGGGCGCTGAGCACGCGTTGCTGGTTGTACAGGTCCTGTACATCGAAACCCACCACGGTAGCCGGCACGCCTGCCAGCTCGTAAGTGGCCGGACCAGCCAGGAGGGAGTCGTTTTCCAGCGCAATGCGGTGCCGGCTCGGATACCAGACGTTAGCTTGCGGCGCAGTTGTACGTAAGTATACCACGTAGAAGTAATCGTCGGCCGCTACGGGAGCCCGGTTGCGCAGTTTGATGGTGAGCCGTCCCGCCGCGTTGATATCGGAGGGCTGAAAGGCAAATTTCTGCCGCGCGCGGGTCAGTCCCACAAAGTTCATTACGCCCAGCACCCGCTCCGGCCCACTGGCCGGCACCACCACTACCTCAACGTGGTGAGCCACCCCGCCCCCACCAAATCGCTGCGCGGTGTTGGGCGCGCCAAACAGCGACACTTCAACCAACGGCAATGTGGTGGCCGCCGTAGCGGGGCTCACCGAAACCGAATCGGTGATATAGGTCACTTCAGTATGCGTCTCACTCATAAAGAACCCTTCGCCTGGCTGTATCCAAGGCAGATACACGTCTTGCTCGGCGGGGATTTCTCTGAAAATATTTATCCGCATATCCAGCTTGCTTAGCAGGCGGTGCGGGTGTGGCGTGCCCCCGGCGCTGGCGGGCTCCTGCATCCGGCGGCCAGCCGTACCGGTGCGCCAGGTCAGAAAGTAAGAGGCGGTATCGCTGTAGAGGCTAAAATAGGTATGTGCCTGGTCGGCTGGGTTTTTATACAACTCGGTATCCAGAGCGGCGTCGTTGGCACGGGCAAAAAACTCAATAAATGTGCTTGTATCCAATACGTTCTGGTTGCCACCCACATAGATGGCCATCTGGCGACCACGCCGCCAGACCTGAAACTCACGGGGTGCTACGCCCGCAATCCCAGCTCGCGTCAAATACTGGTAATCCAGCTTGTGCAAGCCCTCGCGCAGCACCTTGACCTTGTAGTACTGCTGCCCCGGCACAATCCATTCGTTGCCCACCGGGCCCGACTGCGCCCGCACCGCGCCGCTGGTAAGCAACAGCCAGCACAACGCCAGTAAG
Organism: Hymenobacter sp.; assembly: GCA_031387395.1. GTDB lineage: Bacteria > Bacteroidota > Bacteroidia > Cytophagales > Hymenobacteraceae > Hymenobacter. Next base: position 11,565 of record JANNDE010000519.1, read on the forward strand.
GGCCGGCAGCAGCGGAAGAAATTATGAGTGGTAATGTTGTTCATATCGACGCTGAAATAATGGGTAGCTTTTTTCGTTTGCGGGCCGGCTTAGCGGAAGCCATAGCCCAGCGAGACTATCAGGGAATTGGTTTGGGAGGTGCTGCCCAGCTTCTCGACGGCCAGGCGCGAGAGGGCCAAGTCTACGCGCAGGCCGCTCACGGCCACGCCGGCCCCGAGGCTGTACTGGCCTTTCCACTGCCTTGACTTGTCGACTACGCTACTGATTTGCTGGTAGTTGCCAGCCCCACCGCGCAGAAATACCAGGTTGCGGTAGCCGAGCTCAACGCCCGCGCCGGGGTTCACACTCACCGCTTTGGTCGAAATGGGCGTGCCGCGCTGGCCATCGGTGGTGGTTTCGAGGTCGGCGGCCACCAGGGCCGAGAACTGCCTGGGCAGCTCAAAGCGCCGGCCTACGCCCAGCACGAAGCGCGGCAGGGTGATTTCGGTGCTGTTTTTGGGCACCTCATCTTTCAGGTTGGCCTGGGCGCTGTTGAGCACGCCCTTCACATATTCGTCGGCGTTGATGGACCAGGCGTTGAAGGTGGTGGTGATGTCGCGGGCCATCAGGCCCAGGTTCCAGCCCTTGTGGTTGTACTGCACGCCGGCATCAATGCCGAAGCCGTAGCCGTTGGCAAACTTGCCAATGTTGCGGTAGATGAACTTGCCGTTGGCCCCCGCACTCAGGCCCTCCACGCCCAGCTTGCGGGCGTAGGAGAGCAGCAGGGCGTAGTCGGCCACCGAGAAATACTCAATCTTGCTGTAGTCGACGTAGCCATACTCGTTCACCAGGGCGCGGGTATCGGCAATATTATCCACGCCCAGCCGCAGCAGGCTCACGCCGATGGCGCTTTTCTCGTCCAGCGGCATCGAGAACGCGGCGTAGTCATTTTTCACGATGCCCGAAAACAGCTCCGAGTGCATCAGCACGCCGTCGTACTTATGAGTCTGGTTCACCAGGCCGGCGGGGTTCCAGTAGCCGGCGGTGGCATCGTTGGCCAGGCTCACCTGCACTTTGCCCATGCCCAGGGCCCGGGCCCCTACCCCGATATTCAGGAATTCGTTGCTGTACTTGGGCGTTTTGGTCGACTGGGCGGCGGCGGGCAGGGCCAGCGCGGCGGTAGCGCCCACAAGGGCCAGCCCACGGGCAACGGCGGAAAATTGAAGCATAGAAAGGGTATCGATAAAGTTTGCGCGGACGGAACGCAAGTTACTCCATTATGGTGCGTCCGGCCCGCGAATTTCGGGCCAGAACCGGGAAGCTACGGCCCCGCCCAGCGGCCGGATTGTGGCGGCTCCAGGGCCGCCCGCCCGGGCAGCGACTACGGGCGGTGCCCTGCGGGAGCCGGCAGTAGTGGCCGCCCGCAAGATGCTGCCTCCGGTGGGCTGCCGACGTCCCGGTATCGCGCATCGCCACCAAAATTTTATCGCTGATAATCAATGAATAACCTATTATTTTAAATGATTTGGCATTATTATTTATCCAGTACCTTGCGTTACAAAGTACCTACCATACATTTGTACTGTTCGTCACCCACTAGTCAACCTACTCGCCCATGAAACTCGAGAACACCCAGGTTCAGATGCGCAAGGGAATCCTTGAGTTCTGCATCCTGGAAATCATCGCCCGCGGCGAAGCCTACGCCTCCGACATGCTGGAGGAATTGACTTCAGCCCGCATGATTGTGGTGGAGGGCACGCTCTACCCACTGCTCACCCGCCTCAAAAATGCCGCCCTGCTCGACTATGTCTGGAAGGAAAGCACCAGCGGCCCACCCCGCAAATACTACACCCTCACCGATGCCGGCCGCCAGTTTCTGGCGGAACTGCGCGACACCTGGGAGGAAATGGCCGCCTCGGTGGGCATCATCCGCCACAGCCGGCCGCCCGGCGACAGCCGCTAACCCTGCCTCTTTTTCTGCTTCACTCACCCGCATCCAATTGGCCCGTTCGGCCTTCTTTCACATGAAAAAGAACATCAGCATCAACCTGCAGGGCCTCATCTTCCACATCGAGGAAGACGGTTTCGACGTCCTGAGCCGCTACCTGGCCGAGGTGAAGGCGCACTTCGCCAACTACCGCGGGCACCAGGATATCGTGGCCGACATCGAAGGCCGCATCGCCGAGCTGTTTTCGGCCCGCCTCTCGCCCATGCAGCAGGTCATCACCCTCGATGACGTGAACGCCATGACGGCTAAAATGGGCCGGGTGAGCGACTTCGCTCCCGAGGCCGATGAAGACGACGAGGTAGAAGCCGAAGAAGCTGCGGCCACGGCGGCCGCCACCGGCTACGGCCGTCCCGCCGACCCGTTCGCCACCGCGTCTGCGGCCGCCCCTGCTGCCCCCGGCGAGCCCAAGCGCCTGTACCGCGATATGGCCAACCGCAAAATTGCGGGCGTGGCCGCCGGCATCGCCCAGTATTTCATGGTAAATCCGCTCTGGATTCGACTGGGCTTTGTGTTCCTGACCATCTCTTTGCCCGCCATTCGCATTTGGGGCATTGGGCGCAATGGCCGCCTCGACGTGGGCGGCTGGGTGGCGCTGGCCTACGTTATCCTCTGGATTCTGCTGCCCAAACGCTACGATGCGCCCGCCCACCCGGAGGCCCTGCTGACCTCGGGCCCGCTGGCCGGCCGCCGTTTGTTTCGCGACACGGGCACCGGCAAAGTGGCGGGGGTATCGGCCGGCCTGGCCGCCTACTTCCACGTCGACGTGACGCTGGTGCGGGTGATTATGCTGGCCGGCCTGTTTGCCGGGGGCTTCACCTTCCTGCTCTACGTTATTCTATGGATAGTATTGCCCGAGGCCAAAACGGTCTCGGACAAACTCCGTATGCGCGGCGACGCGATGACGCTGGAAAGCTTCGACAGCAGCGCCCGCAACAATGCCTTCGCCGATGGCCCGGCTACCACCAACCGCCCCGTGGGCGAGTTTGTAGAGGATGCCGCCCGTACCCTGCGGCCGGCCGTGAATTTCGTGGGCTCGGCCATTCGGGTGGTGGCCGGCGTGCTGCTGACCCTCGTGGGATTTGGCCTGCTGCTGGCCGTGGTCATCTGCACCGGGGCCGGTATTGGCCTGCTGCCAGCATCGCAAAACATTGTGATGGGCGCGGCCCCGGCCTACGTGATGCTGCAAGGTATTCCCAGCTGGGCGCTGTTGGCGGGCTTTCTGGCGGCTGGCATTCCGTCGCTGTGGCTGCTGCTGGGTGGGCTGAACCTGCTGTTTCGCCACACCATCCTGACGCGTACCGTGGGCCTGTCGCTGCTGGGTTTGTGGCTGCTGAGCATTGGGGGCGTGGTAGCCGGCGTGACGCAGCAGCTGCATCAGCACGAGTACGATGCCGAGGTGGAGCAGCTGGAACGGTTTCCGAAACTTACTACGCCCGTCGTGCTGCTGGACGCGCGCAACGTGGACCGCCAGTGGGAGCAGCACGTTGAGGTGAAACTCGCCGCCACCGACAGCGGCAAAGTGGTGGAAGTGCTGCGCACCCTGCGCGCCGATGGCCCCAGCGTGGACGCCGCCCGCCGCACCGCCCTCACCACCATCGACTACACGGTGCGGCCCAGCGGCGATTCTTCGCTGGTTTTTGATGACCATTTCTCCTTCCTGCCCAACTCGGCCTACCGCAAGCAGGAAATGACCCTGACCCTGCGCCTGCCCCGCGACCGCACCTTCCGCATCAGCCGCCGCTTTGCCTACGACCTGCTCGATGAGGACAACTTTGTGGGCAACCGCCGCCCCGAAGACCCCGAACAGCACCGCTACCACCTGCGCGGCAATAAGCTGGAGTGCATCGGCTGCACACCCGAGCAGCTGGGCCGCGATGACAACAACAACGACGACTCGAACGTGAACATCAGCATCGGCAGCGACGATAACGACAGCGCCAACGACGATAGCAGCGACAACGGCAACGACGACAATGACAACAGCGATGATGACAGCAGCGACGACAGCGGCGCCAGCAGCAGCCTCTCGCTCAACTACGGCGGCGCGCCCAGCTTCGATACCGACCTGAACAGCTACGGCAGCGGCCGACGCACCTTCGACGAAACCGGTTTCAACCGCGTAACGGTGGCAGGCGGCTACCGGGTAGTGGTGCGCCACGGCGACAGCTTTACAATCGAAGCCGCCGGCGAAGACGACGCCCTCAACGACCTGCGCGTGGAGCGCGACGGCGATGAGCTGGTTGTGAAGCCCCGCAACGCCAGGCTCTTCGGCGGCGACTGGGGCCGCCGCAATCGCAAAATCCTGGTGCGCATCGAGATGCCGAACATCGAGCGCTTCTCGCTGGCCGGGGCGGTGCAGGGCGACCTCGGCGGCTTCGACCGCCAGGAGAACCTGCGCATCGAGCAGGCCGGCGCCAGCCACCTGCGCCTGAACGGCAGCTACGGCACCCTGCATCTGGAGCAGGCCGGAGCCTGCCGCACCACCGCCACCGGCCAGGCCGACCAGCTCGACCTCGAAGCCGCCGGGGCCTGCGAGCTTGCCGCCGCCAACCTCAAAACCCGCGATGGCAAAGTCACCATCGCTGGCATGTGCAAAGCCCGCCTGCACATCACCGAAAGCCTGAAGGGTGATGCCGTGGGGGTCAGCGAAATAGCCTACAGCGGCCAGCCTACCAACGTGAAGGTCGATGCCACGGGCGCGTCCAGCATCAAACGTTTGTAGTTCGCCGAAATTCTATATTTAAAAGCGACTGCGCAGGCAACCTTCGCCGTATAGCTGCATCCATCCTCCCGAAAAAAGAAAAAGAAGCCAGGCTTAGTTTGGTGAGTGAACGAAGCCTCCTTCCGGAGCCAGTCCTTTGGCCGCCCCCTGCTGCAACAGGAAGGCCAGGGCTGGCTCCATTTCGTTTTTGATGATGCCGTCGAGGATGGCTTCCATCACGGCCTCCTTCAGCTCGCCTACTTGACGCGAGGGCTTCAGCCCGAAGGTTTCCATGATGATTTCGCCGGTGATGACCGGGCGGAAGCTGCGCAGGTGGTCCTTCTCCTCTACTTCCTTCAGCTTCTCCTCCACCTCCGTGAAGTTGCGCAAATACCGCTCCTTGCGGGTATGGTCCTTGCTGGTAATGTCGGCCCGGCAAAGCAGCATGAGCCGGTCGATGTCCTCGCCGGCCTCGAAGAGCAGGCGGCGCACGGCCGAATCGGTCACCGTTTCCTTCACCAGCGCGATGGGGCGCAGGTGCAGCTTCACCAGCTTCTGCACCATGCGCATCTCCTCGCCCAGAGGCAGTTTGAGGTCCGTAAAAATGCCCGGCACCCAGCGCGCGCCCTTGTCCTCGTGGCCGTGAAACGTCCAGCCCACTTTGGGAAAGTAGCGCTTGGTGGCCGGCTTGGCGATGTCGTGCAACACGGCGGCCCAGCGCAGCCACAGGTCGCCGCCGGCGGCGGCCACGTTATCGAGCACCTGCAGCGTGTGGTAGAAATTGTCCTTGTGGGCGTGGGTGCCCACTTTTTCCACGCCGTATAGCAGCGCCATCTTCGGGAAGATGAGCTGCAACAGCCCCGTCTGAAACAGCAGCTTGAACCCGTAGCTTGGCGTGGGCGACTCGATAATCTTGTTCAGCTCCACCGTAATCCGCTCCTGCGACACAATCTTTATCCGGTCCTTATTTCGGATAATGGCGTCGAACGTATCGGGCTCAATGTCAAAATTCAGCTGCGCGGCGAAGCGCACGGCCCGCATCATCCGCAGCGGGTCGTCCGAGAAGGTCACATCCGGCCCCAGCGGCGTGCGAATGGTTTTGCCGGCTAGGTCCTTCAGGCCCTCGTAGCGGTCCACCAGCTCGCCGAAATTTTCCGGGTTCAGACTCAGGCCGAGGGCGTTGATGGTGAAGTCGCGGCGGGCCAAATCCTCTTCCAGGGTGCCGGCCTGCACCTCGGGCTTGCGGCTTTCGGCGCGGTAGCTCTCCTTGCGGGCCCCCACGAACTCAATGTCGCCGGCCTCCTTAGTCGGCAGCATGGCCGTGCCGAAATTCTTGAAAACCTGCACCCGGCCCCGGCCTTGCAGCCGGTTGCCCACGGCCTGGGCCAGGGCAATACCATCGCCCACGGTCACCACGTCGATGTCCTTGCTCTCGCGCCCCAGCGCCAAATCGCGCACGTAGCCGCCGATGACGTAAGCGGGTTGGCCGAGTTCGGCCGCCGCTTCGGCAATGGTGCGAAAAATGGGCAGTTCGGGCAGCTTGGGCGTGTTCATGGACGCAAAAGTACGGCCGCAACTGTACCGTGGACGCTGCGAGT
>JANNDE010000342.1:0-2407 GCA_031387395.1 Hymenobacter sp.
CTACGACCTGCGCGCCGGCCTGCCCGATTCGGTGTGCTTGGGTGGTATCACGAAGAAATTCGACCGGCAGGTGCTGATTCCGGCCCGCGAGGAAACCACCTACGCCACCAACCACCTTCACCTGGTGTTCGGCCCCGAAACGCTGTTCGACAACCTGTACCTCAGCACTGCTTTCAGGCCCGAGGCCACCGGCAGCGGCTTCTGGACGGTGGGCTCGCCGCTGCAGCCGCTCTACCATCCGGCCACCCTCACCCTGAAGCCCGCCACCCCGCCCGCCGACTTGCCGCGCACCGCCATCTACGCGGCCACGCCGGCCGGCGGCAAGGCCTACGTGGGCGGCAAGTGGGACGAAAACGGTCAGATTACCGCCGTCATCAAGCAGTTTGCCTCCTACCGCATTCTCACCGACACCAAGGCGCCCGAAGGCAGCCTCGCGGGCCGCGCCGGCGGGCAGCTGCTGTTTCGGGTGGGCGATGATATGTCGGGGCTGGCTAGCTACCGTTTGCTCATCGGCGGGCAGTTCCGACTGCTGCGCTTCGAGCACAAGAAAGCCCTGCTCTTCACCGTGGCCGGCGACACGCTTGGCCCCAGGCTGCGCGGCCCCGCCGAGCTGCGCCTGCTGGACCAAGCGGGTAATGAGCGCGTGATTCCGCTGATTTTGTAGTGGGCTGTAACAGGGGGAAATAGAACGTCATGCAGAGCGCAGCGAAGCAACTTTACCGCAATAGTGAATCTGATTAGTGCTGCGGTAAAGATGCTTCGCTATGCTCTGCATGACGTTCTCTCAACCCTCAACATTCAAAACTTAACCCTTCAACATGCTCCCCGAACCCGGCCAGCCCGCCCCCGATTTCACCGCCCAGGACCAGGACGGTAACACCGTCAGCCTGCACGACTACCGCGGCCAGAAAGTAGCCCTCTACTTTTACCCGAAGGACGATACGCCCGGCTGCACCGCTCAGGCCTGCAACCTGCGCGACCACCAGCAGGAGCTGAAAGCCAGCAACATTCAGGTGATTGGCGTGAGCATCGACGGCGAGGCCGCGCACAAGAAATTTGCCCTCAAATACGACCTGCCCTTCCCGCTGCTCGTTGATACGGAGAAGACCATCGTGCAGGCCTACGGCGTGTGGCAGGAGAAGAAAAACTACGGCAAAACCTACATGGGCACCGTCCGTACCACGTTTCTGATTGACGAGAACGGCCTGATTGAGCGCGTCATCAAGCGCCCCGATACCAAGGAGCACACCGCCCAACTGCTGAAGTAGCCCCCGCCGGCTACAATGAGTACCCCCCAAAACGACTCATCAGACCATTCGGCCGTTAGCTACCTTTACTCACCGAACCCAATTCCCGACCTATGTCCGATACCACCACCGCCAAAACCGTCGAAAAACCCGAAAAGTCCCTCGACGAGCTCAAGGAAATTGCCGCCCAGGTGCGGCGCGACATCGTGCGCATGGTGCACGCCGTGAACTCGGGCCACCCCGGCGGCTCGCTCGGCATCACCGATTTGCTGGTGGCGCTCTACTTCAAGGTGATGAAGCACCACCCCGAGCCCTTCGACATGGATGGCAAGGACCAGGACCTGTTTTTCCTGTCTAATGGTCACACGTCGGCCACCATGTATTCGTGTCTGGCGCGTTCGGGCTACTTCCCGGTGAGCGAGCTGGCCACGTTCCGCAAGCTGAACTCGCGGTTACAGGGCCACCCCACCACCCACGAGGGCCTGCCCGGCGTGCGCGTGGCCTCGGGCTCGCTGGGCCAGGGCCTGAGCGTGGCCTGCGGCGCGGCCCAGGCCAAAAAGATGAACGGCGATAAGCAGCGCGTGTTCGTGCTGATGGGCGACGGCGAGCTGGAGGAAGGCCAGAACTGGGAGGCCGCCCTTTATGCCTCGCACCAGAAAATCGATAACCTCGTGGCCATCGTCGACCGCAACGGCCAGCAGATTGACGGCTCGACCGACGAAATTGGCGGCCTGGGCGACATCGGAGCCAAGTTCAAGGCCTTCGGCTGGCAGGTGTTTGAGGGCGATGGCAACCACTTCGACGCCCTGCTGCCCATGCTCGAAAACTGCGTAGCCGCCACCGGTAAAGCCAAGCCCATCATGTTCATCATGGACACCAAAATGGGCTTCGGCGTCGATTTCATGATGGACGGCCACAAGTGGCATGGCGTGGCACCCAACGACAAGCAGCTGGCCGAGGCGCTGGAGCAGCTGAAAGTGGGCACCAACGGCGACTATTAAGCGTCGTGCGGGCGACACCTCACCCCCCCGGCCCCCCCCCCCCGCGGGGGGGGGGGGGGCCACCGATTGGGTGGGGGGGTGGGGTGGGGGCCCCCCCACGCCCGGGAGGGGGGGCGCGGGGGGGGGGGGGATAGGTTGTGGGGGGGGGGGGGGGGCGGG
>JANNDE010000525.1:0-4292 GCA_031387395.1 Hymenobacter sp.
TCGGGCTGGCGGGCACGGTGTGCAGCCTGCTGGCGGGCGGCGGGGCGGCCGTGGGCAACTACTACCACTGGCTGCTCGACTCGCTGCCCCGCCTGCACCTGGTTGCCGAAGCCGGCCTGTGGGATGAAATCGACTACTTCCTGATTTACAGCCGCGAGCACTACTTCGCCGTGGAAATGCTGCTGGCCCTGGGCATTCGCAGCGAGCAGATTATTGATGTGCAGTCGGCCACCCACCTGCGGGCCGAGCGGCTGGTCGTGACCTCGCCGGTGCGGGGCACCGGCCGCCACGCCCCGCGCTGGGCCGGCCCCTTTTTGCAGGAGGCCTTCCGCCCGCTGGCCGACGAGGCCGCCCGCAGCGCCCGCTTCAGCCCGCTGGTGTACGTGAGCCGGCGCGATGCCGCATTTCGGCGGGTGCGCAACGAGGCCGAAGTGGAAGCCCTGCTGGCCGGGTTTGGTTTCGAAAGCTATGCCCTCACCGAGCTGAGCTTCCGCGAAAAGGTGGCCCTGTTTTCGGGGGCGCGGGCCGTGGTGGGACCCGTGGGGGCCGGGCTGGCCAATATTATGTTTTGCGCCGAGGGCACGCCGCTCATCGAGCTGCTGCCCCGCAACCTGGTGGTGCCCGACTACCTCGACCTGACGGCCCGCCTGGATATGCCCCACTACCCGCTCATCTGCGCCCGCGAGGCCGAATCGGGCCACCGCGCCACCGCCGACCGCCAGGACGACCTCACCGTGGACCTCGATGCCCTGCGCCTCGCGGTGCAGCTGGCCCTGGGCCAGACCGTAGCGGCGTGAGTGCGTTTCGTTGAGAAACATCCTGCTGAGCACATCCTGCTGAGCATTCTGCGCATCAAGCGGCGACGCAGCGGAGTCGGAGTATCTCGCGTGCTACTACTAACCCAATCGTTCAACGATGCGAGCGAGCTACTTCGACTCTGCGGACGCCAGATGAGCATGACGTCCTTCTTCCGCTTCATCCCCTCTCCCAACCCGGCCATGTCCTCCGTCCTTCTTTCCATCGTTACCTGGAACAGCGCTGCCGTTATCGAAGCCTGCCTGGCTTCGGCCCTGGCCCAAACCTACTCCGATTTCACCGTTTGGGTGGTGGACAATGCTTCGGCCGACGACACCTGCGCCCGCGTGGCCGCCATTGCCGCCCACGATGCCCGCGTGATGCTGCAGCGCCTGCCACGCAACACCGGCTTCTGCGGGGGCCACAACTTCGCCCTCGACCGCACCATCTCCGAAGCCGTGCTGCTGGTGAACCCCGACATCGAAATGGACCCCAACTACCTGGCCTGCGCCCTGGCCGTGCTGCGCGCTGATGAGGGCGTGGGCACCGTGTGCGGCCTGCTGCTGCAAAGCCCCGGCCCCGACGCCCGCATCGACAGCACCGGGCTGGACGCCCTGCCCGATGGCCGCTTCCGCCTGCGCCACCACGGCCGCCGGCTGGCCGAAACCGCCCTCGTGGCCGGGCCCGTGGACGGGGCCGACGGGGCGCTGCCCCTCTACCGCCGGGCCTTCATCGACGACCTGCGGGTGGAAGGGCAGTTTTTCGATGAGCGGTTTTTTGCCCACAAGGAGGACTGGGACATTGCCTGGCGCGGCCGCCTCTACGGCTGGCGCACCGTGTTCGAGCCCAGCTGCCGGGCCCTGCACCCGCGCGAGTTCCGGCCCGCCGACCTGCGCCGCCGCCTGCGCCTGAGCGGCACCATCAAGGCCGACGCCGTGAAAAACCAGTGGCTGCTGCTGCTCAAAAATGCCCCGGCCAGCCAGCTGCCCGGCCTGTGGCTGCGGGCCCTGCCCCGGCAGCTGGGCATTCTGCTCTATTGCCTGCTACTGGAGCGGCCCTCGCTGCGGGCCTACCGCTACGTGTGGCAGCACCGGGCCGCCATCCGGGCCAGCCGGCGGCTCATTCAGGCCCGGGCGGCGCAGCCCCGGCCCACCCAACTCTGGGCGGCGGCGGCGGCACTGCCTACGGCCCAGGTGTTCGAGCCCGTCGCGATTGGCTAAGCGGCTGATTTCAATAGCTTTTCAAGGCCCGTTCCGGCAAGGGGTCGGGGCGAAGCGCATCTGGCGACCAACCGCGTTTTTATTTGAAAATTTATATTTCATATTTAATAATATACATTATATTTGATATGATAATCCGCTGACTTAATTGAATGCTGATTGGCGGGTAGCAATAGCTTTTATTTTAACGTCCGACAATTATGAAATCAATCGTCTACTTCTGGTTTTTGCTGATTACACTGGCCTGGGGCACTCCGCTGCTGCCCCAGGCAGTGGGCGGGGCCGGCGCTGCGGCCACGGCCGCGTCTATCGTGAGCTTCACGCTGGTGAATGCCGACACCGATACCGACCTGTTCGACCTGGCCCCCGGCATGGTGCTGGACCTGGGCACGCTGCCCACCCACAACCTGAACATCCGGGCCAACGTGGACCAGCCGGCGGGCAGCGTGGTGTTTGCGCTGGCGGGCCCGCAGACGCGGAACGCGACGGAGAACGTGGAGCCCTATGCCCTGTTCAGCGATTATCTGGGCGACTATTTTGCCTGGGTGCCGCCGCTGGGCAGCTACTCGCTGCTGGCCTCGCCCTTCGATGGCCCTGATGGTACGGGCGGCACCGGGGCACCCCTCACGCTCAGCTTTTCGGTTATTAACTCGGCCAGCAGCATCGCCAGCTTCACGCTGGTGAGCGCCGACACCAACCTCGACCTGCAAAACGTGACGCCGGGCATGACGCTGAATCTGGCTACCCTGCCCACCCTGAACCTGAACATCCGGGCCAATGCCGCCGGCACGGTGAGCAGCGTGGCCTTCGACCTCACGGGCCCCCTGGCCCGCACCGCCATCGAAAACGTGGCACCATACGCGCTGTTCAGCGACCTGGCCGGCAACTACTCGGCCTGGACACCCGTTCTCGGCACCTACACGCTCACGGCCACGCCGTTTGACGCCCCCAATGCCAATGGCGTGGCGGGCTCGGGCCTCAGCCTGAGCTTTACGGTGGTGGTGGCACCGCTGCCGGTGCAGCTCATCGCGTTTGTGGCCGAGCCGCTGGGGATTTCGGCCGTGCAGCTGCGCTGGAGCACGGCGCAGGAAGAGCACAACCGCGAGTTTGTGGTGCAGCGCAGCGCCGATGGCCGAAGTTTTATCAGCATCAGCCACGTGCCCGGCCACGGCACCATCTTCACGCCCCAAAACTATACCTACGACGACCAGCGGCTGCCGGCCAACCTCAGCCGCCTCTACTACCGCCTGCAGCAGGTGGACCTGGACGGCACCAGCACCTTTTCGCCGGTGCGCACGGTGGCGGTGGTGCCCGGGGCGGCCCGGGCTCAGCTACAGGCCTTTGCCTCCAGCCCGGCCGATGGCCTGGTGCATTACACGTTCACGGGCCCGGCCACCGGCACCGAAGAGCTGGAGCTATACACCATTATGGGGCAGCGGCTGGGGCGCTACCCGCTGGCCCCGGGCGGCAGCGGCACGGTGCCGGTGGCCGGGCTGTCGGCCGGCACCTACGTGCTACACCTCGCGAATGCCGCGGGCAGCTACGCCGGCCGCTTCGTGCTGCCCTAGCCGCCGCCCAGGGCCGGGGCCTGCTCGCGCACAAAGCAGTACACCACGCGCCCGGTGGACATTGCTATTTCGAGCAGATAAGCCCCGGGAGGCAAACCGATGACGGAAACCGTGGGCGGCCCGGCCGGTCGGCATGGCTGCCTGCCGCAGCGGCTGGCCCAGCAGCACGCAGGCGGCCAGGTACACGAGCCCCACTTGCTGGCGTGCATCCTTCTGAAGTTGCCCGGCACGCCGCCCCAGGGGCCCGGCGTGGTGGGGCCGGCCTGGTAGCGGGGGGGCCGGATGGCAGGCCGAAATTTTCGTCGACCACGGCGGCATTGCAGCGCAGCGGGGCGTATTGCCATGGCTGAAGCTGTTGCCGATAAACAGAATACGAGTCTGGCCCTGAGCCACGGGGGCAAACAGCAGCAGCAGCCAACGGGCCTTCCGCCCCAGCGCCCGGAAGGAAAAATACCTTTTGCTCGCCCGCTGGGGTAAAAACAAAACGATGGTCGTCGCGCAAGGGGCGTGTCGCGGTGCCGCGACACGCCCCATCACGCATCAGTATTTTACGGTGGCGCGAACGGCCAAACCCGGTCGCTGTCGATTCATCCCCTTTCATTCCCTTCCCCCAAATTCCCCTGCCAAATTCGACCCTGTTCGCAGCGGCTCCGTCCCGCGCCGCCAGCCAAATCACCCATGTCCCGCCACGGCCGGAGCACGCATCACG
>JANNDE010000376.1:0-5381 GCA_031387395.1 Hymenobacter sp.
CACCCGCAGCCAGACCAGTGCTGGCGAAGGTGACAAGGCCGCTGGTGGCGTTGTAGCTGCCTCCGCTGCTCACCACCACGTTGGCCAGGCCGGCGGGCAGTTGCAACTTCGGCACCACGTTGGTGGCCCCCAAGGGGCCCAGGTTTGAGGTCGTGACGGTGTACTGCACCGTGGCCCCGGGGCCCGCCGCCGTTGGGCCGCTCACGCTGTTCACGATATCGGCCCCGTTCACGATGATGGTGAGGTTGGCCGGTGAGCCGGTTTCATCCTGCGTGCCAGTAGGCCCGGTCTGGCTCTGCACGTCAGCGGCCGTGTATGGGATGGTAACTACGCCCGCGAACGTACCGCTGGGCGTGAAAGTGACCAATCCGCTGGCATCGACTGTAAAGATGCCTTTGCCGGGTACAGTAATGGAATTGTGCGGTGAGCCTCCCGCGTTAGGGTCCAGGTCCACGCTACCGGGCTTGTAGTTGGCGTAGGGGAACTTATCGTTGGCGATGATATTGATGGAAACGGGCTTGTTGTAAGGCGTACTGGCCAAGTCGTCGAACAGAATGGGGGTCTGACGAATCGCCAGGCTGCGGATTTCATGGAAGTTGGTCTTGCTGCCGGTCGAGCCCGCAAAGCCGATGCGCAGTCTTTCGGGTGGAGCGGGCACCTGGAAGTTACTAATGGCCGTTTGCACCTTCAGGCCGTTCTGGATGCGCACCGTGATGCGGTAGGTCTTCACGCCGATAGCGTCTGTCACGGGCAGCACATCGATGTAGGCTCGGCGGTAGGCGGCGGAGCCGGCCGGCGCCCGAATGGCGGACACGGACAGGTTAAAAGGCAGCTTGGGGCTGCCGACCAGGTAAGGATAGTCGGTGGGACCCTGGCCGTTACCGCTCCCCCGGATAGCTACCACGTTGGACGTGAAGCCTGGGCCGCCCACCTGACCTTGGATGGGATTGGAGTAGTTACCGTACTCGTCGATGCCGATGCCGATGTAGCCGAACGGCACCCCGTTGCTGGTGGGGACGCGGGTTCTTTGGGCGTATCCCAGCGCGCCGCCCGGAGCCCCCGCCGTAAAACTCGCCGCCGATACCTTATCGGCATCCACCAGGAACATCGAGAAGCCATCGGCCCCAGTGCCGCCATAAGAAAAGAACTCGAACGAAATGCTGAAGCCGTTCGGGGCCAGAAACGAACTTTGGTCGATGGCGTAGCCCGACTGATTAGTGGCGGCCGAAGTCAGGCGCAGGTAGCCGCTGCCGTTGGCATCGGGCCCGCCAGTAGCGGCCGTCAGCGTGGCGGCGTTGGGGACGCCCCCCAGGGTGAAGCCACTCGCCGTGTTGTTTTGAAACGACTCGGTGCGGGGAAACTGCGCCTGGGCTTGCTGGGGCTGCCCCGCCAGCCCAGACATGACCAGCAGGCTGCCCAGACAGGCGCGAACAGGCCGGCGGGTCGATGAGCGAACGGTAATAAAAAAGTGTTTCATGCACGAAAGTCAGGTAAATGGATGGGTAAATTATACTTTAATTAATATAAAGTACCATTTATCGATGTAGCGAAAGCTATCCGTTTTGCAATATACTTTGACAAAAAATATTCCAGGCGATTCGGTTGCAAAAACAAGGCTACCGCACCAAAAAAGGCGACCTCAGCAGGTATTGTACTTTTGCAAGATTAACTTATAGAAGCACTTCGCAGACATTGCTGATTTTCGTGTTCAAGGCCGTTGCTTGCACAAGTTGAGTGATATTTTGCTTATCGTATTACCAAGAAAATTAGCTGATTACCAAAGATTTTCCAGAAATTGAAGACTGCGCCAAATACTAAGAGACATTTTTGCGCAAAGCGCTCGGCTTGCGGTTATTGTCCGGAATTCCGTCCGAAGACACGCTCAGTCGGGTGGTGCAGTTTCTACAGCCGACGGAAGTAGAGAAAAGCGTGCGTTCTGCGGGCAAAGAAATTCTGGAAACCCTTGCCCAGAAGCACATCCGGATTGACGGTAACGAAATGCGTGGCACGATTCCCCGGGGGGAAAAGCACGCGAACGTTCAGGCAATAAGTACCTGACTGTTATAGAAAAGTATAATTTTTGGGCAGGTGCAGATAGCCTAGAAGTCCAATGAAACAACAGCGATTCCACGCCTGTTGGAGGAATTGGATTGCGAAGGCGGCACCATCACCATTGATGCGATTGGCTGCCAAAAAGCAATTATTGAGAAGATTATCGACAAAAAAGCAGATTATGTCCTGATATTACGCATCCGGGACGAGATGGCGTGGGGCCGTACCCAGTAGGGCTTTGCACCGTGTCTATTAGACC
Organism: Hymenobacter sp.; assembly: GCA_031387395.1. Taxonomy (GTDB): domain Bacteria; phylum Bacteroidota; class Bacteroidia; order Cytophagales; family Hymenobacteraceae; genus Hymenobacter. The sequence goes on from JANNDE010000376.1 coordinate 2,312, forward strand.
TATTTCCTTTTTATATTTGTAGCGCAAGTTAAAAATCATGCATAACCTACTAGTCATGAACGACAAATATAAATTACTCCAAGCTAAACCACAAGTTTACAAACGGCTTTTTGGAATTGATTTTGTTCAATTGGAAGACGTACTAGCCAAAGTGCAAAACAGAATAGCCCAATATTTGGCAGAAAATCTCTTGTCGAAACGCGGAATTGATGCCGAACTCAGTATTCCGAATCAATTATTGCTGACATTCGAATATTTACGGCAGTATCCCACTTTTCTGAGTCTGGGATTTTCGTATGGCATAGCTGAAAGTTATTGCCATAAAATATTCCACAAAATGCGGGCCGTGCTAGCCGAAGTTGTCGGACTAAAAAACCCGGAAAAGCTAACGTATAAAGAGGTAAAAACAGTGATTATCGACGTGACCGTACAACCGATTGAACGACCCCAAAAAGACCAGCAACGCTATTACAACGGGTCAAAAAAAACATGTTATTAAATCGCAAATAATTAGCAGTCAAAAAACTAATGTCATCAAGCATTATCGGGTAGAGTTGCAAGGTCGTAAATCGGACACCCGTATTTTTCAGGAAACACCGCTAGTGATTCATCGAAAAATTAAGGTGAAGGGGAATTTAGGGTATATGGGAATTGCTAAAATACATGCCCGGAGTCAAATACCACATAAGAAACCAAAAAATGGCGAACTAACCCAAAAGCAAAAAAGGCAAAACAACGCTTTCAGGAGCAAAAGGGTCAAGATAAAGCACGTCAATCGCCTGTGTAAATGCTTTCGAATCGTCAAGGAAACCTATCGAAACCGATTAAATCACATTGCTCAAATTTGGCTAATTGTATGCGGCCTAGTAAACCTGAATATTGAAAAAGTTATACCTATTTAGGAAATAGGTATATTGCCTTTAAACTGCCCATCTCTGGGAGAATGAATTTGAAAATCACATTTATAGTATTTAGCTCCGTTTTTCATTGAAAATGCTTAACTGGTAGATTTATCAATGTATTTAAATACACTGCTAGATGATAATATGGTTAGATTTCTTCGTTAAGCATCTTTCAAACCGGTAAGAATCCAAAGCTACAATATTCTTATTGTCATAGCCCCAGCTTCTGAGCTGCATTATGCTGACGGACGTTATCCAGACGGGTGTAACGACGAATCATCTCACTCGTCTTATGTTTAGTCTGGTTCATCACTTCCGAGTCGTCAGCCCCAGCCAGTTTGGCAACTGTAACAAAAGAGGCTCTAAGGGAGTGAGCCGAGTACTTTGGCCCTAAATATCGCTGCACAATCAGATTCAGGTGCTTGTCCGTCAGCCGCCGGTCAGTGAGCCGTTCGCCCTTGCGAAAGGAAACAAACACCGGCCCTACAGCACGGTCCAGCCGTTTAATCCAAACCTCCAGTGTACGGATGGGGCAAAGCTTAAAATCAGGCGAATAGAAAATAGCCTTTTCCTCGGCCGCACTGTACTGATTGGTCTTGCTTCTGGCTAAATTAATAATTAGTCCTTCCTCAGAAAAGGCGAGGTCCTCCAGATTCAACGCCACCAGCTCCGAGCGACGAAAGGCTCCCGTAAAGCCCAGCAGCAGAATTACTCGGTCGCGCATACCCGCCAGTGTTTTGGAGTCGATGCTTTTCACCGTTCGCTTGAAGTTGGCCAATGTGAAAGCCGGTGCTTGCTTTTGCCGCACGCCCTTAACCCGGGCAATGCCTTCCATGAGCACCTTGAACTTCTTGTCGTCCGTGGGTGAGTCCAGCCCGCGCAACACATGGGCCTTGGCCACGGCCGCGCAGTGCCGTTGAATGGTCGCCACTTTCTTATCCGTCTCGGCTAGGTGGGTCACGAAACCTGCCAACGTATCGACCGACGCCGGCAACGGTTCCAGCCCGTGTTCGGTGCACCACAAGCAAAACCGTTTCCAATCTCCGGCATACGCTTTCACCGTGTTGGCCGCGCCGCTCAGTCCGGCTTCGACGTAGCGCGAGGTGTGCTCGGCCAGCTGCGCCAGCGCCGCCGACGTGTTACCAAGAATCGAGAGTTCGGTTGAATTTTCCATGCGACCTATATATAAAGGAGTAAAACGCGCCTTTCGGAGGGAAAAGTAAAGATAGTGCGTAAAGTCCGATAAGAGAAGCTTATCGGATGCTATAATTGCCGAATCATTGCCCCGAATCTTCAGGTCGTCATTGTCCGAGATGGGTATGTGCTCTCTCTTCTTCGGGGTTCTCTTCCAGCCTTGCGGTTTCAGGCTGCTGGAGAAACGCAAAAAGTTGACGGTCCTCATCCGATGCCTGCTGGTAGTCGGCGTTATGACGCGGCAGCAGCAGGTGGTTCAGTCGCGGCGGAGCCAACGCCCGCGTGACGGCATTTACAGATGGCCCCTGCCACCGGCCGGCGCCTTTGCTCCAGCAGCTGGAAGGTCGTACCCACGGCCGCTTACCTGCCTAGTGGCGACGCCTGTGGTGGCGGCAAATTCCGGCCAGCGGACGGCCGGGGCCAGCACCTCACCCCCCCCGGTTCGTCGGCCCGCGAGGTGAGCATCCGTCGCGCTTGCCGTTGATAACGAGCTGATGCTGGCGCAACCAGCGGTTGGGGCCGCGTCGTGGGCGGGCGCGGGCGTCCACTATCCGGCGGGGTCCAGCAAGAGCGACGCGTTTTGGGAGCACATCAGAACGTGTGGGGCAACGCTTTTGGTCATTCGTTCCGCTGGTGGAAGCGGCGCGAGCAACTGTTTATTCAGCATCCCGGCCCCAAAGGACCGGGCAAATACAAGGGTGCCCTTGGGGTGCGGCAGCCCGGTACGCGACCGGGCGGCACTCGTTCACCGAATGCCGCCCGGCCCGGGTGGTGGGGCCCCGCCCCCCGCCGGCGGAGGCCCCGGCTACTTCACATTCACCAGCAGGCCTAGATAGGCCAGGCGGCCAATCTGGGGCCCGCCGACGATTTGCGTGTTGTGCACATTGAACGCGTTCGAGACCCCGGCCTGCAGGGTGCTGGCCAGCTTGGGCAGGGTGTAGCCCAGGTAGGCATCGGTGGTGCTGTAGGTCTGA
>JANNDE010000379.1:0-1291 GCA_031387395.1 Hymenobacter sp.
GCCACTACGGGTTTCGGCAGCGAGTCGGCAGCTACGGGGCGGCCGGTGCGCCAGATATCCTTGGTGCCGCTGGCCGTGGCCGACGAGGAGTAGTAAGCCGTTTTGCCGTCGGCCGTCAGGCTCAGGTAGGCATTGAAGCCGGGGCCGTTCAGGGCCGGGCCGAGGTTGCGCGGCTCGCTCCAGCGCGTCCAGGAGTCATTGAGCCGGGTGCTCACGAACAAGTCGGCCGAGCCGTAGCCCATGTGGCCGTAGGAGGCAAAATACAGCGTTTTGCCGTCGGGCGCGAGCCAGGGCGCGAAGTCGAAACCCGGTGAGTTCAGCACCGGCCCCAGGCTTAGGGGCGCGGAGTAGCCACCGCTGGCTTCACGGAAGCTCACGTACAAATCGTTGCCGCCCTCCGAATCGCCGCGCTCGAGCGAGAGCAGCATGGTTTTCTCGTCGGCACTCACGAAGAAACCCGTGGCCGGCGAGGCTGAGTATAGGTTGGCAATCAGAATGGGCAGGGGCCGGGTCCCCTTCACCACGTTGCCAATACCGGCCGGCTTGCTTACCCAGCTCAGGCCTTCGTCGCGAAAATCGCCGCCGTCATAGGTTCCCCGAACAATCAGCTTCGTGCCCTTGCCAGTACCCAGCACGGCCACCACCTCGTTATTCTGAGGAGTATTAACGGCTTCCAGCTTGTCGGAGCTGTTCCAGAGCTGTCCAGTCTGGGTAATCGCATTGGTTTCGGGGATGAAAGAACTTACCCAGGCATCGCCCGAGTCGGTGTTGCCTTCGGTGTTGCCGGCTAACTTGGTGCGGGAGTTGTAAAGGGTGCTGCCGTCGGGTCTGAGGAGGGGATGTAATTCATTCCCGGGGGTATTCACTACACCTTCCAGCAGCTGCGGCGGGCCGAAGGGCGACGGCCCTTCCAGCACGTTCAGACGCAGCCGGAACAGCCGCCACTGCTGCGTGGCGCGGCCGTTGTTCTTCTGGGCCACCACCGGCGTGCCGTTGAACTTGTCGGAAGCCGCCAGCGCCGCCACCCGGGCCTCGCTCTTACTCTCCAGCTGAAAGCTACCCAGCGGGCCGGCCGGCACCAGCCGCCACTGCTGCTCGGCGCTGCCCTGAAACGGCCGCTGCACCAGCGCCGTGCCCTCGCCGGCCGTGGCCACCGTGAGGCACTGACTGCTATGGCGCGCCTCGATACGGTAGTATTCGCTGCCCTGGTGCATGGGCACGAAGCGCCACTGCTGGCTAGGCGCGTGCGTGAACTCCCACTGCACCGCCGCCGCGCCGCTGGCCGTGCTGG
>JANNDE010000398.1:0-1368 GCA_031387395.1 Hymenobacter sp.
GTCATGCAGCGCGTAGCGAAGCATCTTTGCCGCCCATCGCAATTCAATCGATTGATTTACTGCCTGCGGGCAAGATGCTTCGCTACGCGCTGCATGACGTTCTTTTTTCCTTCCGCCCTTCCTCCTCCCCCACCCCATCAGCTGCGCGGATGGAACTCGGTAATCACCTGCCGCAGGAAGTCCCTATCGAGGTGGGTATATATTTCGGTGGTCGTGATGCTGGCGTGGCCCAGCATCTCCTGCACGGCGCGCAGGTCGGCCCCGCCCTCAATCAAGTGCGTGGCGAAGGAATGCCGCAGCGTGTGCGGGCTGATGGTTTTGCGCAGGCCCGCCTGTTCGGCCAGCTTCTTGAGCGTGGTGAACACGGTGATGCGCGAAAGCGGCCGGCCACGCTGGCTCAGAAAGGCGAAATCCTCGCTGCCGGGCTTGATATCGAGGTGGCCGCGCACGCCGCTGAGGTAGAAGTTGAGGTGCTTGAGGGCTTCGCGGCCCACGGGCACGAGGCGCTCCTTATTGCCCTTGCCTACTACTTTCATAAAGCCTTCGTCGGCGTAAATGTTGCTCAGGCGCAGGTCGCAGAGCTCGCTCACGCGCAGGCCGGACGAGTAGAGCACTTCGAGCAGGGCGCGGGTACGCAGGCCCTCGTCGGTGCTCAGGTCGATGGCGGCCAGCAGCTGCTCTACCTCGGGGTAGCTGAGGGTATCGGGCAGGTGGCGGCCGGTTTTGGGGGCTTCCAAGGTGTCGGTGGGGTCAATCTTCAGCAGGTCTTCCATGATGAGGAAGCTGAAAAACGCCTTCAGGCCCGAAAGGGTGCGGGCCTGCGAGGTGGCGCTCAGCCCTAACCCCTGCAGGGTGCTGAGGAATTCGCGTAGCACTTCGGTGCTCACCTGGGTGGGGCCGAGATGCAGCTTTTGCATAATGAGAAACTGCTGGAGCTTGCTGATGTCGCGCACGTAGGCCTCGACGGAGTTGGGCGAAAGCGACTTTTCGAGGCGCAGGTAGCCGTCGAACTGTTTGAGGGCTTGGGGCCAGGTCATGAAACGAGTTAAAAGTTATGAGTTAGAAGTCATGCGTTGACGCGCCGCAGAACCTCCCTAACCCGCTACCAAAACTACTGGCCCACATTTTAACTTTTAACTTTCACCTTTTAACTCCTTATGGACATCCTAATTCTCAACGGCCCCAACCTTAACCTGCTCGGCCGCCGCGAGCCCGGCATCTACGGCAACCGCTCGTTCGACGACTTTTTCCCCGAGCTGCAGGAAGCCTTCCCGCACTTGAAGCTCACACACTTTCAATCCAACCACGAAGGTACGATACTGGACAAGCTGCACGAAGTGGGCTTCAGCCACCACGGCATCGTGCTGA
>JANNDE010000435.1:0-8707 GCA_031387395.1 Hymenobacter sp.
GACCAACCTGAACGCGGCCACCGCGGGCACCGAGATGGGGAATCAGACCATCGAGGAAATCCTGCACAACATTGCCAAGGCTCCTGTGGCCGTGCGCAACAACGGCGGCGGCCACTACAACCACTCCCTGTTCTGGACCATCCTCACGCCCAACGGCGGCGGGCAGCCCACCGGCGCGGTCGGCGAAGCCATTACCACGGCTTTCGGCACGTTCGATAAGTTCAAGGAGGAGTTCACCAAAGCCGCCACCACGCGCTTCGGCTCGGGCTGGGCCTGGCTATGCAAGCAGCCCGACGGCTCGGTGCAAATCTGCTCGACCCCGAACCAGGACAACCCGCTGATGCCCGAATCGGGCTGCAAGGGTATGCCCATCCTCGGCCTCGACGTGTGGGAGCACGCTTATTACCTCAAGTACCAGAACCGCCGCCCCGATTACATCGCGGCCTTCTTCAACCTCATCAACTGGGAGGAAGTGAACAAGCGCTTCGCCACAGCGTACGCCGCGTAGTTTCCGACGTAACGATTTGATAGCATTGCTAGAAAACGCCCGTCTCCTCCCGGAGGCGGGCGTTTTTATTATCGGGTATGAAGCGAATATACCCAGCCAAAAACAATTCGTGTACGTACCTGCTTTATCACCGCGCTTCATCGAACCCGGCGGCCCGCGCATCCGTCATTTCTTCTGTATTTATGTCAAGCAAAGCTTTTGAGCCCGCCAAACTAGGCAATCTCACCCTCACCAACCACCTCGTGATGGCCCCCCTAACGCGCAGCCGCGCCCTGGGCAACGTGCCCAACGAGCTGATGGCCGAATACTACCGCCAGCGTGCTACGGCCGGCCTTATTATCACGGAAGGCACGTCGCCTTCGGCCGATGGGCTGGGCTACGCCCGCATTCCCGGCCTGTTCAACCAGGAGCACGTCACCAACTGGCAGCGCGTAACGGAAACGGTGCACCACCACGGTGGCCACATTTTCGTGCAGCTGATGCACGCCGGCCGCGTGTTCCACCCCCTCAACCTGCCCGAGGGCGCGGAAGCCGTCGCCCCGTCGGCCGTGGCTGCCCAGGGCCAGATGTGGACCGACCAGCAGCAGATGCAGGACCAGCCCGTGCCCCGCGCCCTGCGCCTGGAGGAAATTGCCAGAGTGCGCGACGAGTACGTGAACAGCGCCAGGCTGGCCCTGGAAGCCGGTTTCGACGGCGTGGAGCTGCACGGAGCCAACGGCTACCTGCTCGAAACGTTCCTGAACCCCGCAAGCAACCAGCGCACCGACGAGTACGGCGGCAGCGTGCAGAACCGCGCCCGCTTCGTGCTCGAAGTAGCCAAAGCCGTGGCCGAAGCCATTGGAGCCGAGCGCACGGGTATTCGTCTCTCGCCCTGGGGCGTGTTCAACGACATGGCGGCCTACCCCGAAATTGACGAAACCTATGCCTACCTGGCCGAAGAGTTGCAGAAAATCGGCGTCGTATACCTGCACCTGGTCGACCACCAGAGCATGGGCGCGCCGGCCGTACCGGCTGCTACGGTGGCCACCATCCGCCAGAAACTCACCAACACGCTCATCCTGAGCGGCGGCTACACCACCGTGGAGCAGGTTGATGCCGCCCTGGCCGGCAAAGCCGACCTCGTGGCCATCGGCCGTCCCTTCATCTCGAACCCCGACCTCGTCGAGCGCCTCTCCAACGGCCTGCCCCTGGCCGAGAGCGACCAGGCCACCTACTACGCCCCCGGCCCCAACGGTTTCGCCGACGGCTACACCGACTACCCTACCGCCGACGGCCAGCCCGCCGGCACGTTCTCGCCCACCTACGAGGCGTAACACCGCCCCCAGTGGCTAACTGAAAGCCCCTGCGAAGCCCGCCCCCACCGGGCGCTTCGCGGGGGCTTTTTTATTTATCTTTGACGGTCGCGGCCCGTGCGCCGTCGCTGCACTTGCCTTATCCCACCCCTTTTGCCCCGTTCCCGCATGAATACGAAGCTGCGCCTTACTGTCCTGAGTTTCCTCCAGTTCTTCATCTGGGGCTCGTGGCTGATTACGATTGGCGCTTATTGGTTTCAAACGAAGCAATGGTCTGGGGCCCAGTTTGGGGCCATTTTCTCGACCATGGGCATCGCTTCCATCTTCATGCCCTCGCTCATGGGCATCGTGGCCGATAAGTACGTGAACGCCGAAAAGCTCTACGGCATCCTGCACATTCTGGGCGGCCTCACGCTTTGCACCATTCCGCTGGTCGGCGACCCGACCACCATGTTTTGGGTGATGTTGCTAAACATGATTTTCTACATGCCCACGCTTTCGCTGTCCATTGCGGTGTCGTTTTCGGTGCTAAAAACCGAAGGGCTCGACGTGGTGAAGGACTACCCGCCCATCCGGGTATGGGGCACCATCGGCTTCATCGTGGCTATGTGGACGGTGAGTCTGCTGGGCTTCGAAAAGTCGGCCAGCCAGTTCTACGTGGCGGCCGGCGCGGCTTTCGCGCTGGGTCTGTATTCCTTCACGCTGCCCAAATGCCCGCCGCAGTCGGCCAATGCTTCGAGCCAGAGCCTGGCCGAAATTCTGGGCCTCAAGTCGTTCGCCATTCTGCGCGACCGCAAGATGCTCACCTTTTTTATGTTCGCGCTGCTGCTGGGGGCGGCCCTGCAGCTCACCAATGCCTACGGCGACACCTTCCTGCACGATTTTGACAAAGTACCGGTCTACAAGGATACCCTTACGGTGCGCTACCCGGCCATCATCATGTCCATCTCGCAGATTTCAGAAACGCTGTTCATCCTGGCTATTCCGTTCTTCCTGCGCCGCTTCGGCATCAAATCGGTGATGCTGTTCAGCATGGTTGCCTGGGTGCTGCGCTTCGGCCTGTTCGCCTACGGCAACCCCAGCGACGGCCTCTGGATGATTATCCTCTCGTGCATCGTGTACGGCATGGCCTTCGATTTCTTCAACATCTCGGGCTCGCTGTTCGTCGAGACCCAGACCCAGCCCAGCATCCGGGCCAGCGCCCAGGGCCTGTTTATGATGATGACCAACGGCTTCGGGGCGGTGCTGGGCAGCTCGCTCAGCGGCCTCATCATCCAGCACTACTTCACCGATGCCAATGGTGTGAAGGACTGGCACAGCATCTGGCTCACGTTCGCGGGCTATTCGCTGGCCATCGCGGTGCTGTTCGTGCTTATTTTCAAGCATAAGCACACCAATCAGCCGGTCGGGGACGCAGCGATGCCGCCCGAGCCGCTGCTCACGCTGGAGCAGGCCTAACCAGCCATGCGCGTCACGAGCTGGGTGTTTTTCCTGATTGGGCTGGGGTTTCTGGCGGTCAGTTTTTATATTCTGAGCCAGAAAATCTCCTTCTGGTACACGGCCCAACCCGCAACAGCCACGGTAGTAGCTTTCGAGGCTCAGACGAGCGAAGATGACTACTCGGAACTCCTGCATCCGGTGGTTCGCTTCAACACGGCACAGGGCGACTCGGTGCGGGTAATTGGCCCGGCGGGCACCATGCTGCCCACCTTCCAGCTAGGCCAGCAGCTGCCACTACGCTACAACCCGGCCTACCCGCGCCAGGTAGAATTCCCCGATTTCCTGAGCCGCTGGGGAAGTATATTAATCAGTGCGGTGCTTAGCGGAATGGGCGCGATAGTATTATGCGTCGGGCTGGAATTTAAGCTCGACAATACAAGATTGGTATAAAATAAGTCTGATTTTGGTATAAAGAAAAGCCCGCTCTGCATGCGCAGAACGGGCTTTTTCAGGAATTAATGGCGTCGGATTACTTGGTGCCGAAGAAGAATTCGCCTTCAATCTGGGCGTTTTCGTCCGAGTCCGAGCCGTGCACGGCGTTGGCCTCGATGCTCTTGGCGTACTTCTTCCGGATGGTGCCGTCCTCGGCGTTGGCCGGGTTGGTCGCGCCGATGAGGGTGCGGAAATCAGCAACCGCATTTTCTTTTTCGAGAATAGCCGCCACGATGGGGCCGCTCGACATGTATTTCACGAGGTCGTTGTAGAACGGACGCTCGGCGTGCACGGCGTAGAACTGGCCGGCGCGCTCGGCGCTAAGGTTGATTTTCTGAAGCTCCACGATGCGGAAGCCGCCGGCCTCAATCATGCTTAGGATACCACCAATGTGGTTTTCCTGAACGGCATCGGGCTTAATCATCGTGAATGTGCGGTTGGTGGCCATTGCGTTGGTCGGGGGAAATGGGATGTTTAAAAAACGTATTACGGTGCAAAAGTAGCCACAAAGCCAGCCGCGGGCATTGGCCGGGCCGGCGGGGCCTTTCGTCACTTTTGCGAGAACCTTCCGGAGGGGTTGCGCTGTTAAGACAATATTTCTTCCGACTTTTGCCGGCCCAATTCTTTGTAAGCCACCGGCCCGCCGTTTTAACCAGGGCCATTCTTGTTGTCGATGTCTAGTTCCATTTCCGCCCTGCGGGCGTTGCTGGCGCAGCCCAAGCAGGTTGTCATTACCACCCACCACAAGCCCGACGCCGACGCGCTGGGCTCGTCGCTGGCCTGGGCCGGCTACCTCAAGCAAAAGGGCCATCACGTCACGGTCGTCACCCCGTCGGACTACCCCGCCTTCCTGAACTGGATGGAGGGCAACGACGAGGTCGTCATCTACGAAAAGCGCCAGAACGACCGGCAGGTGCGCGACCTCATTGCCCGCGCTGAGGTCATCTGCTGCCTCGACTTCAGCTGCCTGGGCCGCATCAACGAGCTGGGCGAGTACATCCGCCAGGCCAGTGCCACCAAGGTGCTCATCGACCACCACCAGCAGCCCGAGGACTTTGCCGACGTCGTGTTCTCGGTGCCCACGGCGGCCGCCACGGCCGAGCTGATTTTCGAAATTATCCGCGACCTGGGCGACCAGGACCTCATCACCAAGGGCATGGGCGAGGCCCTGTACGCGGGCATCATGACCGATACGGGCTCGTTCCGCCACCCCAGCACCTCGCGCAACGTGCACCTTATTATTGCCGAGCTGCTGAAGGTGCAGATTGATTTATCCTCCGTTCACCGCCGCATCTACGACTCGCATTCCGAAATCCGGCTGCGCTTCCTGGGCTTTATTCTCAAGGACAAGCTGGTGGTGAACCGCGAGTTCAATACGGCCTACATCGCCATCACGCAGGACGAGCTGCGCCAGTACCAGAGCAAAACCGGCGACACCGAAGGCCTGGTGAACTACGCCCTCAGCATCGAAGGCATCGTGTTCGCGGCGGTTTTCATCGACCGCGGCGTGGCCGTCAAAATCTCGTTCCGCTCGGTGGGCAGCTTCTCCGTGAGCGACTTCTCGCGCAAGCATTTCGACGGCGGCGGGCACCACAATGCCTCTGGCGGCATCAGCTACGACAACCTCAATGCAACCGTGGAGCGCTTCCTGGGCATCCTGCCCGAGTATAAGGAGCAGCTCACGGGAGTGCCCGCGGCCGTAGCGCCGCCGGTAGTGTAACTTTACACCGTTTCTGACCCTTCACCTTTTATTATTTTCATGCGTTTTTCCTCCCGCTCTGCGCGGCAGCTGGCCCTGGCGGCCGGCGTGCTGAGCTTCGCTTCGCTCACGGCCTGCAATAAAGGCGGTGGCGACTTTGCCAAAACCAAGTCTGGCATCGAATACAAGATTTTCAAGAAGGTCGGCAACAGCTACGAGCGGCGCGAAATTGGCCCCGATGGCGACCCGACCTACAAAAACCGGGTGGGCAAGTTCCTGATGGGCTACACCGAATACCGCACCGGCAAGGACTCGGTGCTGCAAAATACCCGCGCCGACATGCGCATGGCCGTGCCCATGCCCCTGCAGGAGCTGAAGCAAAAAGGCATGCCCGACGAGGCCCTCTCGCTGCTCCAGCCCGGCGACAGCGGCGTGTTCCGCTTCCAGGTCGATTCGCTCATCAAGCCCAAGTCGGGCCAGGCGGTACCGCCTTTCCTGAAGCGTGGCGGCCCCTTCGTGCAGATGTTCGTGTCGACCACGGCCAAGCTGGCCACGGCCGAAGAGGAAAAAGCCATGGAGCCCGAGCTGCAGAAGCGCTCGATGGCCGCCCAGATTAAAAAGCGCATGGCCTCGCCCGACTTCCAAAAGCAGGTAGCCGGCCAGCAACAGGCCCTGAAAACCATGCTGGGCACCTCCAAAGTAGTCGAGCAGATGAAGAAAGATGATGCCCTGCTGCAGGACTTCATCAAGAAAAACGGCCTGACGATGCAGAAAACGCCCCTCGGCGTGTACTACCAGGTGCTGAAGCCCGGCGCGGGCGAGAAGCCCAAAACCGGCCAGATTGTGAGCGTGAACTACAACGGCACGCTGCTGAGCGGCAAGCTGTTCGACTCGTCGGACAAGCAGGGCAAGCCGATTGATTTCCCCCTTGGCTTGGGCCAGGTTATTCCGGGCTGGGACGAAGGCATTGCCATGCTGAGCCCCGGCAGCAAAGCCATTCTGCTGATTCCGTCGCCACTGGCCTACGGCGAGCGCGGCGCGGGTGCCGACATTCCGGCCAACTCGCCCCTGCGCTTCGAAGTGGAGCTGGTAGCCGTTCAATAGTTTTTTCTTCCGATTCCGGCCAGCGGGTGGCGCGGTGCCACGGCCCGGGCCCCCGCTGGCCGGCATTATGTTAGCTCTTCCCGATATGAACACTTCCCTGCTCCGGCCCCGCCATTGGCTGCTGGCCGCCCTGCTGCTGCTGGCTACGCCCGCCTTGTGGAGCTGCAACAGCCAAACCACGCTGCAGAAGCAGCTGACCGAGCACCAGGACCAACTCAAGCAAATCGACGAAGACACGATTCAGAGCTACCTGCGCCGCAACAACCTGCTCAGCAAATCCACCCGCACCAACTCAGGCCTGTATGTAGTAGGCCTGGCAGATGGTACCGGGGCCGCCGTGAAGGCAGGTGATAAGGTGCGCGTGAAGTACATCGGCAAATTCCTGAGCAACGGGGCCCATCCATCTTCGACGGGCTATCCGGCTTCGCCGGGCGACCCGCGCTACCCGCAGGGAGTTATTTTCGATAATTCGTCCGATAACACCAGCGGCAGCGGATGTGGGTGCATCGTGTTCACGGCCGGCAGCGGCCTGACGCCGGGCTTCAACGAAGGCTTGCTGCTGATGCGCGTGGGCGACCGTAAGCTGCTGCTGGTGCCCTCGCGCCTGGGCTACGGGCCGAGTGGCTACTCTGGCATTCCGGCCGATGCGGCCCTGCTGTTCGACGTAGAAATTCTCGGTATTCAATAAGCAGTTTTCCGCATGGTAACGAGCGCCCTTGGCGGGCCCTGGCCCCGCGTACTGGTTCTGCTGTTGGGGTTGTGGGGGGCTTCGGCCGCACGGGCGGGGGCGCAGGCCAGCCCCGTTCCGGCTGCTTCCCGCCCCGTGCTCGATACCCTGCAAGTGCCCCCGCAGCGCACGCCCAACGGCGTGCGCTACGTGTTTCGGGAGCGCGGTACCGGGCCGCTGCCCAAGCCTGGCCAGCGCGTGAGTGCCCGCTATACCGGCTTTTTGCCCGATGGGTATATTTTTGATTCCTCCGAAGGGCAGGGTGGCCTGCTGAAATTTCGGGTGGGCCGGCACGAGCTGGTGGCTGGCCTCGATGAGGTAATGCCACTGCTGCCGGTGGGCTCGCGCGTATGGGTCCGGGTTCCGGCCGCGTTGGGCTATGGCCCCACGGGCGTGCGCCACCCCGACGACAACAACCGTTTTCTGGTGCCGCCCAGCGCGCCGCTGGTCTTCGAGCTGGAGATTGTCGGCGTCCGCTAACTGGGCCGGCTGTTCTATTTCTTCTTTCCTGTTCTATGAAACATTTTCTTTTTGGCCTGCTGGCCGCTCTACTGGGCCTGGCCCGCCCCGCTCGGGCGCAGGACCAGCCCTTCGCCCGCTTGCCTTCGGGCACCGAATACCGCCTTTTCCGGACCGATGCCACGGGCAAATATCAGCCCCGCACCCTGGCCCCCACCGATGCGCCCTACGCCAGCCGGGCTGGCCAGGTACTCACCGTGTTCATGGAATTCCGCACCGGACGCGACTCGGTGCTGATGAGCTCGCGCCGCATGCAGCCCACGGCCCAGCCCGTGGCCCTGCCGCCCCAAACCACGCCCGGCAGCCTCGAAGAAGCGCTGGGCCTGCTGCTGCCCGGCGACAGCGCCGTGTTCCGCTTCCCGGCCGATACCGTGTTTGCCAAAACTTTCCACCAGCCCGTACCGCCCTTCGTCAAAGGCGCCGGCAATACGCTGACGGTGCTGGCCAGCGCCCGCGAGCTGCTGACTATGGAGCAGATGATGGCCCGCCAGAAGCAGCTACAGGCCGAAATGGAGAAAAAAGCGGCGCAGCTATCTGCCGGCCAGTTGGTGAAGGACAACGCCCTCATTCTGGCTTATCTGAAAAAAAACCACGCCACGGCCAAGAAAACGGCCGGCGGCACCTACTACATCGTCAAGAAAGCCGGTACCGGCCTGCCACCCAAAAAAGGCCAGACCGTGCGCGTGCTCTACCGCGGCACGGTGCTGCGCACGGGTAAGGAATTCGACTCGACGGCCAAGCGCAACAACGACCCATTTGCCTTCGCGCTGGGCGTCGGGCAGGTCATCCCGGGCTGGGACCAGGGCATTGCCATGCTCACCAAGGGCAGCAAGGCGGTGCTGCTCATCCCCTCGCCGCTGGCCTACGGCGCGCGCGGGGCCGGGGCCGACATTCCGCCGAATACCGTGCTGCGCTTCGAAGTAGAG
>JANNDE010000474.1:0-1732 GCA_031387395.1 Hymenobacter sp.
GCCAGACGATTGAGTTAAAAGCGAAAACGCTTGCTTGCGTCTGCTTTTTACTTTTAATTCTCAACTTTTAACTTATGATTGCGCCGCCGTGGCTCCCCTCCTGAGGAGAGGGGCCGGGGGTGAGGTTATTCCCAACTCATAAATGTCCCGAATACTATACGCCATCCAGGGTACCGGCAACGGCCACCTCAGCCGCGCCCTCGATGTGGTGCCGCTGCTGCGAAGCCGCTGCGAGCAGCTCGACGTGCTGGTGAGCGGCCCGCCCGCCGACCTGCCGCTGCCTTTCGAGGTGAAATACCGGGCCCAGGGTATGGGCTTTGCGTTTGGTAAAAAGGGCGGCATCAACTTCGTAAAAACTTTCGCCCAGTTTAACTCGGTGAAGTTTGTGCACGAGGTGCGGCACCTGCCCGTCGAAAGCTACGGCCTGGTCATCAGCGACTTCGAGCCGGTGAGCAGCTGGGCCTGCAAGCTGCGGCACGTGCCCTGCGTGGCCCTTAGCCACCAGAGCGCCGTGCTGCACCCCGCCGCCCCGCGCCCCGACCGCGAAGACCCCGCCGGCCGCGCCGTGCTGAAGCACTACGCCCCGAGTACGGCGCAGTACGGCTTTCATTTCCAGCGCTATGCGCCGGAGATTTTTACGCCCGTCATCCGCCAGCAGGTGCGCGAGCTGAGCCCCCGCAACGAGGGCCACTATACGGTGTACCTGCCGGCCTTCGAGGAGAAAATTCTGGTGGAACGGCTGCAGCACCTGAGCCGCCGCACGCGCTGGGAAGTGTTCAGCAAGCACAGCGCCGTGCCGGCCGAATACGGCAACGTGCGGGTGTGGCCCGTGAGCGGCCCGGCGTTTCTCGACAGCCTGGCCCGCGCGGCCGGCGTGCTCTGCGGCGCGGGCTTCGAAACGCCCGCCGAAGCCCTGTACCTGGGTAAAAAGCTGCTGGTGATGCCCATGAGGCAGCAATACGAGCAGCAGTGCAATGCGGCCGCCCTGGCCAAGATGGGCGTGCCCGTCATCAAAAGCTTCAAGGATAAAAACCTCGATAAAGTCGACCAGTGGCTGCACCAGGATGAGGTAATTCCCGTTGACTACCCCGACCAGACGGCCGCCGTTATCGACCAGCTGCTGCGCGAGCAGCTGCCGGGGAATCGCGGTAGTATAAAAGGCGGCGAAAAAGCACGTCATGCAGAGCGCAGCGAAGCATCTTTACCTCAATACTAATTTTTTTGATTGCGTTGCGAGGTAGAGATGCTTCGACAAGCGGACGCCAGATGAGCATGACGTTCTATCGTTCCCTATTTCTGCCACTATCTATTAGCTCTTCCGCGCCCCGCGCATGATTAAACTGCCTCCCAGTTACGCCGAGCCGCTGCCGGCCGCTTTCTACCCAGCTTCCGCCCCGCTGCCGTTTTCCCGGGCCGATTTTGGTCCCGATTTTCAGTGGGGCGCTTCGGCCGCCGCCTACCAGACCGAGGGCGCGTGGCAGCACCAGGGCAAGGGTCCCAGCATCTGGGACGACTTTACGCGGCGCAAGGGGGCTATCCGGCGCAACGAGCACGGGCGCGTGGCCGCCGACTTCTACAACCGCCACGAAACCGACCTCGACCTGGCCGCCGGCCTTGGCCTGACCGATTTTCGCTTCTCGGTGGCCTGGCCGCGGGTGCTGCCCGAAGGCACCGGGGCCGTGAACCGCCGCGGCCTCGATTTCTACGACCGGCTGGTGGATGCCTGCCTGGA
>JANNDE010000477.1:0-2142 GCA_031387395.1 Hymenobacter sp.
CGCGAACTTTGTCGTTCGCGCCCCCGCGCCATTAAAATCGTTCTGGGACGCGAAATAAAAAGTTCCCGCTACAGAAAAGCCGCTTCCCACCGAAGCGGCTTTTCTTTTTTGCCGCACCTTTGCACCAAAATTCGTCAACCCACCCATCCGCCAACCCACTAGATACATGACCGTTTCCCTGAAAACCGTTACCCTCGATAGCAAGCACCGCGAGCTCGGTGCCAAAATGGTGCCCTTCGCCGGCTACGACATGCCGGTGCGCTACTCGTCTGACCTCGACGAGCACCACACCGTGCGCCGCGCCGTGGGCATGTTTGACGTGTCGCACATGGGCGAGTTTCGCCTGCGCGGCCCCCAGGCCCTCGACCTCATTCAGCGCGTAACCAGCAACGATGCCAGCAAGCTTACCGATGGCAAAGCCCAGTATTCGTGCCTGCCCAACCACGACGGCGGCATCGTAGACGACCTGCTGGTGTACAAGCTGGCCGATGAAGACTACTTGCTGGTGGTAAATGCCTCCAACATCGAGAAAGACTGGAACTGGATTAAGCAGCACAACACCCAGGGCGTGGAGATGGAAGACATTTCGGACCGCACCAGCCTGTTCGCGGTGCAGGGCCCGAAGGCGCAGGCCGCCCTGCAGGCGCTCACCGACGTGGATTTGAGCACCATTCCGTACTACTCGTTCGTGCAGGGCACCTTCGCCGGTGCGCCCGACGTCATTATTTCGGCCACCGGCTACACCGGCGCGGGCGGCTTCGAGCTGTACATCCCGAACGAGAGCGCGGCCATGGTCTGGGATAAAATCATGCTCGCCGGCCAGCCCTACGGCATCAAGCCCATCGGCCTGGGTGCGCGCGACACCCTGCGCCTCGAAATGGGCTACTGCCTCTACGGCAACGATATCGACGATACCACCTCGCCCCTGGAAGCCGGCCTGGGCTGGATTACCAAGTTCGCCAAGGAGTTCACCAACTCGGCCAGCCTGAAGGCCCAAAAGGAAGCTGGCGTCAGCAAAAAGCTGGTCGGCTTCGTGATGGACGGTGCCGGTATTCCGCGCGGCCACTACGAGCTGGTAGATGCTGACGGCCAGAAAATCGGCGACGTGACCAGCGGCACGCAGTCGCCCTCGCTCAGCAAAGGCATCGGCATGGGCTACGTGAAAGCCGAGCTGGCCACCCCCGGCACCCAGATTTTCGTGCAGATTCGCGGCAAGAACCTGCCCGCCACGGTGAGCAAGCTGCCGCTGACCAAGGGCACGGAATAGAGAGTTGAGTTTTGAATGTTGAGGGTTGAATTGGCTCAGTGGCAGTTTTAAATCCCCACTTTCCAACTCATCCCTCAGCATTCAAAACTCAACCCTTCAATCGTGCCCAAACTTGATATCTGCTTTTCGCCTGAGCTACTGCCGCTCTACGACCTGCGCGGCCAGGTGGCCATCATCGTCGACATCCTGCGGGCCTCCAGCACCATCGTTACGGCGCTGGGGGAGGGCGTGACGCACGTTTTCCCGGTGGCTTCGCTGGAAGAGTGCGCCGCCTACGGCCAGCAGCACGGCTGCCTCACGGCTGCCGAGCGCGACGGCCTGCCCGCCCCGGGCTTCGACCTGGGCAACTCGCCCTTCGGCTTTCTGGATGCGGCCCGGCCGGTGCGCGGCCGGGCCCTCAGCATCAGCACCACCAACGGCACGGCGGCCCTGCGGCGCTCGCTGGCGGCGGCCGAAATCGTGGTGGGCTCGTTCCTGAACCTGGGGGCGGTGGCCGATTTCGCCCGGCAGCAGCAGCGCGACGTGCTGGTGGTGTGCGCCGGCTGGAAAGGCCGGTTCTGCCTCGAAGACACCGTGTTCGGCGGCGCGCTGGCCGAGCGGCTAAGCGCGGATTTCGACATTCGCAGCTCCGATGCGACGCTGGCCGCGCTGCACCTCTGGGAGCAGGGCCGGGCTGACTTGCCGGCCTACCTGCTGCAATCGGCCCACGTCCGGCGGCTCAACTCGCTGGAAGCCAGCCAGGACTTTGACTTTTGTTTGCGGATTGATTCTTACCCTGGGGTGCTGCCCGTGTGGCGGGATGACCGGCTGGTGGCGGAGTAAACGCCTTGTCATCCTTATCTGGCGTACGCTTGCGAAGGACCTTATCACGTTTG
>JANNDE010000496.1:0-2268 GCA_031387395.1 Hymenobacter sp.
TCCACCGACTCAAACTCGGTGCGCAGGTTGGCAATGTTGGCCTCCAGCGTGCGGCGGCGGCGCTCCAGCTCGCGGTCGCGGCGGTCGGCTTCCTGCTGGGCGGCCAGCACTTCGGCGTGCTCGCGCAGCTGCTGGGTGAGGCGGCTGGCCCCGGTAACGATGCCGGTGGGGCCGAGCACCACCTGCAGCAGCTCAATGCCATGGTTGGTCACGATGAACTCGCGCACCTGATTAGAGTGGGCCATGCCGCGCGATTTGAGGATGCTCAGCCCGCGGTTGCGCTCGCCGATGCCCTCCAGGTCGCGCACCGAAATCCAGGTGTCGACCAGCGACGACACGCCCTCCTCGGTCATCTCGGCGCGCCCCGAGCTGGTGTTCACCAGCGCCGTGAACAGGGCCGTGATGTTGCTGACTTTCAGGAAGTCAATCAGGCGGGTGAGCATGCTGCGCACCTCGCTCAGGTTGCCCACCGAAATCAGGTTGGTGATGGGGTCGATGACGACGGCGTAGGGGTCAAACTCCTTCACCAGCTTGTGGATGCTGACGAGATGACGCTCCAGGCCGTTGAGCGTGGGCCGCGAGGCTTCGATGCGCAGCAGGCCCTGCGCCACGAACGGGGCCAGGTCGATGCCTACCGAGCGCATGTTGCGAATCAGCTGCTGGGGCGATTCCTCAAACACGAACATCAGGCAGCGGTGGCCGGCGAGGCAGGTTTGGTGGGCGAAGGAGGCCGCCAGCGTGGTTTTGGCGGTGCCGGCCGTGCCGGTTATCAGCACGCTGCTGCCCCGGTAAAAGCCGCGCCGGCCAAACATCTCGTCCAGCGCCGGAATGCCCGACGAGTCAATATCCTCCGATACGCCGTGGCCGAGCTGCAGCGAAGTCACGGGCAGCACCGAAATGCCGTCCTCCGTAATCAGATACGGGTATTCGTTGGTGCCGTGGGTGCTGCCGCGATACTTCACGATGCGCAGCCGCCGGGTGGTAATCTGGTCGATTACGCGGTTGTCGAGCAGAATCACGCAGTCCGACACGTACTCTTCGAGGCCCTGGCGCGTGAGCGTGCCGTCGCCCCGCTCGGCCGTGATGACGGTGGTGACGCCCTTATCCTTGAGCCAGCGAAACAGCCGGCGGATTTCCGAGCGCAGCACGCCCTGGTTCGGGAAGCCCGAAAACAGCGCCTCAATGGTATCGAGCACCACGCGCTTGGCCCCGATGCTGTCGATGGCGTAGCCCAGCCGGATGAACAGGCCATCCAAATCGTACTCGCCGGTTTCCTCAATCTCGGAGCGGTCGACGTGCACGTGGTCGAGGCGCAGCAGCTGGCGGGCCTGCAAATCGGGCAGGTCGAAGCCCAGCGAAGCCACGTTGGCCGCCAGCTCTTCGGCGGTTTCCTCGAAGGCCATGAGCACGCCCGGCTCGTTGAAATCCAGAATGCCGCGCACCAGGAACTCGACGCCCATCAGGGTTTTGCCGCAGCCGGCGCTACCGCAAATCAGCGTGGGGCGGCCCAGCGGCAGGCCGCCCTCGGTAATCTCATCGAGGCCGTCGATGCCGGTGGGGGCTTTAGGCAATTGGGGCAGGGCGTGGGCAGCGGGCGGGAATCCGGGCATGAGGCAATAAAAGAAGCCGCGAAAATAAGCGCAAAAAAAGCCCGGCCTTGCTGGGCGCACGGCCGGGCTTTCAGATGCAATACGTGGCCTACTAATTCCGGTTACCCGTGTTTCCTACACTTTTCAGCGGCGGCCGGCCTCAAACTCGCGCCAGTCGGCGCGGTGCGCTTCCAACTCGGCCGGGCTGACGCTGTAGGCGGCGCAGGCTTCGGCGGCGGCTATCAGGCCCTGGTCCACGGCGTTGAGCACGGCCCATACGTTGAGCTTGCGCTCGGCCAGCCGCTTGGCGTTAGCAGCCGGCTGGAGGCAACCGTCGGTATCGAAAAAATCGGGGGTCGTCGGGTTGCTCATCGTGCCGGCAAGGGCGAAACGCTACTATTAACGCAGCGTGAATAATGGTCGGATTGGTGGCCGGGGCCGGACTGGCTATTTCCAGCGGCTAAAAAAAGCGTCGAACGCCTCGCGGTAGCCGTCGCTCACGGGCAGGGTTTCGCCGGCCAGCTGCACCGTGCCGCGCCCCACCGACTGCAGGTGCCCGAGCCCCACAATGTAGCTGCGGTGGATGCGCATGAACCTGCCGGCGGGCAGCTTCTCCTCCATGCTGCGCAGGCTGGTGAGCGAGAGCAGCGGCCGCGGCTGGCTGGCCAGGTGCACCTTC
>JANNDE010000546.1:0-10400 GCA_031387395.1 Hymenobacter sp.
TATATAATGCCAGGAAACCCGGCGCTAAAGCGCCGGGCAAAGGTTTTGCCAAGATGCAAGTGGGACGTCTCAAGGCATTGCCAGCAATGTTAGAAGCGGAAAAGGCCGGCAAAACTGGTTCACCGGCCTACATCTAATATCCGCTTCTCCCCTACTTTTTCCCCGCCACAATTTCCTCCACCACGCCCGGGTCGAGCAGCGTGGTTACGTCGCCGAGGTTGCTGGTTTCGCCCTCGGCCACTTTGCGCAGGATGCGGCGCATAATTTTGCCGGAGCGGGTTTTGGGCAGGCCCGACACGAGCTGAATCTTGTCGGGCTTGGCAATTTTGCCGATTTCGGCCACCACGGTTTCGATGATGCTGGCTTCCCACTGGCTGCGCTCGGAGGCGGTTTTGGGCAGGCCGTCGCGGCAGATAACGTAGGCGTAGATGCCCTGGCCCTTCACGTCGTGCGGGTAGCCGACCACGGCCGACTCTACCACGTGTTCGTTCTGATTGATAGCGTTTTCAATCTCGGCCGTGCCGAAGCGGTGGCCGCTCACGTTAATCACGTCATCGACGCGGCCGATGATGCGGTAGAGGCCCTGCTCGTCGCGCCGGGCGCCGTCGCCGGTGAAGTAATAGCCCGGGTAGGGCTGGAAATAGGTTTGCTGGGCGCGCTCGTGGTCGCCCCAGGTAGTGCGGATAGCGCCAGGCCAACTGGCTTTTATTGCCAAATACCCTTCCTGGTCGTTGCCCTCGATTTCGGAGCCGTCCTGGTTCAGCAGCACGGGCTGGATGCCGGGCAGCGGCAGGCCGGCGCGGGCGGGCACGCTGGGCGTGATGCCGGCCAGGGCCGAAATCATGATGCCGCCGGTTTCGGTCTGCCACCAGGTATCCACGATGGGGCAGCGTCCCTTGCCCACGTGCTGGTGGTACCAGTGCCAGGCCTCTTCGTTGATGGGCTCGCCCACCGAGCCCAGCACGCGCAGGCTGTGCAGCGAATAGCTCAGCACGTTATCCAAAGGCGTGGCCATCAGGCTGCGAATAGCCGTGGGCGCGGTGTAGAAAATGCTGACGTGGTGCTTGTCGATGACTTCCCAGAAGCGGCCGGCGTCGGGGTAGGTCGGCACGCCTTCGAACTGAAGGCTGGTACTGCCGGCCAGCAGCGGGCCATACAACAGATAGGTATGGCCGGTGACCCAGCCGATGTCGGCGGTGCACCAATACACGTCATTTTCCTCCACCTGAAACACGTTGCGGAAAGTGTAGTCGGCCCACACCATGTAGCCGGCGGTGGTGTGCACCACGCCCTTAGGCTTGCCGGTGCTGCCGCTGGTGTAAAGGATGAAGAGCGGGTCTTCAGCCTTCATTTCCTCGGCCGGGCAGGTCAGGGCCGCGTCTTTGGCTTCGTCGTGGTACCACACATCGCGGCCCTCCCGCATGATAACGGGCCAGCCCAGGTGCTCGACCACGATGACGCGCCGCACGCCGGGGCAGCTTTCCAGGGCTTCATCGACCACTGATTTCACCGGAATCTGCTTGGGGCCGCGGTTGAGGCCGTCGGCGGTGAGGACGAAGTGGGCGTCGGCATCGTTCACGCGGTCGGCAATGGCGGTGGCCGAGAAGCCCGCGAACACCACCGAGTGCACCGCCCCGATGCGGGCGCAGGCCAGCACGGCAATGGCCAGCTGCGGAATCATGGGCATATAAACAATGACGCGGTCGCCTTTTTCCACCCCGTTGTTCAGCAGCACGTTGGCGAACTGGCACACCTGCTGGTAGAGCTCGCGGTAGGTGAGGCGCAGGTGGCGGGTTTTGGGGTCGTTGGGCTCGAAAATGAGGGCCAGCTTATTGCCGCGCTGAGCCAGGTGGCGGTCGAGGCAGTTCTCGGTGATGTTGAGGCGGGCCCCGGCGAACCACTTGCTGTCGCCGGCCGGCGAGAACTCGCCGCTGCGCACGGTATCCCACTTGCGGCGCCAGGTGAAGGGCTCGGCCACGCCAGCCCAGAAGGCATCGGGGTCTTCAACGGACTGCTTGTAGTCGGCATGGTACTGGTCGAGGGTGCGGATGCGGGAATGCATAGGGCGTGTAAGGGTTTGATTTATTGTGGTTAGTTTCAAAAACTGACGATGAACGTCATGCAGAGCGCAGCGAAGCATCTCGTTCAGTTAACTCTATTCAAAGGCCTGCCCCAGCCCGCGCCGGGCCAGACCGGCGCGGATTTCGTCGAGAATAAGCGGGTCGTCGATGGTAGCGGGCAGGGCAAAATCTTCGCCATCGGCCAATTGGCGCAGGGTTTTGCGGAGGATTTTACCGGAGCGGGTTTTGGGCAGGCGCGCCACTACCAGCACCTGCCGGAAGCAGGCCAGCCCCCCAATGCGGGCGCGCACGGCCGCCACCAGCTCCTTTTCCAGCTGCTCCTCGCCTATCGTCTGGCCGTCTTTCAGCACCACGAGGCCGGCAGGAATCTGGCCCTTGAGGCTGTCGGCGAGGCCCAGTACGGCGCACTCGGCCACGGCCGGGTGGGCAGCCAGAATCTCCTCGATTTCGCCGGTGCTCAGGCGGTGGCCGGCCACGTTAATCACGTCATCGACCCGGCCCATGATGTAGGTATAGCCCTCGGCGTCGCGGTAGCCGCCATCGCCGCTGAGGTAGTAGCCGGGGAAGGTTTCGAGGTAGGCCTGATAGCGCACGTCGTCCTGCCAGAGGGTGGGGAAGCAGCCGGGGGGCAGGGGCAGCTTTACCGCCACGAGGCCGGTGGTGCCGGCGGGTACGGGCTGGCCGGCCTCGTCCAGAATCTGCACGTCGTAGCCGGGCACGGGATGGCCGGCGCTACCGGCGCGCGGCGCGGGCATGCCCTCCAGGCCCACCAGCGTGGCCAGCATGGGCCAGCCGCTTTCGGTTTGCCACCAGTGGTCCACTACCGGCACGCCCAGCAGCTGCCCGGCCCAGGCGAAGGTGGCAGGGTCGCAGCGCTCGCCGGCCAGAAACAAGTGGCGCAGGCCGCTGAGGTCATACTTTTTGGCCAGTAGCCCCTCCGGGTCTTCCTTCTTGATGGCCCGAATGGCGGTAGGCGCGGTGAACATTACCTTGACGTGGTGCTGCGAAACCAGTCGCCAGAACGTGCCGGCATCGGGGGTGCGCACTGGCTTGCCCTCGAACAGCACCGAGGTGCAGCCGCGCAGCAGCGGGCCATACACGATATAGCTGTGGCCCACGGCCCAGCCAATGTCGGAGCCGGTGAAGATGGTTTCACCGGGCGCGAGGTCATAGATGGTGCGCATGCTGAAATGCAGGGCCACGGCGTGGCCGCCGTGGTCGCGCACCACGCCCTTGGGCCGGCCGGTAGTGCCGCTGGTGTACAGGATGTAGAGCGGGTACGTGGCCGGTACCGGCACGGCGGGCACGGGCGCGGCGCGCAGCAGGTCGGCGTAGTCCACGTCGCGGCCGGGCTGCAGCCCGGCCCGCACGAAATCGCGCTGGCACACCACCACATGGGCCGGCTGGTGGGTGGCCTTGGCCAAGGCCGCTTCCACCAAAGGCATATAGGGAATGACGCGGTCGAACTCGATGCCGCCCGAGGCACAAATGAGGACGCGGGGCCGGGCATCGTCAATCCGCACGGCCAGCTCTTGGGGCGCGAAACCGCCAAACACCACCGAATGAATGGCCCCCAGCCGGGCGCAGGCCAGCATGGCCACCACCGCCTCGGGCATGTTGGGCATGTATATGAGGACGCGGTCGCCCATTTCGACCCCGATTTCGCGCAGGCCGCCGGCCAGGCGGGCCGTCATGTCCAGCAGCTCGGCGTAGGTGTAGGTGCGCAGCGTGTTGGTGACGGGCGAGTCGTAAATCAGGGCGGGTTGGTGGGCGCGGCCCTGCTGCACGTGGGCGTCGAGGCAGAGGAAGCTGGTATTCAGCTCGCCGCCCCGGAACCAGCGGTAGGTGCCGTTCTCGTCCTGGCTCAGGGCCTCGGTGAAGGGCTTATCCCAGGCCAGGTGCTGGGCCTGGGCAGCCCAGAAGCCGGCCGGGTCGGCCAGGCTGGCAGCGTGGGTGGCGGTGTAGGAACAGGCGGGTTTCATGGGCGGGTGGGAATTGGGGTGGGATGTAGCGTGAACTCTGTGAGTCCGCGCGTTCAGGCATCGTTCACGTGCGGACTCGCAGAGCCCACGCTACATGACTACGTCGCTACGTCCAGCAGCTCGCGCACCTTTTCCATCAGCTGGCGGGTACTGAAGGGCTTGGGAATGTAGAGGTCGGCCCCGGCGTCGTAGCCCTTCTGCACATCGGCCTCGCGGCTTTTGGCCGAGAGGAAAATGACTTTGGTAGTGGCGCGGTCGGGGCGGGCGCGCAGCTGGCGGCAGACTTGCAGGCCGTCCACGTCAGGCATCATGATATCGAGCAAAATGAGGTCGAAGGGCGTTTGGTCGATGGCAGCCAAGGCCTCGGTGCCGTTGCGGGCAATACCAACCTGGTAGCCGTTTTTCCGCATCAGGAATTCGAGCGACATCACGATGTTGGGCTCGTCGTCGACAATAAGAATGTGGGGGATTTTCATGCGGGTGAAAGTGGGAAGCGGGAAGCGGGTAGTTGGGAAGCGGAAGGCTAAAAAGACCGTCATGCCGAGCGCAGCCGAAGCATCTCGCGTGGGGTAGTAGTGGGTTGTAATTCAGTCGTCAGGAGTCAGTGGTGGCACGCGGGATGGCTCGGCTGCGCTCGGCATGACGTTCTTCCTGGCGACGCTCTTCTTCGTGATGTTCTTCCGGCCCGTTTCCTGCCAGCGGCAGCTCCACAAAGAAGCGGGCACCCTGCTCCACGGCGCTTTCGACCCAGATGCGGCCGTGGTGCAGCTCCACGATTTTGCGGGTGATGGCCAGGCCCAGGCCGGTGCCCTCGGGCTTGCGGGTGGTCTGGTTCTGGGCCTGAAAAAACTTGTCGAAGATGAGGTGCTGAGCGGCGGGGGAAATGCCCCGGCCGTTGTCTTCCACGCAGAGCAGAAGCACGTCGGCGGCAGGCCAGGCCAGCACCGCGATTCGACCCGCACCATCGGCCCAACAAGCTTTGATGGCATTAGAAAGCAGGTTGACGAGCACCTGCATCAGGCGGTCGCGGTCGGCGGAGAGCACGGGCAGGTCGGCGGGGGTATCGACGTGCACGGCAATGTGCTTGTCGCGCAGCAGCTGGCCCACGGCTTCCAGAGCTTCGGCCACGAGGCCGGCCACCGGCACCGGCGCACGGTCAAGCGTGGCCTGGCCCGATTCGAACTTCTCCAAATCGAGCACCAGGGAAATAAGGCGCGTCAGCCGCTCGGCCTCACGGCCGATGGTGAGCTGGAAGTTCTGGCGCTCGGCTTCATCCAGCTCGGGGTTGTCGGCCAGGATTTCGGCCAGCGCCCGGATGCTGGTAAGCGGCGTGCGCAGCTCGTGCGTCACGGTGTAGAGGAACTCGTCTTTGCGCTGGTCGAGGGCCTGAAGCTGGTCGTAGGCGGCGCGCAGTTCGTCGGTAAGGCGCTGCAGCTGGCGCGACTGTTTCTGGAGCTGGCGGTTGGCTTCCAGCAGCTGCTGGCTCTCCTTAAGAATGCCCACCACGCTGGCGTAGCTGATTTCCTCGGCCCCCGCCACCGAGGCCACCAGCAGGCGCGCCGAGGCCGGCCCGAGGCTGCCGGCCAGCAGCTTCTCGGCGTAGTTGAGCAGGCGCGGGTCGGCGGGGGGCGATGGGAGAATGTCGGCTGCGGCAATTGCCGCGGCCGAAACGGGCTCCGGCATCGCATCGGGGAAACGGTCGGAGAAGGCGCGCAGGGCTTGGTTGGTGCGCTTTTTTCCCAGAAA
This sequence comes from Hymenobacter sp., assembly GCA_031387395.1. Taxonomy (GTDB): domain Bacteria; phylum Bacteroidota; class Bacteroidia; order Cytophagales; family Hymenobacteraceae; genus Hymenobacter. The sequence continues at coordinate 5,810 of JANNDE010000546.1, forward strand.
ACCCAGCAACAGGGCGCGCACGTCGGGAAACGGGGTGCGGCCCGGCCAGCCGGTGACTTCCTCAGCCAGGCTGCGACGGGTGAAAACGTCAACGAACACGTCGGCCTGCCGCAATTCCAGCGCCGTGGGCGGCCCGGCCAGCGACAGCCCCACGTAGAGCCCGATGTTGAAGAGCCAGCTCCAGAACAAGCCGTGCGAGAGGTAATCCAGCCCTTCAAGCCCGAATAAGGCGAACGGCCGAAGGCTGCCAATACCCCCAACACCTTCGGTCAGGATAGATTCGGGCAGGCGGCCCGGCCCCACCAGCGTAGGCAGCACCAGCGTAAAAAACCAGATGGCGAAGCCCGCCAGCAGGCCCACCGTGGCCCCGCGCCGGGTGCCGCCCTTCCAGTAGAGCCCGCCCAGCACGGCCGGCACGAACTGCGCCACGGCGGCGAAGGACACCAGGCCGGTGTTCACCAGCGGGAGCTGCTTGCCCACTTCGGCGTAGTAGCCGTAGGCCAGCAGCAGCACCAGCACCACGGCCAGGCGGCGGCTTTCGAGGGCCACGCGGCCCAGGTAGGCAAACCAGCGCGCCTGGCCCGCGGGGCGCGTCGCCGGCACGCGCACCAGCACGGGCATGAGCAGGTGGTTGCTCATCATCACGCTCAGGGCAATGGTTTCGACGATAATCATGCTGCTGGCCGCCGATAGCCCGCCCAGATAGGTGAGCAGCGCCAGCCACGAGTGGCCGGTCGCCAGCGGCAGGGCCAGCACGTAGGTATCGGCATCGAGACCGCTGTGGCCCAGCTTCAGCATGCCGCCAAAGGCAATGGGCAGCACGAACAGGTTGATGATGATGAGGTAGAGTGGAAACAGCCACATGGCCTTGCGCAGGTGGTTTTCGTCCACGTTCTCGACCACCGCCACCTGAAACTGGCGCGGCAGCAGCAGGATGGCCGACATGCTGAGCACGAGCAGCGTGAACCACTCGGCCCCGCCCGTGCCCGAGCCCCGCAGCGTGAACAGCTGCCGCAGCGCCGGCACCGCCGCCGCCTGGTCGAACACGTCGGTGAAACCGTGAAACAGCCCGAACGTGACGAAGCCGCCCAGCACCAGAAACGCCACCAGCTTCAGCAGGCTTTCCACGGCTACGGCCAGCACGATGCCCTCGTGCCGCTCGGTAGCTTCCACCGAGCGCACCCCGAACAGGATGGTGAACACCGCCAGCGCCCCGGTGGTGTAGAGGGCGGTAGTGGCCGCCGGCCCACCCGCCCCCGCCCCGCTCCCGGTGAGGGTCACGAACGAAGCCGCGATGGCCTTGATTTGCAAGGCGATGTAGGGCACGATGCCCAGCACGCACACCACCGTGACGAGCGCGCCCAGCCCCGCACTCTTGCCGTAGCGGGCCGAAATAAAATCGGCAATAGACGTGAGCCGCTGCTGCCGGCTGACGCGGATGATTTTGCGCAGCACCAGCCAGTTGGCCGGGGCCAGCAGCGTCGGTCCGAGGTAGATGCCCACGAACTGCAGCCCGTTGTGCGCCGCCCTGCCCACCGAGCCGTAGTACGTCCAGGCCGTGCAGTACACGGCCATGCTCAGGGCGTAGACGTAGGGGTTGCTCACCAGGCTTTTCCGGGCTTCCGACCGGCGCTCGGCGGCGTAGGCCACGCCGAAAAGCAGCACCAGGTAGCCGAAGGAAAAGCCAATGACAAGCAGCTTGGACATTTTACAATGGGTGAATGAGTGAATGGAAAGAACGTCATGCTGAGCGCAGCCGAAGCATCTCGCGTGGGGTAGTATTTCAATCGTTACAACGATGCGAGCGAGATGCCTCAGCTGCGCTCGGCATAACGTTCCAGATTGCGTACTTCCTCACGTTCCTTCCTCCTGCTCGCCCCGTTTCCGCACCAGCCAACCGGTGAGGGCCACCAGCGCAATCCACGTCAGCAGCACGTACAGATACAGCACCGGCACGCCGCCCACCCGGCCGTCGTGGTCGAACACGGCCAGCAGCGGGTAGTTGAGCAGCACCCCGAAGAGCACCGCCAGAAACAGCAGCTTCGGGCCGCGGCGCGGGGCCGGGCGGGTGGGTGGCGGCGAGCTGGACACGGGAGTGAGCATGGCATGCTTGGAAAAATAACGACTGGCCAATCTAAGCAAAAGTCCGCCAGGCGGGGCCCGGCGGACTTTTCGTTAAGTCACAAATTGCCGGGCTGCTCAGTCCATCAGCTTCACATTGCGCACGTCTTTCATATTGGCCGTACCGTACAGAAAGCAGATGACCGCGATGATGACCGGATACACCAGGCCGAAATAGATGCTGTGGTCCTTGAGAAAACCGCTGGGCTGCGCGGCGGCATAGGCCACCAGCGAGGTCGAAATCAATGGCACCAGGCCCCCGAAGATGCCGTTGCCGATGTGATAAGGTACCGACAGCGAGGTGTAGCGCACTTTGGTCGGAAACAGCTCGACGAGGTAGGCGGCAATGGGGCCGTACACCATCGTCACGAACAGCACCAGGCAGAATACCAGCCCCATCATGGGCAGCATGTGAAAGTCGTTGGCCACCATCACGGCGGGCACGGCGGCTACGGCCGCCCCGGCGGCATCGACGGTGGCGGGAATGGCGGCCGTTTTTTCTACGGAGGGGCCGGCAAACTGGGTCAGGCCGTAGAAAATCGGAATGGTGAACAGCACGCCGCACAGCATGCCCGTCATGATGATGCGCTTGCGCCCGATGCGGTCGGACAGTGAACCGAAGTAGACGAAGAATGGGGTGGCCGCCAGCAGTGCCACGCACAGAATAATGCTGGCCTGCACCTGCTCGATGTGCAGCACCGTTTGCAGGAAGAAATAGGCGTAGAACTGCCCCGTGTACCAGATGACGCCCTGGCCCATGGTAGCGCCGAACAGCGCCAGCAGCACCAGCTTGCGGTTCACCGGCTCCACGAACGAGTCGCGCAGCGGCGACTTGCTGGTAGTGCCCTCCTGCTTGGCTTTCTCAAACAGCGGCGACTCATTCAGCTTGCGGCGGATGACGTAGGACGCCACCACCAGAATCGACGAGAGCAGGAACGGCACGCGCCAGCCCCACTCGGCAAAAGCCGGCGCGCCCACCGTGAGCTTGGTGCCCACAATCACGGCAATGCTGATAAACAAACCAATGGTAGCCGTCGTCTGAATGAAGCTGGTGTAATAGCCCCGCCTGGCATCGGGGGCATGCTCGGCCACGTAGGTGGTGGCCCCGCCGTACTCGCCGCCCAGGGCCAGGCCCTGCACCACGCGCAGAAAGAAGATGAGCACGGGGGCCATCACGCCAATCGAGGCATAGTTCGGAATCAGCCCGATGCAGAACGTGGAGCCGCCCATGAGCAGCAGCGTGAGCAGAAAAGTGTACTTCCGGCCCACCATATCGCCGATGCGGCCGAACACGACCGCCCCAAAAGGCCGCACCACGAAGCCCACCGCGAAGGCCGCCAGCGTACTCAGCAGGGCCGCCAGCGGGTTGGTTTTCGGAAAAAACTGCGTGGCGATAATGGTCGCCAGCGAACCGAAGATGTAGAAGTCGTACCACTCAATCACAGTACCCACCGAAGAGGCCGTAATCACCTGCCAGATTTTACTGGTGGGGGTCGAATTGTTGTCGTGCGCTACCGGGGCGTCAACCGCCGCGCCGTAGGGCGGGTTTAAACTCTGTTCCATGTCAGTTCAAGAAAAAAGGATTGGGAATGCAGCTAAAAGAGGCCAATACTACAGGTACACCTGGAACTGCATGGTCACCTCGGGGCGGTACTGCACGCTGTTCACGGTGGCCGCGCCGTTGTTGGCGGGGATAAACGTCTGGTCCGAGAAATCGGGCCGGGCGCGGTAGTTGAGGGTAATTTTGGCGTTGTGGCCATCGAGCAGCAGGTTCAGGCCGGCGTCGTACACGTTCACCTCCTTGCGGTTGCCGCTGGTGTCGTGCAGGCCTTCCCAGCTGTTGCGCAGGTAGGCCACGTAGGGCTGCAGGCGGGCTTTGGAGCCGAGCAGGTTTTGGGGCAGCAGCAGGCCGGCCTGGGCGTAGTAGCTGTGGCCCGTGCCAATGAGCGGCAGGGCATTGCCCGTGAGGCTGGCCGGGCCGGTACTGCCCGCCAGAATGCCGTTGCCAGGGTTGATGAGACCGGCATTGCGCACGTAGTTGGGGCCGAAATCGTAGTTGTAATACACGCCGTACAGCGTGAGGGCGGTGTTGGTAGTGGTGTCAATCGGCGCGTCGTAGAACACGTCGGCCCCGAATAGCTTGATGTCGTGCGTGCGGGTGCCGGCGTTCACCACGAAGTCCTGGTCGCGCGAGTAGGTGCCCTCGGCGTTGTAGTGAAATCCCGCGCCGATGTTCAGCACCTTCTTGGTTCCCAGCCAGGTGCCCGTGGTGAAGGGCAGCAGGTTGGGCTCTTTATCCATAAAGGAATAGCTGAAATAGCCCTGATAAATCTTGTTGCTGTTGCGCGGGTTGAAGGCCGCCACGTTGGTACGCAGGCCGGTAGGGTTGGTGCCCGACAGCTGCAGCGCGTTGCTGGTGGCATTGGTAGCGAAGGCATCATCGATGGCCACGCGGTAGTCGAAGCTGCCG
>JANNDE010000520.1:0-1275 GCA_031387395.1 Hymenobacter sp.
GCCACCACCAGCAGCTACACCGGCTCGGGCTTCGACCGCGGCCACAACTGCCCCAGCGCCGACCGCACCAGCACCGTGCCCGACAACTCGGCCACGTTCCTAATGACCAACATGATGCCTCAGGCCCCCCGCAACAACCAACAAACGTGGGCCAACCTGGAGGACTACAGCCGCACCTTTCTCAGCACCGATAACGAAGTCTACATCATCTGCGGCAGCTACGGCAGGGGAGGAACCGGCACCAACGGCTACATGGCCACCCTCGACAACGGCCGCGTCACCGTCCCCGCCCGCTGCTGGAAAGTCGTTGTCATCCTGCCCGCCGGCACCGACGACGCCACCCGTGTCACCACCAGCACCCGAGTCATCGCCATCGATACCCCCAACGATAACGGCATCAGCACCACATGGGGCACCTACCGCACCAGCGTCGACGCTATCGAAGCGGCCACCGGCCTCGATATCCTTTCCGCCGTACCCGCCTCCATTCAGCAAACCATTGAGGCCCGCACCGACACCGGCCCCACCAGCTGACCGTCATCCTTGCCCAATAAAACCGACGAGGCCCGCTGACCAGTTTCACTACTTGGTTAGCGGGCCTTGTTGCTTTGCTACATGCCCACCCGGCATCACGGCCGCTTGCGCTGCTGCTTCCCCCGCAGCTTCTCGTAGCACCACACCGCCGCCTCGAACGCCTCGGCCGACAGCGTCACGAACGAGTACCGCACCCGGTCCCGCAAAATGTAGTCGTCTAGCGCATCCCGGTGCCCCTGCGCCCGCAGCTCGGCCGCCTCGCCCGGCTCCAGGGCCTTGGCAATGTGCAGCTGGTAGCCGCCATCGGGTGTCACCACCATGCTAATCCGCCGGTTATGCAAGCGGCGCGTCACGCCGCGCTTCACCCCAATTTTTGTCTGAGCGCCCACTAGGTGGGCAGGAATCTTGCGCGTGGCCATATAAGGGAACAGTAGGAGGGAAGAGGATGAAAAAAACAAGACTAGTGCGAAGTAAAAATTAATCGCCTGATAATCAGTTGACCAAGAAACAAGAATGCCTAATCGGTTAGCTATATCTTGCAAACTAATATAATTAGCAGCAGATTTGCCAACAATATTAGCAGCTATTTCGTTGCTAGTCCCCATTTCAATCCCAATTATTTTTATGACCACCGTCGAAATCCTCCAGATTATCCGCGAGCCCATCTGGATAATTGAGTGCGAAACCCCCGTTCCCGCCGGCTTTCCCAGTCCCGCCGAAGAGTACCGCGGCACCCAAGTG
>JANNDE010000543.1:0-1131 GCA_031387395.1 Hymenobacter sp.
CATCGGCCCCGCCGCCGGCCGCCGCCGCTACTGTGCCCGCGCCGGCGGCTCCGGCCCGCACGGTGTACCGTCCGGGCTGGGCTCCTCCGGTCTTGCTCGACACGGCCGTGGTCCTCAATGGCCAGCGCTACCGCCTGCACCTGGAAGCCGAAACCGACTCGACTCAGCGCCTGAAAACTACTTACCAGCCCTACCCGGGGCATTTTGAGGTAGCGCGGGGCTACCAGGGCCGCTTCACCTTTGTGCTGCACAATGCGGCGGGCCAGCAGGTATTCCGCCGCCAGCTGCGCAAGGCCGATTTTTATAAGGCCGCCGGCCAGGACATCGTGACCGAAAGCGAGGCCTACCGCCCCGAGCTGCTGGCCTACAGCCCCGCCTTTGGGGCGCTGGTTTTCACCCTCGATTTTATGGTGCCCGACAGCGACGTGGGCGCGCAGGCCGTGCTCATGCTCGACCTCACGGGCCGCGTTGTGCGCATCAACGACGGCCGCGCTCCCGGCAGCGGGGCCGACTGCGACCCGGCCCTCACACCCAACGGCCGCGCTCTGCTCACGGGCTCCGAGCTGCTGCGCCCCAACCAGCCCCCGATGCGCCTGCACCGCGCCGATGCCGACCTGGCCGGAGCCTTTTTGCTCACCGACAGTACCGTGCTGGTGGTGTACGCGCCGGGCAAGTCGCACCTCATCCACGCGCCCGGCGCGCCCGAAACGTATGGCCGCACGCCCACCCGGCAGCAGCAGCAGCAGGCCAACGCGCAGGTGCGCCACATTCGCACCGGCCGGGTGCTGAGCCGCTTTCGCTACACCGGGTTCTACGAGGAGCTGGGCTTCACCATTCCGCGTGCTTATGCGGCGGGCGTCCACTACCTGCTCGATGAGCAGCGCGGCCTGCGCCTGGTGCCGGCCGCCGCGCCCGCCCGCACCTCCGAGGTGCGCTTCGCGGCCATGCCCCGCTTCGTGCCTCCGCAGCGCCGCACCGAGGTGCGCCTGGAGCTGCAGAGCGCCGGTAGCGGCTTCGCGTTTTACGTCGATACTACCAGCCAGGTCCCGCGCATTCGCTACCAGCGGCTGGAGGAGTAGGGGCGGGGGGGGGGCCCCCCCCGGGGGTGAGGGGGAGGGGGGAAACCGGTAA
>JANNDE010000551.1:0-2584 GCA_031387395.1 Hymenobacter sp.
TCGAAGTGAACGGCGGCGGCGTGAAAACCCTTTCCGACTACGCCGATGTATACAACGGCGTGCAGATGCTGAGCGGCATTCTGGACACCGGCCCCTACCGCGTCAAGCTCGGGCTGCTGGCCAACCTGGTCGAAACCGAAACCAGTTACGTGCTGGGCCGCGTGGAGGCCCGCCGCACGCCCATCGCGGGCCTGCTCGAAGAATTTGGGGGCGTGGGCCTGAGCATGCTGCCGGCCGTGGGCTCGGTGGTGCCGGGCAGCACGCTGGTAAGCCGCGTAACGGGCACGGCCCCCACCGGCGCGGGTACCAGCCGGGCCATTACCCGCTACTTCGACGTTACGGCCGCCGTGACGTCGGGTCTTAATCTGGCCCTGACGATGGAGTACTTCACCCACGAGCTGAACGGTATTGCGCCGGCCAACCTGCGCTTCTTCAAGTCCATCGACGCGGGTGCGCACTGGATGAACAAAGGCATTAGCAGCGCCGGGACGGGCTACGCCGTACTGAACGGCGTGGGCGGCTTCTCGCGCTGGACGCTGGGCGACGTTACCGCGCCGCTGCCAGTGGGCCTCATCGCCTTCCGGGCCGAGCGCCAGGGCGGCAATGCCATTCTGCACTGGGCCACCGCCAGCGAGCAGGACAACCGCGGCTTCGGCCTCGAAGTATCGCCCGACGGCAAAGCCTACCGTGAAATCGGCTTCGTGGCAGCCGAGAGCGGCAACAGCAGCAGCGCCCGCAGCTACAGTTTCGTGGACGCCGGCACCGGCAAAACCGGCCGCCGCTACTACCGCTTGCGGCAGGACGACCGCGACGGCACCGCCCACTACTTCGCCCCCCAGCTGCTGCGCTTCGATGGCGAAGCCCTGGCCCTGGCCGCCTACCCCACCCACTTCGGCCCCGAATTGCTGGTGACCCTCACCGCGCCCACCGCCACCACCGCCACCCTGCGCCTGCTCGATATAATGGGCCGCGAAGTGTGGCACCAGGAGCAGGCCCTGCTTGCGGGTGCCGCGCCGCTGCTGGTGCAGCCCACCTGCGCCCCCGGTTCCTACCTGCTCACGGCCACCGTGGGCGGCCAGGTGCTGCGCCAGCGCGTGGTGAAAGACTGAGGCGCTGAGCCGCGCCTCCGCGCCGTTCCGCCTGTTCTGAAGCCCTGGTTACGCAAGTAGCCAGGGCTTCTGTCGTTTTGTTGCTTATCGGGTATATCGGCGGTGGAAAATTCGGACTGAGGCACAGTAGGAACTAAGAAAACGGGCGACGTGAATGCAATCAAAAATTTAAAAATCAAGATGTTATCAGTACTTATGCTCTATACTATTACTCGTATACAAATAAATAATAAAAATATATAAATAAGTTATGTGTAAAGTCCTTTTTCGGGAAACTTAATATTCGTCCCCTGCTTCTCAGAAGGCATTTTTTGCTGAATTATGGGGGCGAAAAGCCGGATTGGTAAAGTCTGATTACACAATCTTTTGGTTTTGTCTGATGGACGGCCTGCTTCCACCTTTGTCGAAATGTTAACGCCTACTCATCTCTGGTTCTGCATTCTTTAAAACAGTGCTGTAAGCAGGCTAAAATTTGAAAATGCACCTTCAGATTCGTGTTGTATTACTAACGACATTACTGGGTCTTTGTCAATGTCGGGGAACAAACCAGCCCACGCCCCAAAGCCAACTGCCTACTGCCACTCAAACCGGCGTCGGAACCCTTGGCTTTCTGCTAAATGGCCAACCATGGACACCCAACGGGAACAATGGTCGGCCTAATCTTCAGGTAACTTATGACCCCGGCTATTCAGGGGGCGCTTTACAGATTAAAGCGTACCGGTACACTGGGTCTTACCGCAGTATTCTGCAAGCAATAACTATCGGAGTAGCGGCTGTTACGGCTCCCGGCGTGTATAATTTTCCGCTGACCGGGCCCAATGGAATTTACTATTCTGATTATGGCCGCCCTACGGGGTGTACGTACTACGGTGGGCAAACTCAACGCTTCCGCACTGGAACGATGACGATTACGCGCTTCGACTCGGGAGTAGTCGCGGGCACGTTCAGCTTTCAATTGGGGCAGCCCGGCTGCGACACGCTCAAAGTAACGCAGGGGCGCTTCGACGCTCGATTTTGAACATTCAGTATTCCTTTACTAACTCACCCTTTTTTCGTTTACGTATGAAAACACTGCTAAATATAAAAGCCTGCGGCCTGCTGCTAGCTCTGCTCGGCATCCATCACGCCCAGGCCCAAGCCCCCAACCCAACCAGGCAGTACCTAGATAACTTGGTGGCGCCGCTCGACAAAACCCAGGTTCCTACTGGGTTTCTGGCCGAATATGCGGTTCCCCTTGTCCCCCTCGACGTGTTCAATGGCACGCTAACCGATTCTAGCCGGACGAATCCTGATGGATTCCGCTTTATTTACACGACGGTGTATTCGGCTTGGTTAGGAAGTGGAAATAATCCCTTGCCCTCTCCGCTAGAGTTGAATTTGTAAGCTTCCCCATAAAGTGCGCCAATCAAAACTAGAGGTCAGGCAGCTTGTCGAAACTCGATGGGGGTTAAGAAGTTGAGGGCTTGGTGAGGCCG
>JANNDE010000552.1:0-10983 GCA_031387395.1 Hymenobacter sp.
GCCACGAGCCGCCGCCACGCCTGCCCGCGGCCAGTGGCCCGCGCGCCCCGGGCCGCCACGGGCGGGAGCCGCGCAGGCCCCGGCCGCGCCGTACGTGGGGGCCGCCGAAGCTGCCCCGGTTAGCACCCGGTTGCCGGCCTACGCTACTGCCCGCGCGTCGTTTCCCGCCCCCCCGCCCGCCCCGCCCCCCCCGGCAGCCAGCGCGGCCGCGGAAATGCCGGCCACGCCGGCAACACCTGCGGCAGGTGCTACCCCATTCGCACCGGCTGCTTTAGCTGCGGTTCCGGCACCGGCTTTGCGCCCCGACCCAGCCGTGCCGGGTCTTTTCGATGAACCCGTGGCCGAAATGGGGGCCGCCGAAGCCAGCGACCTCGACGCCCCCGAAAACGACCTCATGCCCGATACCGCCCCAGCCGCCGCTGCCAATGGCACCGCGGAAACCACCGCGCCAGCCGCCGCGCCCACCTGGGCCGTGCGCCAGCCCACGCTGGAGGGCCTCCACTTTCGCCTGATTCAGTACGCCCGCAGGGCCGCGCAGCTGGTGGATGGCCGGCAGGATTTCGGGGTGATTTACGCGCCCGGCTGGCCGGCCTGGCTGGCGGCGCTCGAAATCCGCAACCGCTCGGGCCGGCCGCTGGTGCTGTACGCCGCCGCGCTGGCCAGCGACACGGCCCCAGCCGCCGAGCGCGGCTGGCTGCTGGGCCTGGAGCGCATGGTCCTGCGCCGCGCCACCCTCGTGCTGGTGCCCGATGCCGAGGTACTACGCCAGCTGCACGCCCGCCATGCCGACGCGTTGGGTGAAGTCCGTATCGTGGCGGCCGATGATGAAGTGGCCGTACAGCTGGTGCTGGCCGAAGTAGCGCTGGGCTGACCACCAGCATACGTGGAGACGCGACCCTTCGCGACCCGGCGCTCGCACCGTTCAACGCCAGGATGCGAAGGGTCGCGCCGCTACAGCGTAATTTCCACCAGCAGTTGCGCCGAATTGGTTTCCTTTGCGCCTCCATTGGACCCAATTCCCTCAGCATTATGCAGCCCGAACACGAATTTGAAGCAGTTTTAGAAGCCGGCGATGGCGGCGTGTTTGTCGTGGTGCCGTTTTCGGTGTTGGCAGTGTACGGCACCAAGGGCCGGGTGCCCGTGCAGGTCACCTTCGACGGCTACCCGTACCAGGGCAGCATCACGCCGCTCGGCGACGGGCACCACGCCTTACACGTGCTCAAGCAAATCCGCAAAGCCGTGGACAAAACCATCGGCGACACGGTGCGCGTGACGCTTTCGCGCGACGTGGTGGAGCGCAAGATGGAAGCCCCCGCCGACCTGGCCGAACAGCTGGCCCGGAACCCCAAAGCCGCGGCCTATTTCGATAAGCTGGCTTACACCCATCAGCGCGAGTTCGTACGCTGGCTGGAGGGCGCCAAGCGGCCGGATGCCCGTGCTCGCCGCCTGGCCGAAACGGTGGAGCTGCTGGGCCAGGGGCGCAAGCGCGCCTGATTGCATGTTTGAAAGAACGTCATGCTTCGACAAGCTCAACCTGACGTTCTTCCCTCTTGCTACGTCTTCCAATCGCCCCGTACCTCCCCGATGGAAAACCGCTTCCTGCTGCCGCTGCAGGCTCTGCTGCCCTACCTTTCCAGCGCCCAAACCACCGCCATCGACCGCGTGAACCCCACCAACTGGTGGGTAGGCATGAAAAACCCCAGCGTGCAGGTGCTCGTGCACGGGCCCGGCGCGGGCACCCTGGCCTACAGCATCGGCTACCCCGGCGTGACGCTGCTGAAAACCAACACCGTTGAGAACCCCAACTACGCCTTTCTCGACCTCGTCATCAGCCCATGGCCCGGCCCGGCCGGGTGCAGATTACCGGCAAAAAAGGCAGCCAGACGGTGACCCGAACCTGGGAAATCCGGGCACGCGACCAGGCCCCCAAGGGACAGGGCATAACCGATGCCGACTTCGTGTACCTGGCCATGCCCGACCGGTTTGCCAACGGCGACCCCGGCAACGACAAGTTCGCCGACCTGCGCGACCCCAACCACGACCGCGCCAATCCCTTCTTTCGCCACGGCGGCGAACTGGCCGGGGCCGCCCAGCGCTTCTACCAGGCCCTGGCCCAGGACGCCGTGTACCAGGACCCCGCCAAGCTCGTCACCTTTCTCGACAACCACGACCACAACCGCTTCCTATCGGAAGTCGGCGACGACCTCGACAAGTATAAGATGGGCCTGACCTGGCTGCTCACCACCCGCGGCATCCCGAGCCTGTACTACGGCACCGAAATCCTGATGAAGAACTTCAAGGACCCCACCGATGCGGAGGTGCGCAAGGATTTCCCCGGCGGCTGGCCCGGCGACCAGGAAGACAAATTCACCCCCGCCGGCCGCACCGCCCGCGAAAACGAAGCCTTCGACTTCGTGCGTAAACTCGCCACCTACCGCCGCGACCACCCCACCCTGCACTCGGGCAAACTGATGCAGTACCTGCCCCAGGATGGCCTTTACGTGTACTTCCGCTACGATGCCACCGGCACCGTCATGGTGGCCTCGAATACCACCGACAAGCCCGCCAGCCTGCCCACCGCCCGCTTCGTGGAGCGCATGGCCGGCTTCACGAAGGCTCATAACATGCTTACGGGCGAGAACCTGGGCAGCCTGGTCATGTTGCAGTTGCCCGCCAAAACCGCCGTGGTGCTGGAACTGCTGAAATACTAATCAGTCGCAAGCTGGCCAACACCTTACTCCCGCCCCAGCACCAGCGCCACCCGGCTCGGCAGGTACAGGCTCAGCTGGTGCTCGAACGTCTCGTACTCGTAGCCTTCATCGGGCCGGTCGAAGCCGCCGAAACGGGCGTTGTCCGACGAAAGTACCACGCGGTACCGGCCCTCTTCCGTCACCCAGAAGCGATAGTCCGTCAGGCTTTTTTCGACGTGGAAACTAATGACGAACACCAGGCCGGCCCGCTCGAAAATCAGCACCTTATTTTCCTCGTCGTGCCTGAGCAAAACGGCCGGGCCGGCGGCTAAAATGTGACGGGCTTTGGCCAGGTGAATAATGGCTTTATCAAACTCGCCCAGTTGGTGAAATTTCAGTTCCGGGTTGTCGCCCAGGCTCCACTGGCGGCGGGCGAACTGGTAGCTCCAACCATTGCCCTGGCGGGGGAAATCGACCCACTCGGGGTGGCCGAACTCGTTGCCGATGAACGTAAGGTAGCCCTCGCCGCCGGCTGCCAGCGTGAGCAGCCGGATGAGCTTGTGCAGGGCCAGGGCCCGCGCCGCGCCGGGGTCGCCGTCCAGCACGTGCATATGAGCGTATATACCGGCATCGAACAGCCAGTGGGACAGGGTTTTGTCGCCTACCAGGGCCTGGTCGTGGCTTTCGGCGTAGGCAATGGTTTTCTCGCCGGCGCGGCGGTTGCTGAGCGTGTGCCAGAGCTCGCCGAGGGGCCAGGCTTCATCGGGCGTGTGCTTGAGCAGCTTAATCCAGTAGTCGGGAATGCCCATGGCCAGGCGGTAATCGAAGCCCACGCCGCCTTCCTTGATGGGCCGGCACAGGCCGGGCAGGCCGCTCATGTCCTCGGCAATCAGGAGGCTGCCTTTTTTGAACTCGTGGGCCAGCGTGGTGGCCAGCTGCAGGTACAGAATGGCATCCTCGTCGGCGGCCGGGCCGAAGTAGTTGTCGTAGCCTACGAAGGCCACGCCCTCGCCGTGGTGGTGATAGAGCATGCTCGTCACGCCATCGAAGCGGAAGCCGTCGAAGTGGAATTCTTCGAGCCAGAAGCGCAGGTTGCTGAGCAGGAATTGCTGCACCTCGGGCCGGCCGTAGTCGAACAGCTTGCTGTCCCAGCCGGGGTGGTTGCCGCGCTCACCCTTATGAAAATAGAGGTTGCCCGAGCCGTCGAAATCGGCCAGGCCCTCGGCCTCGTTTTTCACGGCGTGCGAGTGCACGATGTCGAGCAGCACCGCGATACCGCGCCGGTGGGCTTCATCGATGAGAAACTTGAGGTCCTCGGGGGTGCCAAAGCGGGAGCTGGCGGCAAACAAATTAGCCACGTGGTAGCCGAACGAGCCGTAGTACGGGTGCTCCATTATGGCCATGAGCTGCACCGTGTTATAGCCGTCGGCCGCGATGCGGGGCAGGACGTTTTCGGCGAATTCGCGGTAGCTGCCCACGCGGCCTTCCTCGGTGGCCATGCCCACGTGGGCCTCGTAGATGAGCGGCTCGGCCACGGCGGCGGCGGGGCGAAACTGCTGGTCGGTCCAGGCAAAGGGCTGCGCGGGCCGCCAGACCTGGCCGGCATAGTCCTTGGTTTCCTCGTCCTGCACGGCGCGGCGCAGGGTGGCGGGCAGGCGGTCTTTGCCGCCGGCTTCGGTTACCACGTGCACCTTGTAGCGGCTGCCGTGGCTCAGGCGCTGGTCGTACGCAGCATCGGGCAGCAACACCTCCCACACGCCGAAATCGAGCTTTCGCAGCGGGTTGGCCTGCCGGTCCCAACCGTTGAAATCTCCTACCAGAAACAGTGCCCGGGCCGCCGGGGCCCACTCGCGGTATACCCAGCCGCCGCGGGCCGCGTCGTGGTACAGGCCCAGCTGCTGGTGGGCGGTGGCGTAGTGCAGCAGCGAGCCGTGGTACTGCTTAATTTCGGCCAGCCGCGCCTGCAGGCGGGCCTGACGGGCGCGCAGCACGTCTTCGAAGGGGGCCAGCCAGGGGTCATGTTGAACGAGTGGCAGTGGGGTGGGGCGACGGGGCCGGGCCGCGGCGACGGCTTTGGGAGCGGCCGTTGCGTTTGCAGTCGGCGCCGCCTTGGCCGTAGGGGCTTTCGCGGCATTACCCGCTTCAGAAGCCATCGCGGCAATAGCCTCTTTGCCAGCCGGCCGGGGCGACCTGGCGGCGGGCGCGGCCGTTGTTTTTGCAGCGGGCTTGGTGGTAGTCGCGCCAACCGGCCGGGCCTTCGGTTTCGATGCCAGCCCGGCGGGAGTAGCCGATGGGCCGGCAGCGGCGGCCGGAGCCGGGGCGGCAACAGGGGCCGCGGAATTTTTCTTAGCCATGGGAAAGTCGGTTTAGAGCAGTTTGGGGGTTGGTGTACACGTTACGGTCGCATTAAAAATGATAAATCAAAAATCTACAAATCAATATTTTGATATTTTTAATTTATCATTTTTAATTTTTAATGCTGCTTACTTATCTCGGAAACCCCTCTAGCCCAAATGTAAGGGGGCGGGCCGGGCCCTTTGGCCACGGGGGCCCCGTGCCATCGGTTGCGCAGGCCACAATCGGTATTTTCTCGGTGTCCTCTAGTAAACGGCGGAGGGTTTGGCGTACTTTGTCCTTCTATATCCTCATTCGATGAAGCAACGTTTTCTGGCCATTCCGCTGGCCCTGCTGCTGGCCTGCTCGGCCGAGCGCTCGGTTACCTCTACCTCGCACGCCTTCGAGGGCTCGCTGGCCACCCCCCTGCCCCGAGCCGCCACACCCCGGCTGGCCCGCTACGCCATGGTGGTTTCGGCCCACCCCGAAGCCTCTAAAATCGGCACTCAGGTTTTGCAGCGCGGCGGTAATGCCTACGATGCGGCCGTGGCCGTGCAGTTCGCGCTGGCCGTGGCCCTGCCCGTAGCCGGCAATATCGGCGGCGGCGGCTTCCTGCTCTACCGCGACCGCAACGGCTCGGCCGGGGCCCTCGATTTCCGCGAAACCGCCCCGGCCGGGGCCACCCGCGACATGTACCTCGACAAGCAAGGCAACCCCATCGAGAGCCTGAGCACCGCCGGGCCGCTGGCCGTGGGCACGCCCGGCACGGTGGCGGGCATGGCCACGCTGCACCAGCAGCTGGGCAAGCTCTCGTGGGCCTCGCTGGTGCAGCCGGCCGTGGCGCTGGCCGCCCGCGGCGTACCGCTCACGGCCAAAGAAGCGGCGGCCCTCAACAGGAACCGGGCCGACTTTCAGAAGTATAACCCCGGTAGCACGCCCGCCTACCTGCATCCCGGCGGGGGCGACTGGCAACCCGGCGACACGCTGCACCTGCCCGAGCTGGCCCGCACGCTGGCCCGCATCCGCGACCAGGGCCGCGCCGGCTTTTATCGGGGCGAAACGGCCCGCCTGCTGCTGGCCGCCATGAAAACCGGCCGGGGCCTCGTTGCCCAGAAAGACCTCGACGCCTACCAGCCCAAATGGCGCGAGCCCCTGCGCGGCCGCTACCGCGACTACGACGTCATCACCATGCCCCCACCCAGTGCGGGTGGCGTGGCCCTGCTACAGATGCTGCAGATGCTGGAACCCGTGGACCTGGCCCAGGCCGGCTACCACACGCCCCTGGCCGTGCACTTCATCACCGAAGCCGAGCGCCGGGCCTACGCCGACCGCGCCACCTACCTCGGCGACCCCGATTTCGGCACCGTACCCGTACGCAAGCTACTCGATGTGAGCTATAACCGCCAGCGCGCGGCCTCTTTCCGCTCGCGGGGCCGGGCCACGGCCAGCAGCGCGGTGGCGGCCGGCACCGGCCTGCCTGGCTACGAAAGCAACGAAACCACGCACTACAGCATCGTCGATGCCCTGGGCAACGCCGTGAGCTGCACCACCACCCTCAACGGAGCCTATGGCAGCAAGGTAGTGGTGCCCGGCGCGGGCTTCCTGCTGAACAATGAGATGGATGACTTCTCGGTGAAAACCGGCGCGCCCAACGCTTACGGCCTCACTGGCGGCAAGGCCAATGCCATTGAGCCCGGCAAGCGCATGCTCAGCAGCATGACGCCCACCATCCTCACCCGCAACGGCAAAGTGGCCCTCGTGACGGGCACGCCCGGCGGCAGCACCATCATCAGCAGCGTGCTGCAAAGCATCCTGGGGGTGGTCGATTATGGCCTGAACGCCCAGCAAGTCGTGACCGCGCCGCGCCTGCACCACCAGTGGCTCCCCGACCAGATTGACGTGGAAGCCGGTGCCCTGCTGCCCGCCGCCCAGGATACCCTGCGCGCCCACGGCTACCTCATCAACCCGCGCCTGCCCTGGGGCCGCCTCGACCTCATTCACGTGCGCCCCGACGGCGTGCTCGAAGGCGGCGCCGACCCGCGCGGCGACGACACGGCACTGGGGTATTGAGAGGGAATTAAAAATGAAGAATTAAAAATGGGACCGTGCAGCGGCATTCACGCTTGCACGGTCCCATTTTTAATTCTTCATTTTTAATTTTTAATTCCTTAGCTAGTGCTGCGCCGGGGTCTGGCGGGCTACCAGGCGCAGGTTGCCGGCGGCGGTGATGAGCTTCTGGCTCAGCTCGCGGGCTTTGTCGCCCTCGCCTTTGAAGCTGTGGGTGCCAGCGGCGGCCCGGGCCGTGAGCTCGCCCAGGTTCTGAAAGGACTGGGCCATGGCGGCGGCATTGTTGGCGTTTACGTGGCCGCGCAGGGTTTCGAGCTCGGCTACGATGGGCCGGGTAGCGGGCTGGTCGATGCTGCGCAGGTGCTGAATCCAGTTTTCGATGTGGTCCTGGCCCTTGCCGGGGTCCACGTTGAAGCCGAGGTTGACGGTATCGAAGATGAGGCGAATGCTGGTTTCCGCTTCGGAGAAAAAGCTCATGAGATAAACTTAGAAGTGAGATGGTACGGCAATGAGGCCACGAATGGAGCATCCGCCCGGCCTGTTTTCGGCCACGAAGATACGCAGCCGGGCATCTAAACCGCTACCCGGCCAGCGGCACAGGGCAAGCAAAACGGGCACCCCGGGCCGTAGCCCAGGGTGCCCGTGCAGGCAGGTACTTGCCAGGCTTTAGCCTTTCAGCTGGCCGGCGGCGGCGCTCAGGGCCTGGCCTAGCTGGCGCAGCTTATCCTGGGCATCGGGGGTAGCCGACGAGGCCGCCTTGGTGGTGTGCTCGCCGAGGGTGCTCAGGCTGCTGGCCAGCGCACCGGTGTCGGAAGCCCCGCTGCTCAGGGCATCGTGCAGGTTCTGCAGCTCCGAGCTGATGCCCGAGAGCTGCTGGTTGCCCTGCAGGGTCTTAATCCAACCGGCAATGTTGGGGGCGGCGGCACCGGCAGCGGCGGCGAGGCCGCCTTGCAGGGCGTTGATGGTAGCGTCGAGCTGGCTGGTGCCCTGGCTGCTTTGTGATTGGTTGTCCATGATGAGAGAAAGTTTGTTATGGGTGAACTGATGCCCTAGCAACCCCCGCCATCTCAGCGATGTTAACTTTCTGACCTACAAAATTTTGGCATTTGGTTTTTAGTAATCACCTACCAAACCTTTCGGGCCGGCGACTGGTTTAGCAGCCGCCGGCCGCTATTCGTCGCCGGGGTGCAGCTCCTGCACGTCGGGGTGGCTATAGTTGACCACGATAACCGAAAACGGGTGCGGCTCGCCCTCGCGCTTTTCGATGCGGATGGTGCCGGCATCGCGCAGCTTGTTCAACAGGTCGCGGCGCTCGTAGTCGGGCAGCTCGGGCAGCTCGTCGGTGAGCAGGCGCATGAACGGGCCCAGCCACAGCTCCGTCACGCGGCGCTGCTGCTTGGCTTCAAGCTTTTGAAATTCGGCCAGCATGAAGGCCAGCGTGCGGCGCTCGGTGTCGGTAGCCAGCCGGCGCGCGGGCGCGAACTCAACGCTATCCTCGCCGGGGCGCGACACGAACGGGCGGGGCGGGACCACCGGCCGGGACGCGGCCGCCGAGGGCACCGCCACCACCCGGGGCGGCGCTACGGCAGCCGGCGCATCGGCAGTCGCGGCCGGCTCGTCGGGGTTGCCAGTGGCATCGGGGGCGGCGGCGCGGGCGGCCAGCGCGGCGGCCGAAGCCACGCCGGCCAGGCCCTGCTCGCGCAGGCGACGGCTTTCTTCGATGGAGCGCTGGCGGTCGGCGCGGCGCTTTTCGAGCTGCTCGACGCGGGCCGACGTGAGCAGGTCGCGGGCGTCGATGAACTGGGCGGCCCCGATATTTTGAAGTAAATCGCCGGATACCGACTCGCGGAAGCCCGCCACCAGCACCTGCCGGGCCTGGCGGCGCAGGTGCTGCAGCACGGGAATGTAGTCGCGGTCGCCGGCCACGAGTACGAACGTGCTAATGTCGGGCCGGGTGTACATCACCTCCAGCGCGTCGATGCAGAGCTGCATGTCGGCGGCGTTTTTGTGGTCGGTACCCAGCACGTTGCGGGTGCTCACGCCCATCAGATACAGCGCGCCCTGGGGGGCGGTGGCCAGGCGCTCGAAATCGGCGTAGGCGTAGCTGATGAGGCTGTCGAGGCCCGTGGCGCTGAGCTTTTCGCGCAGGGTCCTCACGATGTCCAGACAGATGTCGTTGAGGTCGGGCGGGTCGTGAAAATGGTTTTTGAGAAAGTAGTAAACGTTCTCAAAATCGATGAAAACGGCGGCGTATGAGGAAGCGGGCGACTTTGGCGTCATGTAGCAAAGGTAAGGGGTCGCGGGTGCGCAGGCAGTTGGCTTCATCGCGCATTACAGTCGGGCTTACTACAGTGCCCTCCTTGCGTATGGGCCGGCATATTAGAGCGGTTTCCGGGCCGGTGTGCGATTTCTGAAAAAGTGAAGTGGGCTTTCCGCACCATACCGGCCCACCAGTTTGGTGCGGAAGCCCTGGAAAAGGCAGTGTTCATGCGAACAAAATCCTCCCTGCGGTTATGCGGTACCCATTGGCAAGCGACTCGGGATAATAGCGCGTAACAGCAGCTCTCGGCTCCAACGAACACTACCTGCTCGGCCCCAACCTGCTGGTGGCCCCGGGGCGGCACCCGAGCCAGCGGTGGCCCAACGTGACGCGGCCCACCGGCACCCGAATTGCCTTTTACGCCCACCAAACTTACGCTGGCGGCCAGGCGGTGGCCATGCCCGCGCCGCTGGCCAGCACCAGCGGCTGATTCTGACGCGGTAACTTTACCGCACTTGTTGTAGCACATGCTTTCGCTTGTGCCTCGTTGGCGCGTATTGAATCATCAAACCCTTACGGGCACCAGCCGAAGCCGGTGCTACTACCTTATGCAACCCTTCGATTCTGCCCGCCTGCATTTTCGCCCGCTTACTGCCGATGATACGGCCGGCATGTTCGAGCTCGACTCCGACCCGGCCGTGCACCGCTACCTGGGCGGCATCGGCGGGCAAATGGTGAGCGAGCCGGCCCAGAGCGCGGCCTTCATCGCGTTCATTCAGCAGCAGTATGCCGCAAACGGCGTGGGCCGCTGGGCCGTGGTGCTGCGCGAAACCGACGAGTTTATGGGCTGGGCCGGCATTAAGCTGGTGGCCGGCCCGCTCAATGGCGAAACGAATTTCTACGACCTGGGGTATCGGTTCATTCCGCGCTTCTGGAGCCAGGGCTATGGCTTCGAGGCCGCCCGCGCCTGGCTCGACCATGGCTTTGAGACGTTGCGCCTGCCCCGCATCTGCGCCTACGCCGACTGGCACAACACGGCTTCGCGGCGCATTCTGACCAAAATCGGCCTGCGCCAGGGTTCCACTTTTTTGGTGGATGGCGTGCCCTGCATCTGGTACGAGGCCGACAACCCGGCCTAGGCCTTTGGCATTGTTTGGGCGCAGACGCAGGCGGTGATTTTGCGCCCGGCCACCAGCTGCACGGCTGCCACCCAGGCCACTGCCGCCGCCCAGCCCGCCAGCACATCGGAGGGGTTGTGCACACCCAGGTACACGCGCGCCCAGCCCACGGCTAGCGCAAACAGCGGCATCGGCCACGCCCAACCGCGCCGGCGACTGCCCCACCACAAAAAAACCAGCGCCGTGGCAATGGCCGCCGTATCCATGGCGTGCCCGCTGGGGAAGCTGAACGTGTGCTCGGGCCGGAGGCTGGCCCACAGCGCCGGCCGGGGCCGCGCCACCAAGGGCTTGATGACCTGCGTGAGCAGCATCGACCCGCCCACCGAGGCAAACCACATCCACGCCGCCCGGCGCATGACCGATGCGCACGTTGTAAGTCAGACCGCGCCCGGTCGCCGGCGTGTTGGAAGGCGACTGCCACGAAAGCGTGACCGCATCGAGCGCCTCGACCTTG
>JANNDE010000576.1:0-1256 GCA_031387395.1 Hymenobacter sp.
CGCTGCAAGGAAACCGTCATGCGCTTCAAGGCGCAGTGGGACGACCTGACCGAGAAAATGGGCTACTGGGTCGACCTCAACGACCCTTACGTGACCTTCGAGCCGGAATACATCGAAAGCTGCTGGGCGCTGCTCAAGAAGCTCTACGACAAAGGCTTACTCTACAAAGGCTACACCATCCAGCCGTATTCGCCGGCCGCCGGCACCGGCCTGTCGTCGCACGAGTTGAACCAGCCCGGCACCTACAAGGACGTAAAGGATACGACTGTGGTGGCGCAGTTTAAGGTGAAGCGGGATGAGAAGTCGGAGAAAATAAATCTGTTTCTTCCCACAGTTGGAGATTATAAACCTGGCTACTTTATTCTTGCTTGGACAACAACTCCCTGGACACTACCAGCCAACACTGCTCTAGCGGTCAATCCACACATTACATACGAGCGGATAAGGACAATTAATCCCTATACGCTTGACCCTATCCTAGTCATTGTTGCCCAAAAGCTAGTCAAAAAGCTGTTCGGCGGCGACGAATTTCATGTTGAAAACAAGAACGTTCCACAAAAATTACGAGAAGTTATTGAGCCTTGGCTTGATAATTTAAATCCAGAACCACTGCTTTCCTGCCAAAAGAATGAAGAGTTAAAAGTAGAGTTGATTAAGTATCTCAATAAGGGTAAAATTCCTTACGATAGTGATGGCAGTTTCACTGGTGCCGACTTAGTAGGCATTATGTATGAACGTTTATTTGACCAAGAAGGTGGCTTCCCGGCATTTGAAGGTGAAGAGAGGGCATTCCGCGTCATTCCTGCTGGCTTTGTGACTACTGAGGATGGCACTGGCATCGTGCATATCTCACCCACATTTGGAAGTGACGACTTTTTAGCAGCCCAACAGAACGACGTACCTGCCTTAATGGTACCGAATGCCGAAGGCACGCTCGGCCCCATCGTGGACCGGACGGGCCGCTACGTGCCCCAAATGGGCGAGTTTGCGGGCCGTTGGGTAAAGAACTACGACGGCCACGACGAGTCAGGAGCCGACTACAAAACGCTGGATGAAAGTATTGCCATTAAAATGAGGCGTGCTGGTACTGCTTTCAAAACAGAGCGTTACGAGCACACCTACCCGCACTGCTGGCGCACCGACAAGCCCGTGCTCTACTACCCGCTCGATTCCTGGTTCATCAAGACCACAGCGGTAAAGGACCGGCTCATCGAGCTCAACAAAACCATCAACTGGAAGCCCGAAAGCACCGGCAC
>JANNDE010000599.1:0-5188 GCA_031387395.1 Hymenobacter sp.
CGGCCGTTAGCGGATTCCATGCGGAGACGGAAGCCGTGCTTGTTTACACGCTTGCGCTTCGAGGGCTGATAGGTACGTTTCATATCAATGAATCTTAAAAAGACGAGTTTCGAGTTGGGCCGGCAAAGGTACGGGCTTTGTCTGGAAAAGGCAAGGGCCTCAAGCACTTTTACGCCGGCGGGCACGTAGGCAGTAGTTTTAAGGGCATTTATACCGATTTGGCAATGATTCACTACCGCGTTTCCTACGAGAATCCCCTCACGTTTTACCTGCAAATCGAGCTCACGCTGGCTGTCGCCGCCGATGCCCAGGCGCCGCTGGAGCTACAATTGCCTGCCTGGCGCCCCGGCCGCTACGAGCTGCAAAACTTCGCCCAAAAGATTCAGCGCGTCGTGATGGAGGATGCCGCCACCAACGAGCCCCTCCCCTATCGCAAGCTCACCAAAGACCGGTGGGAGGTGCCCAACGCGACTGGCCGCACCGTGCGGGTGCGCTACAACTTCTACGCCCACCAGATGGACGCCGGCGGCTCCTGGCTCGATGAGTCGCAGCTGTACCTGAACCCCGTGCAGGCGCTGCTGTACGCCGAAGGCCGGCAGCTGGAGGAATGCGAGTTGACGCTGGCACTGCCCGAGAGCTGGCAGGTGGCGTGCGGCTTGCCGCAAACCGCACCGAATGTGCTTGCCGCGAAGGATTTTGACCAGCTAGCCGACTCGCCGCTGATTGCCAGCCCCACGCTCACGCACCAGCAGTACGAGGCGGGCGGGCTGCCCTTCCACGTCTGGGTGCAGGGCGAGGCGCTGGTGAGCTGGCCGAAGCTGCTGGCCGATTTCAAGGCGTTTTCGGAGGAACAGCTGATGCTGTTCGGCGGCTTTCCGGTGGCGGATTACCACTTCCTGAACCAGTTTCTGCCCTACAAGCACTACCACGGCGTGGAGCACAACAACTCGACGGTGATTACGCTGGGGCCGGCCGAGCTGATTATGAGTGAAGGGCTGTACAAAGAGCTACTGGGCGTGAGCTGCCACGAGCTGTTCCATACCTGGAACATCAAGAGCATCCGGCCGGCCGAGATGCAGCCCTACGACTACAGCCGCGAAAACTACTTCCGCACCTGCTTCATTGCCGAGGGCATTACGACGTACTACGGCGAGTACCTGTTGGCCCGCAGCCACGTGCGCAGCCCGGCGCAGTATTTTGAGGAGTTGAACACGGTGCTGCACAAGCACTACGACGATGGGGGCGGCGAAAACGGCTCGCTGGCCGATGCCAGCATGGACCTCTGGCTAGATGGCTACAAGCCCGGCGTGCCCGACCGCAAGGTGTCGGTGTACCACAAGGGCGCGCTGGTGGCCATGCTACTCGATTTGACTATTCGCCAACTTTCCGGCCACGCCCGTAGCTTGGATGACGTGATGCGGCGGCTGTACGAGGAATTTGGCAAAACCGGCATTGGCTACACCGAGGCCGACTACGTGCGCCTCGTAAACGAAGTGGCCAGCCGCGACATGCACGCCTATTTCGACAAGTTCATCTACGGCACCGCGCCGCTGCTGGAGCCGCTCAACCGCGTGCTGCACACCGTGGGCTGCCAGCTGCTGGTGGGCGAAAACGCCTCGGCTTCGGAAGGCCAGTTTGGTTTCCGTACGGTGGTGAAGCACGAGCGCACGGAGGTAACCTCCATCTGGCCCAGCTCGCCCGCCGCCACGGCCCTGACCGTGGACGATGAAATAGTGGCCGTGAACGGCCGCCGCGTCGATATGAACCTGCAAAGCCTGCTCAGCACCGGCGCAGACAGCTACGAGGTCAGCGTATTCCGGCAGAACCGCCTGCTGACGGTGAAGCTCACGGCCACGCCGGGCGTACGCTTCGGCCAGCACTATGCGATTGACAAGCTGGAAACGGCCGATGCGGCGCAGCAGCGCGGGTATCAGCAATGGCTGGGTTGGGCGTTTTAGCCCAATTAAATAGCGCAAAAAGGCCCCGCCGGACGAATCCGGCGGGGCCTTTGCTGTTGCTGCTAGCGGCTGCTTAGTGTTTCGCGTCGCCGCCTTTGCCTACTTTACCCTTGTTCACCGACATTGGGCGGTTGCCCTGCGGGTTGTTGCGGATGTTATCGACACCGTGCCCAGCGCTGTTGCCGTCGGTGGTATTGCCGTGCGCCGATACGTCCATCGTGTTCGGGCTTTGCACCTGGGTGCTTTTGCGTTTCGTGTTAGCGGCCGGGTTCACGGACGTTTTCTCGTTTTGCAAGTCGGTGTCTTTCTTGGCGAGTCCCATAGCGGTTTGGTGTTGAGTGAAATATGGGTAATTGTACCCATTCGCCGCTAAAAGGTTGCCCGCCGGAAAACCTAAGCGGGCACGTTGGCGATGGCCGAAGACGGCACTACGCGTACCAGCTCGGCAAATTGCGCCTCGCGGGCTTCCACTTCTTCGGCCGAGAGGTTGAGCAGGCGCTCGGTGCCGAACTTCTCGACGCAGAACGAGGCCATGGCCGAACCGTGAATCACGGCGCGCTTCATGTTTTCGAAGCTGATGTCATCGGTGGCGGCGAGGTGGCCGATGAAGCCACCCGCGAACGTGTCGCCGGCACCGGTCGGGTCGAATACTTCTTCCAGCGGCAGGGCCGGCGCGTAGAAAACCTTGTGCTTGTGGAAGAGCAGCGCGCCGTGCTCACCCTTCTTGATGATGAGGAATTTCGGCCCCATGCCCATGATTTTCTTGGCGGCCTTCACCAGCGAGTATTCGCCGGAGAGCTGGCGGGCTTCTTCATCGTTGATGCTCAACACGTCGACCATTTCGATGGTGGCGATGAGCTCTTCGAGGGCGATGTCCATCCAGAAGTTCATCGTATCCATCACAATCAGCTTGGGGCGGTTCACGAGGCGCTGGATGACGAGGCGCTGCACCTGCGGAGCCAGGTTGCCCAGCATCAGGTACTTGCAGTCCTGGTAGGCATCGGGGATGATGGGGTCGAAATCGGCCAGCACGTTGAGCTCGGTCACGAGGGTTTCGCGCGAGTTCAGGTCTTTGGAGTAGATGCCCGACCAGAAGAACGACTTCTCGCCCTGCTTGATTTGCAGGCCTTCCACGTCCACGCCGTGGTCTTCGAGCAGTTGAATGTCGGCCTGCGGAAAGTCGTCGCCCACCACGGCCACCAGCTTCACGGGCTTCAGCGAGTAGGACGCCGAGAGGCTGATGTAGGTGGCGGCCCCGCCGATGATTTTATCGGTTTTGCCGAAGGGCGTTTCCAGGGCGTCGAACGCGACGCTGCCGATGACGAGCAAGCTCATGTACGTAAAGTGTGGTGAATAAAAACGGTTGAAATTAAGGCTGCATCAAAACAGATTCAGTGCAAGCAACAAAAAAGTCCCCGGATAATTCCGGGGACTTTTAGCAGGAGGGTAAATAATGGGGCTCGAACCCACGACCTTCGGAATCACAATCCGACGCTCTAACCAGCTGAGCTATATCTACCAGGTTTGTTTTGGTGGTGCAAAGATAGAAAAAGAAGCGGGAAATGGCAAAAAAAGTTCTTCATTGAACGGTTGATGCTTTTGAAAGCCTGTCATGCAGAGCGCAGCGAAGCATCTTTATTGCTATAGTAATCAGTCGCATTGCAACGAAGCGGTAAAGATGCTTCGCTACGCTCTGCATGACGGTCAATTTTCATCCTGCTACCAGTTAGCCGCCGCAAAACCCCGACCTTTGCAGAATGGAACCCAACATTGCCCCATCGTTCAACGATTTCAAGCTCAACAAACAATTCCTGACGGCCGTGGCCGATGCAGGCTTCACCGTGCCCACGCCGGTCCAGATTCAGACTATCCCGCTGCTGATGGCCGGGCACGACGTGCTGGGCATCGCCCAGACCGGTACCGGCAAAACCGCCGCCTTCGGCCTGCCGCTGCTCATGAAGGTAAAATATGCCCAGGGCACCAACCCGCGGGCCCTGGTGCTGGCTCCCACGCGGGAGCTGGCCATTCAGATTGAGAAGCACCTGAAGGTACTGGCGGTGAATACGGACCTGCGTATTTTCGCTATTTACGGGGGCCTGGGGCCGAAAACTCAGATTGAAACCATCTCCGGCGGCCTCGATGTGCTAATTGCCACGCCCGGCCGGCTGCTTGAAATTTACCTGAAAGGCGCGGTGCGCCTCACCGACCTGAAAACGCTGGTGATGGACGAAGCCGACAAAATGATGGACATGGGCTTCATGCCCCAGATTCGGCGGATTCTGGAGATTATTCCGCGCAAGCGCCAGAATGCGCTGTTCTCGGCTACCATGCCGGAACGGGTAACGACGCTGAGCGAGGAATTTCTGGAATTCCCAGTGCGGGTGGAGGTGAGCCCGCCGGCCAAAACGGCCTCCACGGTGAGCCAGGTGCTGTACGAGGCCCCCAACCTGCTCACCAAAATCAACCTGCTGCACTTCCTGCTGCACCGCGACATTGAGACCATGACGCGGGTGCTGCTCTTCTGCCGCACCAAGCAGCACGCCGACCAGGTGGCCCACTTCCTGGAGCGCAAGGCCCCGGCCGGCGAGGTACGCGTGATTCATGGCAACAAGGGCCAGAACGCGCGGATGAACAGCATGGACTCGTTCAAGGCCGGGGAGGTGCGCTATATGGTGGCCACCGACGTGGCGGCGCGCGGCATCGACGTGCCGCAGGTGACGCACGTTATCAACTTCGACGTGCCGATTGTGCACGACGACTACGTGCACCGCATCGGGCGCACGGGCCGGGCGCTGCACACGGGCGCGGCCATCACCTTCGCCAACGAGGCCGAGATGGTGCACGTAGCCGAAATCGAGTTGCTCATCAACCAGAAGATTGAGTTGCTGCCGCTGCCCGAGGAAGTGGTGGTGGAAGAAACGCCGTTTGAGGAGCAGCAGAAGATGGGCCGCGAGCTCGACGACCGCCGCAAGAAGCTCGACCCGACCTTCAAAGGTGCCTTCCACGAGAAAAAGGAGTGGATTAAGCCCGGCGTGACGATTGACAAGCGCACCGGTAAAGCCTTTAAGGAAGGCCAGAAGAAAAGCACCAAGGGCTCGAAGTCTTTCGTGGGCAAAAAGGGCGGCTCGAACCCCGGCGTGAAGGCGCTGAAGCGGCGCGGACGGTAATCTGTTGAAGGTTGAGCGTTAAAAGTTAAAACCCTGTCTGGCGCTAAGCTAAACAGGGTTTTA
>JANNDE010000602.1:0-1604 GCA_031387395.1 Hymenobacter sp.
GAGGCGCTGCCGTTGATGACGCGCAGGCGCACCACCTCCCCCGGCTTGGCATCGGGGTAGTAGCTTTTCTCGCGGCCGTTGGTGAGAAACTTGTTGTAGTAGATGTCGGTGAGGTCCATGGCCGGCATGCGCTGCCACTCCTGTTTCACCTTGTCCTTGAAGTAGCCGGCGGCCAGGGCCTCGCCGTAGCTCTGCGTCGCGCCTTTCTCAACGGCAAACCATTCGCCGGCCCGCTTGAGGTAGCGCATTATCTCCTTGGGCTTGTAGTCCGTCCAGTCGGAAAGCAGCAGCACGTACTCCTTGAGCTCGTACTTCACTTCCTTGGGCTGGATGACGATGGAGCCGTAGAGCCCGTTCTGCTCCTGCAGCATGGTGTGGGAGTGGTACCAGTAGGTGCCGCTTTGGATGAGGGGAAACGTAAACGTGTGCGTGCCGCCCGGCTCGATGGGGGCCGTGTTGAGGTAGGGCACGCCGTCGTATTGATTGGGCAGCAGGATGCCGTGCCAGTGGATGCTGGTTTCCACGCCCATCTGATTGTGCACCCGGATGATGGCCGTGTCGCCCTCGGTGAAGCGCAGTGTGGGGGCCGGAATCTGGCCGTTGATGGCGATGGCCAGGCGGGTTTTGCCGCTGTAGTTGACCTTGCGCCCGTCCACGTACAGGTCGTATTCGACGCGGTGACCGGCGTGGGTGGCCCGGGGCGCCACCACGTGGCCGCGCAGGTCCTGGTCCGGGGGAGGCGTGGCCATACCATTGGCGTCCTTGCCTTTGGGCATGGCCTGGTGCTGCGGCATTTGCGCAGCAAGTTGCAGCGAGCTGAGCAGCAGGCACAGGAAAACGAATACTTTCATTGCGGGACTATTGTTTGTCGGACTTGGGTTTGTTCCGGGCGGGGTTGTTGTCCTCAAAGCGGAACTTGTCCATGGGGTTGGCCGGCATGCTCATGCCTGGCATGGTGCCCATTGCGGGCATGGCCTGAGCTTTATCCGTGCCGGGCATGCCTTTCATGTTGTCCATTGCGGGCATGGATTGTTTAGGAGCAGGAGCCTTCATGCCGGGCATATCCGCCATGTTGCCCATATTCGACATGCCCTCCCCTCCTGACTTAGCCTTGGCAGGCTTTTTTGCGCCAGCCGGCGGTTTGCTCATACCGGGCATGTCTGCCATTCCGGGCATGGCCTCCATCTGCTTTGATTTGGACGGGGTGCTCCTATCCATGCCTTTGGGCATCGCCTGCGGGGTGCTTGGGCGGGGAACTGGGCGAGCCTGGCCGCCAGGCTTGGTGCCAGGCATGTCCATGTCGCCCATTGGGTCGCGGGCAGGAGCATTGCTGTTGCTTTTTTTAGGAGAAGCCTTGCTGCCCATGTCCATGCCCGTCATGTCATTGGGAGCAGGCTTATCAGCGGTTGATTGGAGGCCGGTGGATGCGGGAGTCGCGGCTTCCTGGTGTTCATCCGGCTTCCCCTGCGCGTCGTGTCCGTCGGCTTCCATCTCCATGCCGGGCATGGCCTGAGTCCCGCCGTGTTCGTGGTCGTCGCCCTTCATCACCAGGTGGCCCTGCGGGCCGACGCCAGCGATGTACACCAGCTGCGCCCCGTGGTGGC
>JANNDE010000706.1:0-1082 GCA_031387395.1 Hymenobacter sp.
GCCAAAGCCGACCCCAAACCCGAGTTTTTCGGCTACGTGGGCGTGTACTACGGCTACGATTTCAACAACCCCGCCGGGCTGACGCGGCCGGGGTTCATCTACTCGGAAAACCTGCACAACCAGATTGCCGTGAACATTGCCCTGCTCGGCGCGCGCTACACCAGCGACCGAATCCGGGGCACGTTTGCCATCCAGACCGGCACCTACCCCGACGCCAACTACGCCGCCGAGCCGCCCATTTTCAAGAACATCTACGAGGCCTGGGGCGGGGTGAAGCTGGCCAAGTACCTCTGGCTCGACGCGGGCATTTTCCTCTCGCACATCGGGCTGGAAGGTCCGATTTCGCGCGACGACCTCACGCTAACGCGTTCCATCATGGCCGACAACTCGCCCTACTACGAGGCCGGCGCCAAGCTCACCTACGACCGGGGCCAGAAGTGGCTGTTTTCGGCGCTGGTGCTCAACGGCTGGCAGGTGATTCGGGACCGCAACCAGAACGAGGCCGTGGGCAGCCAGATTCAGTTTCGGCCCTCGCCTAAGTGGCTGCTGAACTCCAGCACCTTCGTGGGCGAGGGCTACAACCAGCCCGATTCGGTGGGCCGGCAGCTGCGCTACTTCCACGATTTCTACGTCACCTACGACCCTTCGGCCAAGTGGAAGCTGGCGGCGGCCTTTGATGCCGGCATTCAGGCCCGCGCCCACAACGCCGGCGGGCACGACGCCTGGCAGGGTGCCGCGCTCATCGTGCGCCGGCGCACCACCACGCGCACCGGCATCGTGGGCCGCGTCGAGTACTTCCACGACCCGGCCGGGGTGCTGGCCCCCACCCGCGCCGGCGGCCTCAATACCGTGGGCTATTCCCTGGGCTTCGATTACATCCCCGTGCCCCGCGTGATTCTGCGCGCCGAAGGCAAGCAGTTCGTGGATAAGAACGACGTGTACGTGCAGGACAAGACGCCGCGCCGCACCAACGGCGCCGTGACGGTGCTGCTGGGCTTGACTTTCTAACTCCCTTTACCATCCCACGTCTCCGCCCATGACCCCTGCCGAAGAAAGCCTGCGCGACTCTTCCGCCGAGCGGT
>JANNDE010000740.1:0-2833 GCA_031387395.1 Hymenobacter sp.
GAGGCATCTCGCTCGCATCGTTGAACGTTTGAAGTAGTGGCGGCACGCGAGATGCCTCGGCTGCGCTCGGCATGACCGTTCTATATCTTAGCTCGTCAGCCTACCCCCTCCACTTCTGCCGGCACGATGCCGTCCTCATACTCCACCCGGCTCAGGAACAGGCCCCGGGCCGGGGCCGCCCCGCCAGCATCGACGCGGCGCTGGGCCCAGAGCAGCGCCTGAAACTGGCGCGGCGTCATTTTCCCGCGGCCCACGTCGAGCAGGGTGCCCACCACCAGCCGCACCATGCCCCGCACGAAGCGGTTGGCCCGGATGCGAAACACCCAGCCGCCCGGCGCGGGGTGCCAGCCGGCGGCCGTGCAGTAGCACACGTAATGGTTTTCGCCGCCCTTCACTTTCGAGAAGGACGTGAAATCGAACTGGCCCACCAGGTAGCCGGCGGCCTCATTCATGGCGGCAATATCCAAGGGCCGGTCCACGTACAGAGCCTGGTCGCGGCGGAAGGGATTGGGCTGCGTCACCACGAAATACTCGTAGTTGCGCTCCTCGGCCGAGAAGCGGGCGTGGGCCGTGGCGGGCACGGCGTGCAGGCGCAGCGCTCCGATGTCGGGCGGCAGGGCCCGGCGCAGACGGTAGAGCAGCACGTCGAGCGGCAGGGTGTCGGGCA
Organism: Hymenobacter sp.; assembly: GCA_031387395.1. Lineage (GTDB taxonomy): Bacteria > Bacteroidota > Bacteroidia > Cytophagales > Hymenobacteraceae > Hymenobacter. Next base: position 668 of record JANNDE010000740.1, read on the forward strand.
GGTCGGCATCGAAATGGGCCACCTGGTGGCCGGCGTGCACGCCCGAATCGGTGCGGCCGCTGCCCAGGCACCAGGTGGGGCGGCGCAGTATCTGGGTCAGGCAGCGGTCGAGCGCGGCCTGCACGGTGGGCATGCCCGGCTGAATCTGCCAGCCGCAGTAGGAAGTGCCGTCGTAGGCGAGGTGCAGGAAGTAGCGCATGGATTGAATGAACAATGAGGAATGAACAATGAGGAATGAAGATTGTCCGGCCCGACAATTTCTCATTCCTCATTCCCCATTCCTCATTAAGCGCAGCGTTACAGTTTCTCGTAAATCACGGCGGCGCCCTGGCCCACGCCCACGCACATCACGGCCAGGCCGTAGCGCATGCCTTCGCCGCGGCGGTGCATCTCGTGCAGCAGCGTTGCCGTGATGCGCGCGCCCGAGCTGCCCAGCGGGTGGCCCATGGCAATGCTGCCGCCGTTCACGTTCACCTTGGCCATATCCAGGCCCAGCTCGCGCACGCAGGCAATGCTCTGGGCCGCGAAGGCTTCGTTGAGCTCAACCAGGTCGATGTCGGCCAGGGTGAGGCCGGCGCGCTGCAATGCTTTCTGAGTGGCCGGAATCGGACCCAGGCCCATCACCGACGGGTCGACGCCGGCCACGGCCGAAGCCACCACCCGCGCCAGGGGCTTCAGGCTGTAGCGCTTCAGGGCGTCCTCGCTCACCATCAGCACGGCGGCCGCGCCGTCGTTGATGCCGGCCGAGTTGCCGGCCGTCACCGTCCCGCCCTCGGGCTGGAAGGCGGGCTTGAGGGTCGCCAGCTTTTCGAGGGGCGAAAAGCGGGGCTGCTCATCGGTATCAAACAAGGCCGTGTCGCCCTTGGGGCTGGCGATGAACACCGGCACAATTTCCTTCCGGAAACGGCCTTTTTCGAAGGCCCGGGCATATTTGCGCTGGCTTTCGAAGGCGAAGAAATCCTGCTCCTCGCGGGTGATGCCGTACTGCTTAGCCACGTTCTCGGCCGTCTGGCCCATGGTAAAGGGATAGTACAGCTTGCTCAGCCTGGGGTTGATGAAGCGCCAGCCCAGCGTGGTGTCGTGGGCCGTGAGCTCGCGCCCGAAGGCCGATTCCGACTTGGCCATCACAAACGGGGCGCGGGTCATGCTCTCGGCCCCGCCGGCCAGGTATACGTCGCCCTCGCCACACTTAATAGCGCGGGCCGCATCGATAATGCTTTGCAGGCCCGAGGCGCAGAGGCGGTTCACCGTGTTGCCGGGCACCGTGACGGGCAGGCCGGCCAGCAGCGCGGCCATGCGGGCCACGTTGCGGTTGTCTTCGCCGGCCTGGTTGGCCGCGCCGATAATCACGTCTTCAATGGCATTTTTATCCACGGACGGGTTGCGGCGCATGAGCTCGCGCAGCACGTGGGCGGCCAAATCGTCGGGGCGGACGCTGCTGAGCGCGCCGCCAAATTTTCCAATCGGGGTGCGCACGGCATCCACGATATAAGCATTCGGCATCAGAGGGGGCAATAGCGGCGCAAGCGCCGGATGAGGTTAAATTTGCAGCCCCGGCACTGGCCCGGGCCTTTTCTTACACTACAACAAAGATGATACAAAGAATCCAAAGCGTGTTTTTGCTGTTGCTGGCCCTGGCCATGCTGAGCCTGCTGGCCCTGCCCCTGTGGCATAAGCTCGACCCCCTCACCGGGCAGGAGCTCACCCTCACCGCCTTCGGCTTCGAAGCCAGGGGCGGGGCCCTGTCGGCCGGCCTCGGCCCGGTGTGGCTGATTGGGGTGCTGGCCACGGCCTCGGCCGCCATTGCCGTGTTCGAGATTTTCCAGTTCCGGAACCGCCTGCGGCAGCTGCTGCTGGGTACTGTCAACCTGCTGCTCATCACGGCCACGCTCGGGGCCGAATTCCTGTTCTACACCAAAGGCGAGCAGCTGGTCAACATCAAGCTCGAAGGCCAGGTGATGATTGCCTTCTACCTGCCCACCCTGGCCCTGGTGCTGAACCTGCTGGCCAACCGCTTCATCCGCCGCGACGAGCAGCTGGTGCGCAGCGCCGACCGCCTGCGCTAAGGCCGCCGGAGTTCCAACGCCGCGCACACAAAAAGGGCCGCTGTCATTACGACAACGGCCCTTTTGTGTGCGCGGCTTCTTCCCGCAGCTCAGCGCTGGG
>JANNDE010000001.1:0-1229 GCA_031387395.1 Hymenobacter sp.
CCGACCCTGCCGTCGCTCCTGTAGCCACGGAAGCTGGCAGCGGCCGCAACGCGCGTAACAAGGACGCTGCACCGGCCCGCCGGAGTGCCCGCTCGCCCGAGGCCGAGTTTGGCCAGGACCCCGTGGTTCACCGCCGCCGCGAGGCCGGCTTCGACTTTCCCGACGCCGACAGCACCACCGACTCGCGCCGCCGCCACGACTCCCACGCCGACACCATCGTGGGCACGGTAGCGCTGGCCACCGACAAGTTTGCCTTCGTGATTTCCGAGGAAAGTGAGAGCGACGTGCGCGTATTCACCGACCGGCTGAAGTTTGCCATGCAGGGCGACACCGTACGTCTGCGCCTGCGCGGCTCCCGCGACGGCCGCCCCGTTGGCGACGTGGTGGAGGTGATTAAGAGGGTGCGTGCTGAGGTGGTGGGCCGCCTGCAGGTGCGCGGCGGTATCGGCTTCGTGAAGCCCGACAACCGCAAGATGTACTTTGATGTGTTCGTGCCCTTCGAGAACCTGCACGGCGCCGTGGATGGCGAGAAGGTGCTGGTGCGCGTCACGGAGTTTCCGGAGGATGCCAGCCGCTCGCCGATGGGAGAAGTGGTACGCAGCTTCGGGCAGGCTGGCGGCAACGAGGCCGAGATAAACGCCATCATGGCCGAGTTCGGTCTGCCGTTTGAATTCCCAGCCGAAGTGGAAGAGGAGTCCGAAGGTATTTCCGAAGTCATTCCGGCCTCCGAAGTGGAGCGCCGCCGGGACTTCCGCGCCATCACCACCTTCACCATCGACCCCGCCGACGCCAAGGATTTCGACGATGCGCTTAGCATTCAGAAGCTGGAAAACGGCCACTGGGAAATCGGAGTGCACATTGCCGACGTGACGCACTATGTGCGGCCCGGCACGGCGCTGGAAGAGGAAGCCAAGCACCGCGCTACCTCGGTGTACCTCGTGGACCGGGTGATTCCGATGCTGCCCGAGCGCCTCTCCAACGGCCTCTGCTCGTTGCGCCCTAATGAAGACAAGCTGACGTTTTCGGCCGTGTTTGAGCTGGATGAGAACGGCAAGCTCTACGAGTCGTGGTTCGGCAAAACCATCATTCACTCCGACCGCCGCTTCGCCTACGAAGATGCCCAGGAGCGGATTGAAGGATTGGAGTCGGATTACACCACCGAAATCCAGCTCATGAACAGCATTGCCAAGAAGCTCTGCGCAACCCGCTTCAAGCAGGGCGCTATCAGC
>JANNDE010000583.1:0-15267 GCA_031387395.1 Hymenobacter sp.
TTGCACTTGTAGTTGTTGTGCAGGTTGCTCATCTTGCCCAGCAAGTCCTTGCCAGCCTGCAGGTTGGTCACCTTGTGGTAGCTGTGCTTCACCTTCTGGTTGTTCTTCTGGAAGTTGATTTCCATGAACTCGGCCTCGTGCAGGTTTTTGCCCTCGTCGTCGTCGTCATTCACCCACAGGTTGGGGTATTTTTTCTGAATCTCGCTCGGCATCATGCCCGAGAAGATGGCGTTGCGCGCATAGGCCGTGGTGGTCGGCAGAATGGCGTAGTACATCTCCTCGCTATCCACCGTAAACAGCTCGGTGATGATGGGCTCCAGCACCTTCCACTGGTCGTAGCGCAGGTTGTCTATTAGCACGAAGTACACGGGCGTGTCGCCGGTGGCCTTCAGGGTCGGGAACACGCGCTCCTTAAACAGCTGGTGCGACATGAGCGGGGCGTTTTTGTCGTCGCCGTTCACCCAGTCCTCGTAGTCTTCCGTGATGAAGCGGCCGAAGTAGGTGTTGGCCTCATCCTTTTGCATGTTGAAGACTTCGGCCATGCTCTTGCCCTCGGTTTCGTTGATTTCGAGCTCCCAGTACACCAGTTTCTTGTACACGTCGGCCCACTCGGCGGGCGTGAGGCGGTCGGAAAGCTGCATGCCGAGCTGGCGGAAATCGCGCTGGTAGCCCGAGTTGGTGGCTTCGCTCACGAGGCGCTTGTTATCGAGCACCTTCTTCACCGACAGCAGAATCTGGCTCGGGTTCACCGGCTTAATCAGGTAATCGGCAATTTTCGCCCCGATGGCCGACTCCATGATGTGCTCCTCCTCGCTCTTGGTAATCATCACCACGGGCACGGTGGGCCGGATGGCCTTGATTTCGGTCAGCGTCTGCAAGCCGGTGAGGCCGGGCATGTTCTCGTCGAGAAACACGAGGTCGTAGCTCTTCTCCTGGATTTCTTCGATGGCATCGGCCCCGCTGTTCACGGGCGTCACATCGTAGCCTTTTTCCTTGAGGAAGAGCAGGTGCGGCTTGAGCAGGTCGATTTCGTCGTCGGCCCAGAGGATGGTGGTTTGTTGCATAGGGAGGTCTTGAGAATTGGGAAACTCAGCTTACGCTGACCGTTGGTTAAAGTCGTGGTTGCAAGAACAACGTTCGGTAGTCCCGGATGAAAACTGCGGGAAGCCCGAAGCCCTTAAGAAGCCGGCTTTCGCGCACAAAGTTGCATTTGCCGGAATGGCAGGCCGTAGCTTCGCGTCTGGTTATTGACGGGCAGCGACGGCAAATGTTGCTATTTTCTGCTCCGCCGCCCCGAATTTCTACTTTTCGCCGACGGCTTGCCGCCCGCGCCCCGCCTCCCATCGTGAACAAAAAGAAAATCTTTAACGACCCCGTTTACGGCTTTGTCACCATCCCGACGGAGTTCCTGTTCGACCTCATCGAACACCCGTATTTCCAGCGGCTGCGGCGCATTCAGCAGCTCGGGCTCACGGGGTTTGTGTACCCCGGGGCGCTGCACACGCGCTTCCACCACGCGCTCGGGGCCATGCACCTCATGTCGCTGGCCCTACGCACGCTCAAGGACAAGAGCGTAGCGATTTCGGCGGCCGAGGGCGAGGCGGCGCTGGCTGCCATCCTGCTGCACGACGTGGGCCACGGCCCGCTCTCCCACGCCCTCGAAACCGCCATTTTTCAGGATGTACCCCACGAACAGCTCTCGCTTTTTTTGATGGAGCGGCTGAATAAGGAGTTCAACGGCAAGCTCGATTTGGCCATTGCCATCTTTACGGGCACCTATGCGCGGCCGTTCTTCCACCAGTTGGTCAGCAGCCAGCTCGACATGGACCGCCTCGACTACCTCAACCGCGATTCCTTTTATACCGGCGTGGAGGAAGGCCGCCCGGGGGCTGACCGCCTCATCAAAATGCTGCGCGTGCACGACGAGCGACTGGTGCTGGAAGAAAAAGCCGTGTACTCAGTCGAGAATTTCCTGGTGAGCCGCCGCCTGATGTACTGGCAGGTGTACCTGCACAAAACCGTGACTTCGGCCGAGCAGATGGTGATTCGGGTGGTGCAGCGGGCCCGCGACCTGGCCCGCCAAGGTGTGGAAGTACCCGCCAACAGCTGCCTGGGCTATTTTCTGGGCCGCGCCGTGAGCCTGGGCGAGTTCGAGAAAGACGACAAAATTCTCAGCCATTTTGTCGAGCTCGACGACTACGACATCTGGTCGGCCATCAAGGCCTGGGCCGGCCACCCGGACAAAGTACTCAGCTACCTGGCCAAGAGCATTCTGCACCGCAACCTGCTCAAAATCGTGCTCGCCCCCCAGCCGTTCGATGAGGATTTCAAGCTCGGTATTCAGGAACTCATCGCTGAGAAATTCAGCCTGCCGATGGAAGAAGCGGCCCTGCTCATGATTTCGGGCCGCCTGAGCAACAGCGCCTATAACGCCAAAAGCCAGGAACCCATCGAAATTCTGACCAAGCTCGGCGACGTGGTGAACGTGATGGAAGCCTCCGACCTGCCTAACATCAAAGCCCTGAGCCAACGGGTGGAAAAGTTCTATATCTGCTACCCAAAGGAAATAGTATAGTTGTTGGTTGTCAGTTGTCAGTCTATTTAACGAGTTACACCAACGACAGCCGGCCCGAAGCTGACAACTAGCAACTGACAACTATTTTTGCCACTTATGGAATTTACCGTTCAGCAAATCGCCGAGGTACTCGGTGGCACCGTGGAGGGCGACGCGGCCCAGCGAATCTCCAGCCTCGCTAAAATCGAAGAAGCCCAGGCCGGCTCGCTCACTTTTTTGTCGAACGCCAAATACGAGCCGTTTCTCTACGAAACCGGCGCTACAGCCGTGATTGTGGGCCGCGAGCAGGCCCTACGCCAAGCGGTGCGGCCGGCCCTCATCCGCGTCGAAAACCCCTACACCGCTTTCAGCCAGCTGCTCGAATTTTACGCCCAGGCCACCCGCACGGGCAAGCGCGGCGTTGAGCAGCCGTCGTTCATTGCTGAAAGCGCCAGCATCGGGCCGGGCCACTATCGGGGGGCATTTTCCTACATCGGCGAAAACTGCACGTTGGGCGATAACGTGCTGGTATTCCCGCAGGCCTACATCGGCGACCGCGTGAGCATCGGCGAGGGCAGCATCATCCACGCCGGGGCTAAAGTCTATTCCGATACCGTAATCGGCAAGTTCTGCGTCATCAAGGCCGGCGCGGTGGTGGGTTCCGACGGGTTTGGCTTCGCGCCGCAACCCGATGGCAGCTACAAGGCCATTCCGCAAATCGGCAACGTGGTGCTGGAGGATTTCGTGAGCATCGGGGCCAACGCCACCATCGACTGCGCCACGCTGGGCTCCACACGCATTGGGCGAGGCAGCAAAATCGACAATCTCGTGCAGCTGGCCCACAACGTCGAAATCGGTCAGCACACCGTCATTGCCTCGCAAACGGGCATCGCGGGCTCGGCTAAAATCGGCGACCACTGCGTGCTGGCGGGCCAGGTGGGCATGGCCGGCCACGTGACGCTGGCCAACAAAACGACCGTTACGGCTCAGTCGGGCGTGGGCAAAAACGTGAAGCAGGAAGGCACCATCCTGCAAGGCTCCACCGCCTTCGACTTCAAGCAGAACCAGCGCGCACAAATCGTTTTCCGCCGCCTGCCCGAGCTCGAACAGCGTGTGGCGACGCTGGAGAAGGCCCAAAACACGACGGAAAAGCCCTAGCTTTGCAGCCTATTAGTGCTTGGTGCCTTGTGCTTGGTGCTTGGCAGTCAGACTTAGCTGTCTTTCCGCCTCATTGCCAAGCACTAAGCACCAAGCACTAAGCACCAAATAAGAATGAACGACAAGCAACACACCATTCAGGCACCCGTGACGGTGCGGGGCATTGGCCTGCACACCGGCGTTGAGGCCACCATGACATTTTGCCCCGCCCCGGTGGGCCACGGCTACAAGTTTCAACGGGTCGATTTGCCCGGCCAGCCCATCGTCGATGCCGACGTGGATAACGTGGTGGACCTGAGCCGTGGTACCACCATCGAGCAGAACGGAGCCCGCGTGAATACCGTGGAGCATACGCTGGCCGCCCTCGTGGGCCTGCAGCTGGATAACGTGCTCATTCAGCTCTCCGGCCCCGAGCCACCCATCATGGACGGCTCATCGGCCGAGTTCATTAAGGCCCTCAATACCGTAGGCTTCGAAGAGCAGAACGCGCTGCGCAACTACTACGAAATTCCGGAAAGCATTCGCTACGTGGACAATGCGCGCGGGGTCGAAATCGCGGCCCTGCCCCTGCCCGACTATCGCCTCACGGTGATGGTGGACTACAACTCGCCGGTGCTGGGCTCGCAGCACGCCACGCTGGACGACATTGGCAAGTTCAGCGAGGAAATTGCTTCCTCACGTACCTTCTGCTTTTTGCACGAGCTGGAAATGCTCTACAAAAACAACCTTATCCGGGGCGGCGACCTCTCGAACGCCATCGTGGTGGTGGACCGCGTGGTGAGCGACGACGAGCTGAGCGACCTGGCCAAAATGCTGGGCAAGCCGCGCGTGTCGGTCAAAAAGGAAGGCATCCTCAACAACGTGGACCTGCGCCACAAGAACGAGCCCGCCCGCCACAAGCTGCTCGACCTCGTGGGCGACCTCGCCCTGGTGGGCCGTCCGCTGAAGGGCCAGATTCTGGCCGCCCGCCCCGGGCACGCGGCCAACGTGGCCTTCGCCAAGAAAATAAAGAAGAAGATGCTGGAGGCCCGCAGCAACCCCGTGCCCCTCTACGACCCGACGCGCGAGCCGGTGATGGACATCAACCGCATCATGCAGGTGCTGCCCCACCGCTACCCTTTCCTGCTGATTGACAAGGTAGTGCACCTCGATGACCAGGTGGTTACGGCCGTGAAGAACGTGACCATGAACGAGCCCTTTTTCCAGGGCCACTTCCCGGGCAACCCGGTGATGCCCGGCGTGCTGCAGATTGAGGGCCTGGCCCAGACGGGCGGCATTCTGGTGATGAACACCGTGCCCGACCCCGAAAACTACTGGCAGTATTTTCTGGGTATCGAAAATGCCCGCTTCCGCAAAAAAGTACTACCCGGCGATACCATCGTGTATCATTGCCAGCTGCTGGCTCCCATCAAGCGCGGCATCGCCAAAATGCGCGGCCAGGCCTTCGTGAATGGCAAGGTGGTGTGCGAAGCTGAAATGAGCGCCGCCATCGTCCGGAAGGATAGTTAAAAGTTAAGAGTTGAGAGTTAAAAGTTACGTTCAGTATTTGTGAAACGGCTTTTAACTCTTTCCCATGAAACCTCATAACTCTTAACTTTTAACTTTTAACTCTCAACTGAAGAATGATTTCTCCCCTCGCCCATATTCACCCGCAGGCCCGCCTCGCGGCGAACGTCACCGTTGAACCGTTTACGACGATTGCGGCGGACGTCGAGATTGGGGAGGGCAGCTGGATTGGGCCGAACGTGACCATTATGAGCGGGACCCGCATTGGCGCGCACTGCCAGGTGTTTCCGGGCGCGGTAATTGGTGCCGTACCGCAGGATTTGAAGTTTGCCGGCGAGCATACCACGGCCGAAATCGGCGACTACACCGTGCTGCGCGAGTGCGTAACCGTGAACCGCGGCACCGTGGACCGGGGCCGTACCGTAGTGGGCAGCCACTGCCTGCTGCAGGCCTACGTGCACGTGGCCCACGACTGCATCATCGGCGACCACTGTGTGATTTCCAACTCGGTGCAGATTGCCGGCCACGTGACGGTGGGCGACTGGGCCATTCTGGGCGGCACCTCGGCCATTCATCAGTTTGTGAGCATTGGGGCGCACGCCTTTCTGGGCGGCGGCTCGCTGGTGCGGAAAGACGTGCCCCCCTTCGTGAAGGCGGCCCGCGAGCCCCTCACCTACGCCGGCGTGAACTCGGTGGGCCTGCGCCGCCGGGGCTACAGTGAAGACCAGGTAACCAACCTGCACAACCTCTACCGCCTGCTCTTTCTGGGCGGTATGAATACCCAGGATGCCATTGCGCGCATTGAGGCCGAAATTGTGCCCTCGGTGGAGCGCGACCAGGCGCTGGATTTCGTGCGGGCCGCCACCCGGGGAATCATCAAAGGCCCCAAGCGCGACCGGGCCAGCGAAACCGAGCTGGAATAGCCCGCAGCACTGCCCGCAACCATTGCTCATCGTTAACCGCTCACTGTTAATTGTTAATTGACGCCACCGGCCTGGGCAAGCGCTTTCAGCGCGACTGGATTTTCCGGGGGCTCACGCGCACGCTCCGGCCGGGCAGCGCCACGGCCGTGCTCGGGCCCAATGGCGCGGGCAAAAGCACGCTGCTCAACACCTTTTCGGGCCAGCTGCTGCCCACCGAAGGCACGCTGGCCTATTCGCTGGCCGGCCGCGCCCTGGCCGTGGAGGACGTACCCCGGCACCTGGCCTACGCCGCCCCCTACCTCGAACTCCTCGAAGAGCTGACGCTGCTCGAGCTGCTGCACTTCCACACCCGATTCAAGCCATTGCGGGCAGGTATCACCACGGAAAAACTCGTGGACATCATGTATCTCGACAAAGCCCGGCAGCGACTGATTCGGGAGTTTTCATCGGGCATGAAACAGCGCCTCAAATTAGGGCTGGCCCTGTATGCCGAGGCCCCGCTGCTGCTGCTCGACGAGCCCACCACCAACCTCGACGCCACCGGCGTGGCTTGGTACCAAGAGCACGTGCGGGCCACCCGCGCCGGCCGCACCCTGCTGCTGAGCTCCAACGTGCCGGCCGAGTACGCGTTTTGCGATGAGCAGCTGCTGGTAACGGATTTCCAAGCCATCCGGCCTCGGTGAGTGACGGGCTGCATCCGCTGATGTAGCCACTGGCGCCATGGCAACAGCTTTTTTTGGCAAAAGCCCACGAAGCAACACAGCACTAAATCCGCGTCGTCCGTATCTTCGCGGCCGATACCGGAACTTATTTTTTCACCTTGCTTAACCCCCGCCCCGGCCATGATAGATGACGACGACCTGGACGACGCCCTGCTCGACGACGACGATAACCTGGACTCCTACGCCAAAAAAGGCGGTGCCGCAGCCCTCGGCAATCCCGAAGACCGCCTCTCGGCCAAATACGCCGACTACCTGATGTGGACCGATACCGGCTCCTCACACGACGAAGCCCTCGACCTGGCCAACATGAGCGAGGAGGAATTTGTGGAAGCCGAGCGCGCCGAAAACGCCGACCGTGGCAGCTTCACCAGCCTCGATGATGATGAAGATGACTTCGCCGACGATGAGGACGACGAGGACGAGGGCTACAGCAGCGGCCGCGGTGGCCGCAGCAGCAGTAGCTCCGACAGCGATGATTACTAAATTAGTAGTGAGGTTTTAGTAGCAAGTAGTAAGAAAGTGCTAGCCTCTTCAACGGCTGGCATTCCTCGCTGAATCTCATTGAAACACTCAAATTAAAAAGCCCCGACTGGTAATTCCAGTCGGGGCTTTTGTCTAACTACTCACTACTTTCTACTTGATACTGGAAACCCTACTTCCGGCCAAATACCGATTTTAAGATGTCGCTGGTACGGGCGGCGGGGTTTTTGCGGATTTTAGCTTCCTCGTTGGCGAGCAGCACAAACAGACCGTCGACGGCCTTTTGCGTCGTATAGTCGGCCAGGCTGAGGTTGACGGGCTGTTGCAGCGGGATTTTGTTGTAGGTGTTGGTAATGGTGGCGTAGGCGCGGCCGGCCCCTACCTGGTCGATGGCAGCTTCGATGTCGGGGTGGAAAGCAGATGTCAGCTGCGACTGGGTCGACTTGCGCAGAAATTGCGTGGCCGCGTCGGTTTCGCTGCTGGTTACCAGCGAAAGGGCGTCGGTGAAGCTCATATTGGACAGCGCGTTCAGGAAGATATCCTTGGCTTTGGGCGCGGCAGCCTCGGCGGCGCGGTTGAGCTGGGTTTCGAGCTGGGTGAACAGGGTGGTCATGCCCGGCAGGCGGCCGATGGTGGATTTCACCAGGTCGAGGTCGGGCGGCGTGGGGATGTGAATGTCGTCGTTCAGATTGAAGCCATCGGGCTCCGAGGCGAACTGCACGGCTTTCACGATGCCTTTGTTGAGGGCTTCCTTCACCCCGGCACTGGCCTGGTCCTGGGTGAGGGGCGGCAGCGGCGCGGGGACAGGCGCGGTGGGGGTAGTTTTGACGGCGGCAGCCTTAGCCGCAGCGGCTTTTTTGGCGGCGGCTGTTTTAGCCGCGGCGGCTTTGGCGGCGGCGGCTTTTTTGGCGGCGGTGGTCTGGGCGTGGGCCGCGGGGGCGGCGGTGGCCAGCAGGCCGGTGAGCAGCAGGGCGCTGGCGAGTCGGGTTAACATGAAATAAACTGCTGCGACGGGAAAACCGGAAGGCCCCTGTGGCTGTCCTTGGGCCGCCGCGTATGCAAATTGAAGACAATTTTGCGGCCAAACCTATTTTTTCGCTTTGCTTATGTCCAACAGCCCCTTGCCTGCCGACCTTTCCGCCCCCGCTTTTTCGCCCGCCGCCCCGCCCGATGTCGAGATTATGACCATCGGCGACGAGCTGCTGTATGGGCAGGTAATTGATACCAATTCGGCCTTCATGGGCCAGGAGCTGGGTAAAATCGGCCTGCGCGTGCGCCAGATTTCGTCGGTATCGGACCGCGCCGACGAGATTGTGGCCGCCCTCGACCAGGCCCGGCAGCGGGCGCGGGTCGTGCTCATCACCGGGGGCCTCGGCCCCACCAAAGACGACCTCACCAAGCACGTGCTGGCCCGTTACTTCGGCACCGAGCTGGTGCTGCACGAGCCCACGCTGCGCCACGTGGAGGAAATTTTCCAGCGCTTCAATCGCCCCATGCTCGACGTGAACCGCCAGCAGGCCCTGGTACCGGCCAACTGCGAGGTGCTGCATAACGCCGTGGGCACGGCTCCCGGCATGTGGTTCGACGACCAGGGCACCGTGTTTGTGAGCATGCCCGGCGTGCCCTTTGAAATGAAGCGCCTGATGACCGACCACGTGCTGCCGCGCCTGCAAAGCCGCTTCGCCATCGCGCCCATCGAGCACGTGGTGGTGATGACCGCCGGCCTGGGCGAAAGCTTCCTGGCCCAGAAAATCGAGGACTGGGAAATTGCCCTGCCCGCCAACGTGAAGCTGGCCTACCTGCCCAGCTTCGGGGCCGTGCGCCTGCGCCTGACCGGCACCGCCGACGGCCTGCCCGACCTGCGCGGCCGCATGCTGGCCCTGCTGCCGGCTCTGCGCGAGCGCATTGGCGAATATATTTTCGCCGAAGAAGAAACCACGCTGGAAGCCGCCATCGGCAAATTATTATTCGCCAAAAACCTCACCATCGGCACGGCCGAAAGCTGCACCGGCGGTATGGTTGCTCAGCGCCTCAGCAGCGTATCGGGCAGCTCGGCCTACTTCCGGGGCAGCATCGTGGCCTACCATAACGATATCAAGCAGCAGGAGCTGGGCGTGCGCCCCGAAACCCTGGCCGAATTCGGGGCCGTGAGCGAGGCCACCGTGCGCGAGATGGCCGAGGGTGCCCGCCGCCGCCTGGGCGTGGACGTGGCCATAGCCACCAGCGGCATTGCCGGCCCCACCGGGGCCACGGATACCAAGAAAGTAGGCACCGTGTGCCTGGCCTACGCCGACGCCATCCAAACCATCAGCCGCGAGTACGTGCTCGACCGCGGCCGCGCGCTGAACACCGAGTACGCCGCCCAATCGGTGCTCACGCTGCTGCGGCAACAGCTGGCTGGAACATCGCAGCAGGAGTTAATTAAGGTCTGACTAATCGATTTTCTTACTAGCATGCGTCTGCGACGCGCGCCAGTCAGAAAAGCGGTGCTCATGCTGCTGCGGCAGCACCTGGCGCTGGCGTAACAGGGTGGCGCTGTCATTGCGAGGCAAAGCCGAAGCAATCCGTCCTGTTCTCAGCGACCAGCCCTGAAAAGTGATAAGCCCCGGCACCATCGCGGTACCGGGGCTTGTCGATTCTGTATGATGGCTATGTTCCAGCAGGGAAAACTGGATTAAGGTTTAACGCCAGCATCCGCTATCCCACCTTCGCCTTCTTCACCTTACCCCCGGCTGAATCGACCAGCGCCCGGGCCGCTTTGTAGCCTCTGAATAGCTCCGCGCTCACGGCTTCAAACACACTTATGGCCTTATCGAGCTCGTAAATCCGGGTCATCTGGGCCTCGTGCACTTCCTCACAGGTGGCCTTGGCGTTCTGGCGGGCATCAAGTAGCGACTGCGTATCAGGCCGGCCCTTTTGGAAGGTGTAGCGCGAACGTCGTAGTTCGTGCTACTGTGCTACGCCGCCGGCGCATCTTCCGACACGGGCCGCATAATCTCGTGGCCCATTTTGTCGCGCTTGGTGGTGAGGTAGGCCTCGTTGTGCGGATTGGCGCTGATTTCGATGGACAGCGTGTCCACAATTTCGAGGCCGTAGCCGATGAGGCCGGTGCGCTTCTTGGGGTTGTTGGTGAGCAGGCGCATCTCGGTGACGCCCAGGTCGCGCAGGATAGAGGCGCCCACACCGTAGTCGCGCTCGTCGCCTTTGAAACCCAGCTCCTCGTTGGCCTGCACCGTGTCGCGGCCCTGCTCCTGCAGCTTGTAGGCTTTCAGCTTATTGAGCAGGCCGATGCCGCGGCCCTCCTGGTTCATGTACACCACCACGCCACGGCCTTCGCGCTCAATCTGGCTCATGGCCTGGTGCAGCTGCGGGCCGCAGTCGCAGCGGCACGAGCCGAAGATGTCGCCCGTCACGCACGAGCTATGTACGCGTACCAGCACCGGCTCGGGGCCGCTGATGTCGCCTTTCACCAGGGCCAGATGGTTGGCCCCGTTGCTGCGCTGGGTGTAGGCGTAAAGGTCGAAATCGCCCCAGGTGGTGGGCATTTTCACCGAAATCTCGCGCTGAATCAGGCTCTCATTCGCCAGGCGGTACTTGATGAGGTCCTGCACCGACACCAGCTTCAGGCCCCACTTTTTGGCCACGATTTCGAGGTCGGGCAGGCGGGCCATCTCGCCGTCCTCCTTCAGAATCTCGACCAGCACGCCGGCCGGCTCGAAACCCGCCAGGCGGGCCAAATCCACGGCCGCCTCGGTGTGGCCGGCGCGGCGCAGCACGCCTTCCTTGCGAGCCTTGAGGGGGAAGATGTGGCCCGGCTTGCCCAGCTCCTCGGGCTTGGTGGCGGGGTCGATGAGGGCCAGAATGGTCTTGCTGCGGTCGGAGGCCGAGATGCCGGTGGTCACGCCGTTCTTCAACAAATCGACGGACACCGTGAACGGCGTGGCGTGCAGCGCGGTATTGGTGCCCACCATCAAATCGAGGCCCAGTGCTTCGCAGCGGGCTTCGGGTAGCGAGGCACAGACCAGGCCGCGCCCGTGGGTGGCCATGAAATTGATAATTTCGGGGGTGGCGCAGGCGGCGGCGCAGATGAAATCGCCTTCGTTTTCGCGGTCCTCGTCATCAACGACGATAACGACTTTGCCGGCGCGAATGTCAGCGATGGCCGACTCAATGGTATCAAGCATGGGGAAGCGGGTATTTCGGGCCATAACAACCGGGGCCGGTGCAAAGTTAGCCCTTCGCTGCCCACGCAGTAGCATGGACTTTGTAGTGCGTGCCCCCCCGTCGTTTCAACGTTTTGATAAAGCTGCGGGGACGCGAACGACAAAGTTCGCGCTACGTTCCGCGCTACGTTGCCCGCTGGTTGCGCTGCGTGGGCTGCCACACCGTGGTTTTGATGCCGCGCAGGTAGCGCCACCAGCCCAGCAGCAGGGCCGCGTTCATGCTGTAGAAATGCGTAATAAAGCGCAGCCGCCGCGGGTGCCAGCCCCACTGGCCCAGCGCCTTATCCAGTAGCAGCAGCAGCGGCAGGCCCAACTGCCCCGCCAGCGCCAGCTGGTAGAACCACCCCGCGCCCAGCGCCACCAGCCCCAGCGTGGCCAGCAGCAGCAGCAGCAGCAGGTGCGGCGTAAGCCAGCGCAGCACCTTGTGCGACCACCACGCAAACGCCACCCCACCCCAACGTAGACTCAGCAGCGCCCGGAACTCGGCCAGGTTCTGGAAGTTGCCGGCCGAAATGCGGGCCTTGCGCCGGAATTCCTCGGGCAGATGGTCCGACACATCCTCGTAGCACACCGCATCCAGCTCGTTGATGGCCTGGTAGCCGTCGCGCAGCACCGCCATCGTAATGTAGAAGTCATCGACCAGAAAGCTGGCCGGGGCCGGGTGGTAGCAGGCCCGCCGCACCGCGAAGCACCCGCCGAAAGCCCCCATCATGGCCCCCCACAGCACGCCTTCCTGAAACTTCAGCACGTTTTCGCGCTCCAGGTAGGCTTTTTCCTGGCCCGAAATACCTGCGGCCCGGTGCTCAGGGTTGATAATATGCCCCCCAACCAGCCCGATGCCGGGGTGGCGGAAGTGCTTCACCAGCTCGTAGATGGTATTGGGGGCGAAGAAGACGTTGGCATCGGTGAGCAACAGCACCGGGGCCGGGGCCTGGCGGGCCAGGCTCTCGATAACGGTGGGCTTGCCGGTACGCTGGCCATAGGCCTCGAAGCGCAGCTGCGGAAACTCGGCGGCCAGCCGGACCAATAGCGCATTGGTCTGGTCCGAGGAATTGTCGGAGCCCACCAGCAGGCGCAGGCGGTCGAGCGGGTAGGTGGTGGCGAAGGTGCTGCGCACCTTCTGCTCGATAACGGCCTCCTCGTTGTGGGCGGCCAGCAGAATATCCACGGCCGGCAGGTCGGCGGCGGCCGGGGCGTACACGTCGGCGTTCTGGCGGCGGCCCCGGGCCAGCCAGCCCAGCAGCACCGGAAACAGCACGTAGGTGTGCGCCACCAGCAGCAGGCAGGCCCAGAATACCAGCGAGAGCACGGCCGCGCCCATCAGGCCAGCACCGGCCGCAGCCGCGCGTAGAGGTCCACAAATTGCTCGGTCACGCGGCGGCGGTCGTAGCACTCGGCGGCGGTGCGGGCGGCAGCAGCGCCGATGGCGGCCACCGGCACTTCGCCCCGGTACCAGGCGCGCAACGCCTCCAGCCAGGCGGCTGCCGAGTCGCGCAGCAGCAGGTCGTGGCCATCGCGCACGGCAATGCCCTCGGCGCCCAGCGTGGTGCTGAGGATGGCCTTGCCCAAGGCCATGCCCTCGATGATTTTGATGCGCATGCCGCCGCCGCTGAGCAGCGGCACCAGCATCAGCTCGTATTGCTGCATAAAGGCCGGGGCCGACTCCACGAAGCCGTGCACGACCACGCCGTCGGTGCGGGGTTTGAGGAGTTCGTCGGGGGTGCCGCTGCCGGCAATGTGCAGCTCCACGTCGGGCATTTCGGCGCGCACGGTGGGCCACACTTCGCGCAGCAGCCAGTGCAGCCCTTCGAGGTTGGGCAGCCAGTTCAGCGAGCCCAGCATAAACAGCGTGCGCGGCTTGGCCTGGATAGCTGGGTCGGGCCGGAAACGGCTCAAATCGGCCCCGGCGGGAATAAATACCACTGGCTCGGAGCAGCCCAGGGCCCGCAGGCGCTGCGCGTCGTCGGCGGTGATGGCGGCTACGGCGTCGAACTGCGGCAGGTGGCGGCGCTCGAAGCGCTCCAGCCGGGTGGCCAGGTTGCGCAGGTAGCGGCGCTTAAGCGGGTTGCGCTCGCGGCCGGCCAGCATCTGCCAGATGGTGTGCTCCAGGTTGTGGGCGCGCAGCACCAGCGGCGGCAGGCGCAGGCCGGCGTGCTCGCGGCGACCCAGGTACTCAGCATACCAAACGGTAAAAGTGCCCTCAAACTGCACCGCATCCACCGCTTCCGTTTGCAGAATCTCCACCAGCTTCTCCCCCACCGCAGCGCTCATAAACCGCTCCACGATGTAGGGATGGCGGCTCAGCAGCAGGTTTTTCAGGGCTTTCACCGGCGACAAATCCGTGTCCACGTCCACCGTCACCAGCCGGAAATTGGGGCCCAGATGGTCGAGCGCATTGGCCGGCTGGTGGTGCTTGGGCGTGTTGATAGCCAACATCGTGACGCGGTGCCCGGCCTGCACGAGGCCCGCGGCCACGTCGTACATGGCAATGGCCCCACCGGTAGTCAGCGGAAACGGCACGCGCGGGCAGAGTTGCAGAAGGTGCATTTAGGGAATGTTGCGTTTTGAATGTTGAGTGTTGAATGGCTGACTTGCTGAGATTAATGCGAACTGCCGCAATTCAACACTCAACATTCAAAACTCAACCCTTCTTACAGTTGCCGGAAGCGTCCTTCGAAGGTTTCAATTTGTTCCTCGCTGCCGAGCACCAGCAGCACGTCGCCGGCTTCCAGCACGTAGTCCACGCCGGGGCTCACGAGCAGCGAGCCGTCGGACTTGCGCAGGCCGATGATGGTGGCCCCGGTGATGGAGCGCACGTCGAGCTCGCGGATGCTGCGGCCATGCAAGTCCTTGCGCAGCTGCTGGAAGGTCATCTCCTCCAGGCGCAGCTTGTCGGCACTCAGACCCGAAATCAGGTCGAGGAAGCGAATGACTTCGGGGCGCACCACCAGCTTGGCCATGTGCGAGCCCCCGATTTCGTCGGGCATCACCACCGAGTCGGCCCCGGCCGAGAGCAGCTTGCTTTCCGAAGTTTTGAGTGAGGCGCGGGCAATGATTTTCAGGCGCGGGTTCAGGGCGCGGGCCGAGAGGGCCACGAACACGTTGTCGGCATCCTTGGGCAGCGAGGTGATGAGGGCCGAGGCGCGCTCCACGCCGGCCTGCTTCAGCACGAGGTCGGTGGTGGCATCGCCAAACACGGTGTAGATGCTGCCGCCGGGTACGCCGTCGCCGTCGTAGTCCTCGCCGGTATGGCCTTCGGTGATTTTTTTCATCAGCTCCTGGTTGGCCTCAATCACCACCACGCGGGCCCCGCTGGCGCGCAGCTCCTGGTAGGCCCGGCGGCCGTTACGCCCAAAGCCGCACACGATGACGTGGCCGCTGAAACGCTTTATCTCCTGGTCGGTTCGAATCATTCTGTAAATTTTGCGCAGCTCGCCGTCAAAGATAAAGGAAGAGAAAACCGACACCAGGTAGGCCACCACCACCAGGTTGTAGAGGATATAAAAGGACACGAACAGCCGCCCGGCTTCCGAAAACGGGCGCAGCTCGCCATAGCCCACCGTCGCAATGGTGGTTACGGTCATGTAAAACGCTTCGATGGGGCCGTAGTGCTCAATGTAGGTGAAGCCGGCCATCCCAATAATCAGGCTGAGTCCGGTGAGGACGACGGCCACAATCAGGCGGTTGATGTTGAGACGCTG
>JANNDE010000036.1:0-4180 GCA_031387395.1 Hymenobacter sp.
GTCGTTAGCTTTTGCAAAGGTGTTCATCACTGGCCCGTGTCGGGCCATTGCCCCGGGGGCGGTTCCGGCCGCCACCTGGCAGGCCAAGGCGCTACGCCTCCCCCACTCCCAGCAGCAGCCGCCCCGTCGGGGCCCCGTGGCGCACGAGGGCGCGCCCGTAGAGGCGCAGGCGGCGCGGCCCCGCCCCGGGGAAGTCGGCCGCGTAGGCGAAATTCTCGAAGGGCTGGTCGGGGTATTCCAGGGCATCCTGCAGGCGCTGGCGCAGGGCCGGCTGCTGCCAGGCCCCGCCGTCGAGCTCGCGCAGCGGCTGGCCCTTGATGCGGTCGGCATCGAGCCCAAAAAGCTGGGCAAACGCCCCGCTACTGGCCAGCACCCGCTGGCTGGCATCGAGCACGAGCAGGGGTTCGCGCATGCTCTCCACAATGCTTTCGGCAAAGCGGGCGCTTTCCCGCAGCTGGTTTTCGAGGGTTTTGAGAGCCGTGATGTCGGTGAAGGTGATGACGGCCCCGCTGATATAGTTGTCGAGGGTGCGGTAGGGCCACACGCGCATGGCGTACCAATGGCCCCGGATGGTCTGAATGTTGGCCTCGATGGGCACGAGGCGGTCGAGCACCTGGCGCAGGACCTGAGCCAGGTGTTCGTAGCGCAGCAGGCTGGCAAATTGCGTGATGGGCCGCCCCACATCGGTCGGCAGCAGCGGGATAATGCGGTGCACGGGCGGCGTGAAGCGTTTTATCACCAGGTCGTGGTCGAGAAAGATGGTGGCAATCCCGGTGGCATCGGGCAGGTTCTTCAGGTCGTTGGCGGCCTGGCTCAGCTCCTCGGTTTTGCGCAGGTACCGCATATTCAGGGTCATCAGCTCCTCGTTCAGGCTCTGCAACTCCTCCTTATTGGTCATGGCCTCCTCGTTGGCGTTTTGCAGCGCTTCGTTGGTGCTCCTGAGCTGCTCCAGGCTGCTTTCCATCTCCTCGCTGGTGGTTTGCAGGCGGTGCTTGGTGTACTGCGGCTCCTTCGTCAGGGCCAGCACCGGGGCATCGGGCGCGGCGGCGGCGGCAGGCCCCTGGCCCTGGCGCGGGCGGCGGGGCCCGCCCGGCGTCCCGGACAAATCTACCCCAATCCCGGTGGGCTTCGTCTTCCGGCTTTGGCTGCCGTATGCCCTATCCATTCCATTGCGCTTCCCGCTTCCCATGGCTGCTCCTTCCCACCTGCTTGTGGTGGGAACCTCGGCCGGCCATCCCGCCGGCCACCGGCGCGAGTTCCTGCTCCGCGGCAACGCCGGCGGCGGTGGGCTCCGCCATCACCAGCCCCGGCGTTTGAGGCGGGCCGGCGCAGGTGGCCGCAGCAGCACTCGCCCAATCCGGAGTGCCGACAAGTGGCGGCGCGGCAAAACTGCTACGCGAGGCACCGCCCCGGCGTTCTGCTGTTGTCGCCGCTGCTATACCAGGAGCCCGGGCTAAAGCGGTTTCCGAGCTAACAAACAGAATTCAACCGTAACGTGTATATCAACCCCGAAACCGCTCTAGGCTAGCCATGCGCCAGCTGCCGCGCCCGCAGCTCGGCCCGTAGCATGGCGGGGGCCTGCCGGGCGGCGTCGAGGAGCGTCGGCACAATGCGCGGCGAGGGGCCCAGGTTCTGCGCGAGCAGAGTTTTCTTCACCGGCTCGGCGACGTGGGCCAGCACCAGGTGCGCAAACCGCTCCTGCAACCGATAGTGGGCATCCCAGAGCAGGCGGGCCGCTTCGCCCGACAGCTCGCTCAGCAGGCTGCAGTCGACCCATACTTCGGGCTTGCTGCTGCTCGTGGCGCAGTGCAACCCATGAGCCAGGTCGGATTCGGATTTTTCGGCCGGGCCCGGAGCCAGCGTAATCAGGTAGCTGTCGGGTAACGACTCGTGGAACACCGTTGTCATAGCGCGGGCTTGGGGAATGAGAGCAAATGATTGGTAGCGCAGTCAGCCGCATCATGGCACAGCACTATTTATTCTGCGAAGGTCGCAAGACTTCCGTCGATTTTCACCGTAAAAACCACAAAACCATCTTGGGTAAATACTTAATTTTACCTTTGGAAGCCGAGTCGGACCGGGCCGGCTGGTGAGCCCACGCCGGGCTGGGGCCCGCACAAAGCAAGGCGCGCGTCGGCACCGTTTGCCCCCACTGTCTGCTGCCGCCGTAGTGGCCTGTTGGCCGGGGTGCGCAGCCCCGTTCGGTAGCCGGGCAACAGTGAAAGGAACTGGTCCGCAAGACTTCGGCAGCTCGGCTTAAAGTATTCTGGCCACTCCTACGCCTACCGTCTGGTAACTGCCCGTGCCGTTTTTGAAACGGTTTAAAAGTTAACCCGCCGATGTGTGGACGCGTTTCTGCGCTTCTACGCCGTTCTTATCGATTTTCTGAGCCGCTTCTTTTGCTACTTTGAGGGCCTGAGCACGTATTTCACTCATTCCCCACCTGCTTTTCTCTTCGTTAGGACTTACGCAGAAGGCCAGTTTTCAAGCCCCAGCGGGGCGACACTTGTTTTCTTGGCAATCGGGTGTCGCCCCGCTGAAGCTTATCCATTTTTTGCCAACTAATTACTACCAACATGCCGCCCCGCCGGGGCTACCTTCTGCCGGGTTTGCGTAAGTCCTATTCGTTTAAGTATGAGCCCTTCCGTTCGCAACATCATCGCCTGGATTTTGCAGGGCCTACTGGCCGCCATGTTTATTTTCTCGGGTGACTACAAGCTGATGGACCTGGCCGGCACCTGCAAAATGTTTGAAGGCATGGGCATGCCGGGCTGGCTGGGCAGCTTCATTGGCGCGGCCGAGGTGCTCGGTGGCATCGGGCTGCTGGTGCCGCGCACGGTGCGCCCAGCCGCCATGAGCCTCCTCATTATCATGATTGGGGCGGTGTTTATGCATGCCTCCAAAATCCCCGGCGGGCGGGCCAAAGGCGTGCCGGCCATCGTATCGCTGCTGCTGCTGGCGGTGGTGCTGGTGCTGCGCCGCCGCACCGCAGTGCGGGCAGCGTAAACCTTTCTTTTTCCCGGCCGTTGGCCGGATTCCATCCCAAACCATTGCTGCCCGGCCTGGGTTGCTTGCCTTCCGGCCGGCCTGGCTGGGCTACTCGTGTGCTCTCCTCCTTATGAAAATCCTTTATAGCTACCTGCGCCACTACTGGCCGCTGCTGGTGCTGGCCCTCGGGCTGGCCGCCGTCAACCAGGTGTTCTCGCTGCTCGACCCGTATTTTTTCCGCCAGCTCATCGACCACTTCGCACCGAAAGACGCGAGCCTGGCCGCGCTGGCCGCCACGGTGCGCACGGTGCCATTCTGGCCCTTTTTCAAGGAAGCCATTCCCTACATTGGCCTGATGCTGGGCGCGGCCATGGTGTCGCGCATCGCCAAAAACTTTCAGGACTATTACGTCAACGTCATCACCCAGCGGCTGGGCGCCAAAATGTACTCCGACGGCCTGCGCCACTCGCTGGAGCTGCCCTACCAGGTGTTTGAGGACCAACGCTCGGGCGAAACCCTGGGCAAGCTCCAGAAGGTGCGCATCGACGTGGAAAAGCTCATCCAGAGCTTCGTGAACGTACTGTTTACGGCACTGGTGGGCATTATTTTCGTGATGTGGTACGCCATTACGGTGTACTGGCCCATCGCGCTGGGCTACTTCCTCACCATTCCGCTGCTGGGCATTCTGAGCTTCTTTCTCAGCAAGCGCATCAAGGTTATTCAGAAGACCATCGTGGCCGAAACCACGGCCCTGGCCGGCTCCACTACCGAGAGCCTGCGCAATATCGAGCTCATCAAAAGCCTGGGCCTGGCCCAGCAGGAAACCGAGCGCCTGAACGCCACCACCAGCAAAATCCTGAAGCTGGAGCTGCGCAAGGTGCGCTACCTGCGCTCGCTCAGCTTCGTGCAGGGCACCTTCGTGAACCTGCTGCGCAACGTGATTGTACTGCTGCTGCTGTACCTGCTGGTGCAGCACCACATCAGCCTGGGGCAGTTTTTCTCGTTCTTCATCTACTCGTTCTCCATCTTCGGCCCGTTGCAGGAGCTGGGCAACATCATCGGCGTGTACCGCGAAACCGAGATTTCACTGGGCAACTTTCAGTCCATCCTCGACACGCCCAAGGACGTGAAGCCGGCCCATCCCAAGTCCGTCGCCCACATCGACAACCTGGCTTTCGAGCACGTCAGCTTC
>JANNDE010000046.1:0-10554 GCA_031387395.1 Hymenobacter sp.
ACCAAGCTGTGTAACAGCAGTAAGTAGCCAGAATTAAGCAGCGAGTACCAAGAATCTAATGCTTTAAGTAGGTAGTCAGAATTAAGTAGTCAGATAATAAAAATTTGGTTATGAGCGCATTAAATAAAGTCTGACTACTGATTACCTATGACTGACTACTTAGCGCTTAGTTGGCGTGGATGCGCTTCAAGTCGTGCCGCACCTGCCTGCGGGCTGTTTTCAAATAGGCTTTCAAACGCTGGCGGCTAGCTACTACGATAACGGTACCGTTGGCCAGGTTAACCGTAGAAGCACCCTCCGTACCATTCAGCACGATGGCTTCGTCGGCGTAGCCTGCGTAGGTGACGCGGGCTGGCAATGGGCCCGAGTTGGCCGGTACCGTTATTTCAAACTCGCCATTGGCGTTCGTAACGGTCATTTGCTTGGTGCCGTTCAGTATGATGACCGCGCCGGGCAGGCCTCCGGTGGTGTTGGTAATTCTGCCGCTAATGACCAGCTGCTCGCTGTGGGAAGGAGATGTTGGGGGGCTATGATAAGGGGCAATGGCAGCATAAACATTATTGTCGGCGGGTCGCGACTGCGCGTTAGCAGGGGCAAGGTGTAGCACGAAGGTGAGGGTGGCCAAAGTTGCGAGAGTCCAGAAAGTAGGCATGGCGGTGATTTATGAATGTTATCGAATGAATTAAATGTAATATATGAATGCACTGTGACCTTCATTGACCCGTTTAATCGGCTCGTAGCGCAGTTAAGTGGCGTGGTTTTCTCTGCCAACGAATATTGCCTGAGTGGTGTGCTGTTCATCTCCGTTCTGAATGGCCCAAAAAAAGCCTGCTGCAATCGTCGCAGCAGGCTTTGGAGGCACAACTGGTCGGGTCCCTACGCCAGTACCAGATGATAGACGGGTAGAATGACAAATTCCCGGCATTTAATCATGATTTCCGGGTTTTCGCGGGTCCATTCCAGGGCTTCCCGTTCGCTATCGAACTCGTGGTTCTGTTCGCCCTGAATGTGCTTGTAGGTCCACATTGGTCCGTGGTCGTGCACATTGGATTCAAAAGAGAGCTTGAAAATGCGATATTTAGTGAGGAGCGTAGTTTCCATGATTGTTAACGAGCAAAAGGTGCGAAAAAAGGGGGTTTTTTACTGATACGCTAATAAAAGGCTACTGTTCGGCTCAGGAGCGCGTTTGGGCGGCTACTTGGGCTGCCAGCGGAGGCACATGCCTGCGCCCCCGGCGGGCGACCAGGTCGGCGTACAGCTGGTGTCGCCGATGCCGCGGCCCGTGGGCTTGCGCCCCCAGCGGTTGCGATGCGACAGGTAGGCCAGGTGGGCTGAAAGGATGCCAAATCCGGCCCCGGCAATCACATCCGATTCCCAGTGCTTGTCATTTATCATCCGGAATGCGGCTACGCTGGTGGCCAGCGTGTAGGCCCCAATGCCGTACCACTGGTTCTTATCCCGAAACTCGGTGTGCACGATGCTGGCCGCCAGAAAGGCCTGGGCCGTGTGCCCCGAGGGAAAGGAAAGGTTATCCGACCCGTCGGGTCGCGCTACGTGGGTCAGGGTTTTCACGATGTAGACCGAGCTGAGCATAATGGCTTCGCTTTTGAGGACAACAAGCCCCAGGTTTACCCGGTCGTTACGCGTCTCGACGCCGGCCAGCAACACGGCCGGAATCTCTAAATAGGGGGCCCATTGTAGAAAGTCGTCGATGTGGTTGCGGTAGCTGCCGAAAACGTGGCGCACATCGTTGTGCACGTCGTAGGAGCTGTATAGCCCGTTGCCGTTGATGGTGCTCGCGCCGTAGCCGATGAGTATGGCCGGCACGATGCAGGCCCGAAATCCTTTGCTCCTGAAAAAAAGCTTTTTCACTGCCGAAGACTCGCCCGTCGGGTTTTCGTATTTGTGGGTGGTGTCGGCCGGGACTGGTGTTGAAATCTGAGCCCCGGCCGAAAAGGGCAGGAGCAGGGCCATAAGGGCCGAATAGCGGTTGAGCATGGCAGGGGGAGCTGGTCCGAAAGTGCGAAGAAACGGTGGGCTACATGAAAATCTGATTTAGGAATCAGCCGGGGCTTACCAAAACCGCGCGAGTTACGTACTTACCCCGCCGCCGGAAGGCGGGCCCCATGTTCTCCTCTTTTTCTCGACATAATGTTTCGCTTCTCTCGCTTATTTTCAGTGGCAACCCTGTTGTTACTTGGCTTCGGCGGTTTTTCGGGGTGCGGCTACATCCGCTACCTTATTCCGCTCAATCCCATGTCGGCCACGGCTACCACGCCGCCCACGTACGCCGGCTGGAGTTCCCTGCTGAAGCAGGAGGTTAGCGAGCGCGGCCTGGTAAACTACCGCGGGCTGCGTGCCGATAGTCTTCGCCTGAATGCCTACCTGCAGGACCTGGCTACCCACATGCCCAGCAAAAGCTGGACCGACAACGACCGGTTGGCCTACTGGATTAATGTTTACAATGCTTATACCGTACAGCTTATTATCCGCCACTACCCGGTAAAAAGCATTAAGGACCTGGGCGGCGATAAAATCTTCGTGAATACACCCTGGGATAAGCATTTCATTCATCTCGGGGGTATTGCCTACTCGCTCAACGACATCGAGCACCGCATCATTCGCAAGCAGTTTGCCGACAACCGTATTCACCTGGCGCTGGTGTGCGCGGCCATGTCGTGCCCGCGCCTGCGCAATGAGGCCTACACCGGACCCAATCTTAACGCCCAGCTCGACGACCAGGGCCGCGACTTTCTGAACAACTCCGCCAAGAACAAGCTCACGCCGGCCGACAAGCCGCAGGTGTCGTTCATTTTCAATTTCTACCCCAAGGACTTCACTAAAAATGGCAGCAAATCGGTGCAGGAGTTCATCAACCGCTACGCCACTGATAAAATAAAGCCCGACGCCACGTTATCGTATCTTACCTATAATTGGGCGTTGAACGAGCAGTAGTGTGCGTTTCTGGTTAGTTTTGTCCCTCTTGCAGGCGGCTGCTGCTTCGGTAGCGGCCGTTTTTTACGCTTTCCCAAGCCGGCCGCCGGCTTTCGTTCTGATGACCAACGACCTGATTGCCGCCACCGCCGCCCATATGGAGCAGCTATTTGCCGGTGAAGGCAGTGGCCACGACTGGGCCCATATCCGCCGGGTGTGGCTGATGGCCCGCCGCCTGGCTGCCGCTGAGCCTGGGGCCGACGCGTTGGTGACTGAGCTGGCGGCGCTGCTCCATGACATTGCCGACTGGAAGTTTCACGACGGCGACTACGAGGCCGGTCCCCGCGCCGCCCGCGCCTGGCTGCTAAGCCAGGGTGCGGCTGAGCTGCTCATTGAGCGCGTCGAAATGGTCATTCGGGAAGTTTCCTTTAAGGGGCTGGGAGTGGCTACGCCGGTGTCGTCGCTCGAAGCTGCGCTGGTGCAGGATGCCGACCGGCTCGACGCCATTGGGGCCATTGGCATCGCCCGCGCCTTTGCCTATGTGGGCACAAGGGCCGGCCGTTGCACGACCCTTCCGTACCACCCGTGGCGCACAACTCGTTTGCCAGCTACCAGAAAAATACCGCCCCTACGCTTAACCACTTCTATGAAAAGCTGCTTTATCTTAAAGACCGGCTGAACACCAACGCCGCCCGCGCCGTGGCGGCCGGGCGCCATGCCTTTATGGAGGCCTACGTGGTACGCTTCCTGGCCGAGTGGGATGGCATTGACTGATTTCACGCACCATTAGCAGCGGCACCCGTAATGACTCCGTCATGCGGCCTGGCACGTACCTTTGCTGCCATGAAGCCGATATTGCGTTTTTTGCTGTTGTTCCTGCTCGTGCTGGCTGGCTGCCGTTCCTGCCCCATCGATACCTGCCGGGTGCGCAAGGTGCATTTTCACAACGGCATCAAGTACCGGGGGCAGCCCCTCTGGAAAAAGCAGAACCCCGCCATTGGTGAGAAAATCAATGTGTACAGGGATAAAAGCTACTCCCCCAAAACCGACCGCAGTAAAACCCTGAAATAGCCGGCCTGTCCGCCGGGGGGAAGGGACTGGGTGGCGAACTGGCATTGGCTGTTTACGGGTTGCGTTGCTTGCCGCTTGGGCGGGTCGCGGCACTGGTTAAAACCCTCAAAAAAGGCCGCTGCGCTTGTCGTTGCGGCCTTTTTGTTGTATCTTCGCACGCACATAAAGAACCATTCACCGTGCGGCTCTAAAGCCCCTTCATTGGGATTTTATTTGCCGCCTATCAACCCCCTCAATGGCGGAAGGCGAAAAAATCATTCCGATTAACATCGAAGACGAGATGCGGGGTGCCTACATCGACTACTCGATGTCGGTTATCATCTCCCGGGCCCTGCCTGATGTGCGCGACGGCCTGAAGCCCGTGCACCGGCGCGTGCTCTACGGCATGAGCGAGTTGGGCGTGGGCTACAACAAATCCTACAAAAAATCGGCCCGTATCGTGGGCGAGGTGCTGGGTAAGTACCATCCGCACGGCGACAGCTCGGTGTACGACACCATGGTGCGTATGGCCCAGGACTGGAGCCTGCGCTACCCGCTGGTAGATGGCCAGGGTAACTTCGGCTCCGTCGACGGCGACTCGCCGGCCGCTATGCGCTACACCGAAGCCCGTCTCAAGCGCCTCTCGGATGAGATGCTTGGGGACCTGGATAAAGACACGGTGGACTTCCAGCCCAACTTCGACGACTCGCTGGAAGAGCCCAGCGTGATGCCCGCCAAGTTCCCGAACCTGCTGGTGAACGGCACGTCAGGTATTGCCGTGGGCATGGCCACCAACATGGCCCCGCACAACATGACGGAGGTCGTGAGCGGCATTATTGCCTACCTCGACAATCCCGACATCACGGTGGCCGAGCTTATGCAGTACGTCACGGCCCCCGACTTCCCCACGGGGGGCATTATTTACGGCTACGAGGGCGTGAAGCAGGCTTTCGAAACCGGTCGCGGCCGTATCGTGATGCGTGCCAAGGCCACTTTCGAAACCAGCAAAACCGGTAAGGAGCAAATTGTCGTCACCGAAATTCCTTATATGGTGAACAAGGCGTCGATGATTGAGAAAACCGCCGCGCTCATCAACGACAAAAAGATTGAGGGCATTTCGGACATGCGCGACGAGTCGGACCGCGATGGCATGCGCATCGTGTACGACCTCAAGCGCGACGCCATGCCCAGCGTGGTGCTCAACAATCTCTACAAGTACACGCAGCTGCAAAGCTCGTTCGGCGTGAACAACGTGTGCCTCGTGAAGGGCCGCCCGATGACGCTGAACCTGCAGCAGCTCATCCATTACTTCGTTGAGCACCGCGCCGAAATCATCATTCGCCGCACCAAGTACGAGCTGGCTGAGGCGCAGAAGCGCGCCCATATTCTGGAAGGCCTGCTCATTGCGCTTGACCATCTCGACGAGGTCATTAAGCTCATCCGCAGCTCGCGCGACCCCGAAGTTGCCCGCGGCCAGCTCATCGAGCGTTTCGCCCTGAGCGAAGTACAGGCCCGTGCCATCCTCGACATGCGCCTGCAGCGCCTCACCGGTCTGGAGCGCGATAAAATTGTGGCTGAATATAACGAGCTGATGAAGCTTATCGACTACCTGAAGTCGGTGCTGGAGTCGGACGAGTTGCAGCGCGGCATTATCAAAACCGAGCTGGAAGATATTCGGGAGCGGTACGGCGATGCCCGTCGTACTGAAATCAACTACCAGGGTGGCGACTTCTCGACCGAGGACATGATTGCCGATGAGGCGATGGTCATCACCATTTCCCGCGAAGGCTACATCAAGCGCACCAACCTCGACGAGTACCGGGCCCAGGGCCGGGGCGGGGCGGGCTCGCGGGGGGCTATCTCGAAGAAGGACGACTTCACCGAGCACCTGTTCGTGGCCACTACCCACGAGTACCTGCTGTTCTTCACCGAGCTCGGCCGCGTATTCTGGTTGAAAGTGTACGAGGTACCGGAAGGAGGGAAGGCTACCAAAGGCCTGCCCATCCAGAACCTCATCGAGATTCCGCGGGAAGACAAGGTGCGTTCCGTGGTGAACGTGCGCGGCCTGAAAGACCCGGACTACCTCGAAAACACTTACCTGATGTTCTGCACCGAGCAGGGCACGGTGAAGAAAACCCCGCTCGAAGCGTACTCGCGTCCGCGCACGGCCGGTATCAACGCCATCACCATCAACGAAGGCGACCGCATTCTGGATGTGCAGCTGCTGGCTCCCAATGCCGAGGTTATCCTGGCCTCGCGTACCGGTCGCGCCGTTCGCTTCAACGAGAGTGAAGCCCGCTCGATGGGCCGCTCAGCCGCCGGCGTGCGGGGCATCCGCCTCGAAGACGTGCCCGGCAACCGGGTGGTAGGCATGGTCTGCGTATCGGACCCGACGCAGGAGCTGCTGGTGGTGAGCGAGAATGGTTTCGGCAAGCGCAGCCAGCTCGACGAATACCGCATTACCAAGCGCGGGGGCAAAGGCGTGCGCGCCATGAAGATTACCGATAAAACCGGTAATCTGGTCGCCATCAAAGACGTGAATGATACCGATGATTTGATGATTATCAACAAGTCAGGTATCACCATTCGCCTCCGTATCGGTGACTTGCGCACCATTGGCCGTGCTACCCAAGGCGTTCGGCTGATTAAAATCAGTGCGAACGACGAAATTTCTTCGGTTGCGAAGGTGGCTGCCGAAGAGAAGGAAGAAGATGCTGAAACCACGGCCGCGCTGGTGGGCGAAGCAGGGGAGACCATGGCTGAAAATGGTGCTTCCGCTACCACCGCTCTACTAACCGTGGAGCAGGATGGCGAGGACGTCGACGATATCGAGGACGAAGAGGAGCTCGATGAGGACGACGATGATTCCGATTCCGACGATGATTCCGAAGTGGCATAGTTGCTGAAGTAGGAGCGGGGCGGTCCATTTGGGCCGCCCCGTTTATTTTTGCTGAACCTCAGGCCGCACTTTGGCGTTTGTGGCCCGGTAAATCAGGTATTTATTACGCATCCTTTTTTTCTTTTCGCACGCAGGTGCTGAGCTAGCTAACATGGTTCGCTTTCGTTGAAATCAAACCCAACCTGCATATTCCTATTCCCATGAAGAAGACTTTTTTGACGCTCGCCGCCGCTGCCATGTTGGCCACTGGAGCACCCCTGATGGTTTCGGCCCAAACGTCGGCCGTCACAAATGCCATCCTGAACCAACGCACCGGCCTGCTCGATAAGGCACGGGTTGATATTGACAAAGCCATTGTGAACGAGAAGACGATTGGCAAAGCTAAAACCTGGTTTACGCGTGGTCAGATTTACGAGGGCATGCTCGAAAGTCCCATCTACGGCAAGCAGCTGCAGCCAGGTGAGGGCTTGCAGAAAGCCTTCGAGTCGTATGCCAAAACCATTGAGCTGGATACCAAGGATGGTGAATTCGGCAAACAAGCTGCGCCGCGTATGGACGCTTTGTATGGTCGGGCTTTCAACGATGCCGTGAACAGCTACAATGCTAAGGAGTATGACAAAGCCATCGGAAACTATAAGCTGGCCTCGCAGATAAAGCCCCAGGATACCACGGCGGTCTTGTATTCGGCCTATGCCTACGAAGCGAAGCAGGATTTTGCCGGCGCTAAAGCCAGTTACAACCAGTTGCTGGGTATGAACTACAAATCGGCTAATCTCTACAATCGCTTGCTCCAGATTGCGCGACAGCAGAACGATAACGCGGAGGCGTCTAAGGTGCTGCAACAGGCGCTGGTGGCTTACCCCAACAACAAGAACTTCATGCTGGAGGACTTGAACGCGTCGTTGGCGGGCGGTAAAGGCGAAGATGCCATCGCTAAAATCAACAAGACTATTGCCGCCGACCCGACAAACTCCAACCTCTACGCAGTTCGTGGTTCACTTTACGACCAGCAGAAAAAAACAGACTTAGCGGTGGCCGACTACCGAAAGGCCGTTGAGCTGGACCCTAAGAACTTCGATGCCCAGTTCAACCTGGGAGTTTACAACTACAATAAAGCTGCTGACGCGTACACGAAGGCTAGTAAAATGGACCTAAAGGCCTATCAGGTTTCGGGCCGTAAACTGGAAGCGGATGGCAAGAAATATTTCGAAGCTGCCATTCCGCCTTTTGAACGCGCCTTAGAATTGCAGCCAACCGACCGTAATACGCTGACGTCTTTGAAGAAAATATATTTCCGTATGGGTCGGAATGCCGATTCGGAGCGTCTTCAGGCACGTATTGATGCCCTTGAAAAAAAGTAACAGTCACGAAATACAATCAGGAGCGAAGAGGCCCATTCAATACTGGATGGGCTTTTTTCATGCTTTTCTAAATCTATCACTTAACATAATATAAATTATAAGACAATAAAGAGGTTAATCAAATGCTGGGTGTTGCGCTTATGTAATGACACAAATGGCATGGTTTATTTTACTGCCCAATACTATGAGCTATGAATCTTAGAGCCTGTTAAAGATTAGAGTTTTTGTATACTTCAGTTGCTCAAACAGGCCGATAATAGCCGTTTTTGATAGCCAGCTAAGTAGGCCCGCTTCTACCAAAGTGCCATTAGATGCCGCAAATGGCATTACGCAACATCGGGATTCGCTAATTTTTAACAGGCTCTTATGTAGCGAATATGAGTCTTATGTAGCGAACGTTATGCAGTAGGTTGCAGCGTGAATTTGATGGTTCTCGTTTGGTCGGCTTTAAGTTCGTGCTGCAATCCAGTGGCGCTCGAATATAGGGGGTCGCACTATACCAGGAACGGAAAACAACGGTAAGCCCACTTGACTACCGAAAACGAGCTGATTTGTCTCACTAAGTCAGCCATTCAGGCTGAGATGAGGTGTTGATGCGTGAGATAAGCAAAAGCTACACGCCAGCTTGGCCAGGACCTAGTTTTCTCAAAAACTCCCTTGGTAGCGTTTAAACGTACGTTTTACGAGACGCCCCGCCTACCACAAGCCCGGTCGGTATCTCCTACCGTTGTTTTCCGTTCCTACTATTGTGCGACCCCTATAGACACTGCGTATTAGCAGTTAAGTAAGTAGCCTCTTTTGTCAGCTATGCAGGTTTTTGGAATTAGTTTGCCGTAGGTGCAGCGTATTTCGTCCGGTGCCTATATCATCGCGCTATTGTATGTGACTTGCGCCTATTAAGTTGTTTGTAATTCAGCCCATCCCATTTTAAGTATAAAAAAGTTTATTTTAAGTCATAATTATATACTATTTATTGCTTAAGATGAGTTATAACATAATTATATCGCGTACTTACCTCAGTATCCGAATATTAAGGAAGAATAAAAAGCAAAATAATTCTTTAAAGTATAAGGTAAGATTCTCGTTCCCAAAGAAACTTAAGAATCTGAAGTACCAGGTATTCCAAGTCAGCTTAATCCATTAAGTCTAAAAAAGTATAAATTTTACCCAATGTTTAAACTTTTTTGTGCTAACTTCGTTACATCTGAAAAACGCTCCTTCTTATGCCTAAACTTATAGACTACCCCCGAACAAGCTACACCGGCGCTTGGGAACTCGCTGAAATTGTAGACGACACTGGCGGAAAATGCGCAGTAGAAACTGCGGCTAGAAAACTCAACCGCAAAGTCAGTGGCTCATTCAAAGCCATTATTGGTTCGGCAGTAAAGTTTGGGCTTATAACCAGCAAACGGGAACTGCTAACCACAACCACACTCTTTCGAAGGATTAAGCATGCTTACGACAAAACGGAAGAGTTGCAGTTCCACCGTGAAGCATTCCTGACACCGCCCCTGTTCACACAAGTATGCCGCAAATTCCGCAACCGTGAACTGCCAGTGCAAATGCTCGATGTCATGCTAATTCGTGAGTTTGGAGTCGAAGAAATTAACGCGCAAAATGTAGCCAAGGCATTTGTCGATGGCTGCCGAATGTGCGGACTACTCGACGAACGGAATATAATTGCCGACATTGATGCTCTGAGTAGCACTCGGACACCACGCCGTGAGTTAGCCAGCCAGACTCCAACTTTACAAAGCTTCACAGCAGGTACATTAGCAACAACAGATATTTTGGATGCGGACGATACGACGGATACGAACCCGAGAACGGACAATGAGCCAGCCAACAGCATCGCGGGGTTAAGCTTATTTGGACACGCAAATCGCTCAGTCGTCCAGCAGATAGCACAGGAACAAATAAGTACGGATATAAACCAGGATGCCGTTGCCAACTTATTCGGCTTGAATCATGATGCTGATTTACATGTCGAAATACCAACCCCCGATACCTCCACGCAGGGAAACATAACCACTATACCAGTTTCAGAACCTAAACCCACTCCGTCGTTATCTATTGCACCACTAGCAGCAGCGCCACTGCGCAATTCGCCTCTAACAACCGCACCTACCGAAGGCTACCTGATGCAAATGAGCGGGCCCGGCGTAAATACTTCCCTCGATATAACAGATGAAGATGATTTGGCTATTGCCATAGCCCTGCTCGAAAAAATACGTCGCCGACTACGAGCGAATAAGTAATACGGAATTACCCAAAAAGCAAAACCCTGTTCAATAAAGAACAGGGTTTTGC
>JANNDE010000055.1:0-4139 GCA_031387395.1 Hymenobacter sp.
TAAACCCTTTCACTGAAAACCAACGAAACGAGGCCAGAAACCATAGATTAGCGCGGTTTTTGGGCTCGTTTCGCAGTGTTAAGGGCCTGTTTTCAGCTCGTAATTAAGCTTTGAGAAACATTTGACGGGGTAATCACTCGAATAATGGACAACGAATGGTCATAAATGTAGTACCGTTCAACAAATTGAATTGCCGAAAGGGTGCGCGAAAATTTGCGACAATGTTTAAATTTCCAGCTACTTAGCCCTGATAAAGTTGCACTTCGTGCACCCCTTTAATTTAAACTCTTTGTAATACCCCCCCTACAACAATCAATTACACCAATTCCAGCGCCATTGCCTTCACCATGCCCACGGCCTCAAAGGCCTGGCTCAAATCGAGCATCAAATCCTGCGGGTCTTCCACGCCAATACTCAGGCGCACCATTTGGGGGGTGATGCCCATTTCGCGCTGCTCATCGAGCGTGATGTCGGAGTGAGTCATGGTGCCGGGATGTTCGGCCAGGCTTTCGGTGCCGCCGAGGCTCACGGCCAGCTTAATGAGCTTCAGGGCGTTGAGGAAGCGGAAGGCTTCGGCTTCGCCGCCCCGGATGTCGAACGAAATCATGGAGCCGGGCGAGAGGCAGTGGCGCTGATAGATGTCCTGCTGGGCGGGGTTGTGCTCGAGGTGGGTGAGGTAATAGGTGCGGGCCACCAGCGGATGCGCGCGCAGCCAGTCGGCAATGGTTTGGGCCGATTGGGCGGCGCGCTCCATGCGCAGCTTCAGGGTTTCGAGGGAGCGCATCAGCATCCAGCCGGTGTTGGGGTCGCACATGGTGCCCATGAAAGTGCGCATCGCCTTGATTTCCTTCATGAGCGGCTTGCTGGCCAGGGCCGCGCCGGCAATCAGGTCGGAGTGGCCGCCGAGGAACTTGGTGGCCGAGTATAGCACTACATCGGCCCCGTGCTTGAGCGGGTGCTGGAAAACCGGGCCCAGAAAAGTGTTATCCACCACGAGCCGTACGGGCCGGTCGGCGGTAGCGTATCGGCGAGCCAGGGCGGCGCAGGCTTCGAGGTCGACGAGGTGGTTGGTGGGGTTGGCGGGGGTTTCCACGAAAATCATGGCCAGGCGGCCGGGCGCGATGGCCGCCGCGCGGGCCGCCAGCTGCGCGGGCGTATCGGTGGGCCGGAAGCCCACGGCCTCAATGCCGAACTTGCGCAGCACGTTCTTCAGGAAGAAGTCGGAGCCGCCGTACACCGGCTCGGAGTGCAGCACCACGTCGCCGGGCTGCAGCAGGGCCAGCAGCGTGGTGCTGATGGCGGCCATGCCGCTGGCGAAGCTGGCCGCTTCCTCGGCCTCGTCCCAGAGGCAGAGGCGGTGTTCGAGAATCTCCAGGCTGGGGTTGTTCAGGCGCGAGTAGATGAGGCCCATTTCCTCGTCGGGACCCTGCTGGCGCAGGCCGTAGGCCAGCTCGAAAAAGGCCTTACCTTCCTCGGCGTTCTTAAACACGAAGGTGGAGGTTTGAAAAATCGGCGGCTTGATGGCGCCCTCGCTCCAGGCGGGGTTGTAGCCGTGGCTCATCATCAGGCTTTCGGGGCGCAGGGGCTGGCCGCCGGGGTGGGATAGGGTGGGCATGGTGGGAATTGGGGTGGGTGGGGTGAGGGTACGAAGGTAGAATTTTCGAGATGGATAGCCGATGCTAGCCGAATACTGCGCCGGAGGCGGGCTATGGAGAATAAAAGAAGCCGCCCCGCTGGTCAGCAGAACGGCTTTTGGGAAAAAGAGCGGGGCCCGGGGCTGCGGCTTCTACTTACCCGCCGGCCGGCTCTGGCGGTACGAGTCGACCTGCTGGCGCATCACGGTGAGCAGGCTGCCGTAGCGCTGGCGCGCTTCCTGAATGCTTTCCAGTTGTTGCAGGCGGACACTAATGAGCTCCGAGAAGTCTTCAACGGAATACGTACGTTTCGGCGCGGTGGTCACGGGCGGAACTGCAAAGAGATGACAGGCAACATAGCCACTGGCTACGGCAGATACGTAGCGCCCCCAAACTTAGGATAAAAAACTAGAAACGGAACAGTGGCCGGTACGGATTCCAGAGGCCCCACGGAATCATGAGCAGCACGAGCAGCAGGGCCCCGCCGAAGTAGAGCAGCGCTTTGCGGTGCTTGAGGGTGCTGTCGGCGGTTTTTTTGACGGCGATGCGGCCCATCTGGGCCACGATGGCGGCCAGAATCATCACGGCCACGTGTTCCATGCCAAAAAAGCGGGTGGTGGGGTCATGCATGGCCCCGGCCTGCTTCATGGCCTTCAGGCCGTAGGGGCTCAGGCCGAAGTACAGGCCCAGGCCAATGATGACCTGCAACCACATAAAACCCGAAAATGCGGCGCTCATGCCGTTGTCGGCACCGAGGAAGGGGCGGCGGCCGGAGTAGCCTACGTAGGCGCGGTACACGGCAATGAGGCCGAAGATGACCACGAACCAGCGGGACCAGGAGTGCAGATAGAGAAGCGTTTGGTACATACTAAAAGAGAAGAAAGTGAGGAAATCGGAGGCGCAGCCGCCCCCGGCAAAGGTAAGCCCCCGCCCGCCTGCGCCTCACACCTTCAGTACCACGCCTTTTTTATACATCCAGCTCAAAATGAAATACCAGATGACAATGAGCGCCACGGCCCCCACCAGCGAGGCATTGCGCGGGTCGGCGAAGTGTGGCGCGATGCCCCATTCGTAGAGCCACTCCTTGAGGCCGCCGGTTTTGCCGCCCGGCAGCGCCAGCCGGAACAGCCCAAACGTGCGCGAGAGCAGCGCCGACAGGCAGAACACGAGAATGGCATTGACGCCGTACACCAGGGCCGGCCGCGTTCCGGCACGGTAGCCCTGCACGTCGCAAAGCCAGTACAGCGCGGCCAGTCCGGCCATGGCCAGCCCGCCGGTATAGAGCACGTAGGGGCTGCTCCAGAGGGCTTTGTTGATGGGAAACCACGGGTGCCAAATGAGGCCCAGCATCACCAGGCCACCTGCCACCACAAAGAGCCAGGCCACTTTGGTGGCCGGGTCGCGGTCGCGCCGCCGCAGCCACTGCGCGGTGAGGCCGCCCAGCAGGCCGGTACCCAGGGCGGGCAGGGTGCCGAGCAGGCCTTCGGGGTCCCAGGTTTTACTGGTTTTCCAGAGGTGGGCTTCGCCGAGCACCAGGCGGTCGAGCCAGGCCCCAAGGTTAGTGGCGGGCTCCAGGTTGGCGGGGCCGAAACCGGGCACGGGCACCAGCTGCATCAGCCCGGCATAGCCTGCCAGCAATGCCACCAGCAGCCCTATTTGGGTACGTCGGCTGGTTTTTAGAAAAATAAGGCCGCACCCCAGAAACACCAGCGCAATGCGCTGCAACACGCCCATCATGCGCACCACCGAAAAGTCAAACTTGGGGTAGAGCGACAGCAGCAGGCCCAGGCCGAAGAGCACGGCCGCCCGCCGCGCTACCCGCAGCAGCACCACGCCCTGGGGGCCGCCCTGCTGCTTGCCGCCATCGAGGGCATACACCAGGCTGACGCCCACGATGAAGAGGAAAAACGGAAAAATAAGGTCGGTGGGGGTGCAGCCGTTCCATTCGGCGTGCTCCAGCGGTGGGTAGATGTGGCCCCAGTCGCCGGGGTTGTTCACCAAAATCATGGCCGCCACGGTAAGGCCCCGGAAGACATCGAGGGCCAGGAGGCGGCCCGGCTGGGCGGGCGCGGTGAGGGGCGGAGGCCCCGCGGGGCTGGCCGCAGGCGTAGTGGCTTGCATGGTGCTGGGGCGAGTGGGAAGACGTACGGCTAAGGTCGGTATTTCGCGCTTACCAGAAAAAAAGAACGCCGCGCTGAGATAGTACGAGGCTCTGCTCAACATGATTCAGGCAAGCAGATTAAGTTGCTGGCCGCTCGTTGCTGGTCAGTTGCTGGTCAGTTGCTTGTTGAATCCCCCAACACCCCGCTCGACTCCGCTAAATAACCCAAGTGGCAGACTATGCGGTTCAACCCCAGCGAGTCGGCGAGCGCCAAGCGCTCGCGGCCGAGCGTACCGAGGTCGTACGGGTACACATGTGTGTGTGCACCAAACTGTCACGCTTGGGTACGCGCAAACTGCGCCATCACGTCCACCCCAGCCGGCACACCACCGGCTGCCTGGCCG
>JANNDE010000063.1:0-4744 GCA_031387395.1 Hymenobacter sp.
AGGTGAACAGCAATAATACGCTCCCTAGTAGCACGTTGGGAGCCTGGAGTATACTCTATGACCAACATTCGCTTCTCGGCTTCCTGAGCAAGCAGGAAGTGGCATGGAATAGCTTGCTGCTCGGTCTCAGTGAGATGTACTGCATTTTCTGGCTTCAATACGACCAGTTCCAAGTAAATTTTTTGTCTCATTCGGGGGTCAAGCAGTCTTTGGGGCTTTGGGCTGAATCAGGCCCAGGCGCACAAGTAACAGGCCCGCAGGATTCTTATTTGCCTTGACCTTGCTCGTTTTCAGGTCGTGGTTGTAGCGGTTGACTTCTGTGACATGGGCGGCGCTGGATAGGATGGCTTGCCGGTGTTTGGGGTCGGTGATGCGCAGTTCATCCAGGATGCGGGCGGCGTTGTCGTAGTGGCTTTGTTGAACGCCCGGCAAAGTCGGAGTAGTAGCCACAATGTCAACGGGAATAGGCGTTGTTAGAGCTTGTGGCTTGACGTTGAAGGTGATGTACTCATATGTTCTGCCCACTTTTTCGAGCGTGTAATCAACGTGCAGCTCGGTATGCTCATTGATTTGCTTGATGCTTCTGTCCAGAACATTGACCCGAAAATCCTTGAATGACTTCAATTTCTCTTTATCCAAATCCTTGTCATTAAGTAGGTTAAGCATGGATTTAAATTCCTTGATACTGTACCTTTTTGTCTTGCCCAGGTCTTTCCATTGGGAGCAAAGAGGATAAATGCGCTTGGCATACTTGCTAGTGAGACGAAGCGCGGCAGAGAGGCCGAAGCTACTAAAGTTGTCTTTGAGGTGAAACAGATGGGGTAGAATATGCCTGGTAAGCTCAAATTCGATAATACCAGTGCCTGTCAAATACTTAATCCTTTGAAACATAGAGAGTTGTTCAGGGTATTTGCCAGTGGTTATCGAAAATACCCGCGACATCATCCCCTCAGTAGCTTGCCACAAATAAGGGAAGTCGTATTTCTTGCCGGTTATTACAGATAACTCCCTGATATTTAGTTGATAAATCAGAGAATCTTGGGTTTTCCTCAGCTTGGATAGCATGAAGAAAAACAAGTCCAATTGTAGCTCGGTATATTCAAAGCGTGCATTGGTTAATGCATTACTATGACGTATCTCCAAATCGGTTGTAAGGGCTTGATTCATAACGCGAATATACCATAAAAGGAGTTATTAAAAAGGAGGTCTGTTTGGTGGGCTCCCTTTTCACACATTAAAACTCCCTTTTCACACATTAAAACTCCCTTTTCGGATTTTTTTTAGCTTCATAAATTACTGGTATGTAAATACTTATGATAGCTACAGTTGAGCCCTACAAATAGAACAAAGCTTTACAAATACACCAATTGGTGTTCGCGCGAGGAAAAAAGACTTTTAAGGGTGTTCTATCAGAACGACTGGCGGGGACAAAACAAAAACAGCCAAAGCCCTAGAAGCCAGTAACTTGCGCGCATTTCATAAAATATATATTATTGGTAATCAAAGGTTTATAAAGTTAAATGTTGTGCTTATGTACCGCTTTGGGCTAGGGAGTGCGGGTTAATGCTGGAGAGGCTAAAACCGAAATATCCGAGGGGACCAGGCGAATGGTTAGGCAGTGGGGAAGAAGGCAGTGGGGAAGAAGGCAGTGGGGGAGGCTTGGAACGCACAGAGATGCCCCAAGACGAAGCGATGAAGGCAAGGGCAGGTCAACCGTACTCGTGGAAACAGGGACGCGCTCAGAGGGCAGATTTTGGGGGAGCAGGTGTAACCAAAATGCCGTTGGGGGGAGCAGCTAATCAGAATGGGGTTGAGCAGCTGAGGATAGGCCGGGTTGAATTGAGGCAAGGGCTGGCTGGTCGAGGAGTGGTCAGCCGATTCAGGGGGGGCGGGAGCACGGAGCCGGATAGAGTGGGACGACCGGGATAGGGCAGCTCTGGAGGGTTCATATACTGTCAAAAAGGAGTAAAGTTATAGCAACTCCTTTTAATTAATTGAGCAGGGGGAAGCAGCCACAAAGGTTACGGGCATGATTGTGCAGATGGCGGCGGATTCGTACCTTAGAGGCGTAGTCCCGGGTCGTTCTACCGTTAAGCAAGAAGTGTTTTTGCGTTGCAAAAACCCCGGTCGGCCGCTGGCCTCCCTCTTCTCGCCCCTGCCGGGGGGCCTAGCTCTAACCTTCCTTTAACCATGTCAACTGACACTCCTAGCCCCGACTCAGGGAAAAAAAAGAAGCGCAGCCCCGGTCGGCCGAAGGCGGAGTTTACGCACGATGTAACCATCCAACTGCGGCTCTCGCGCAACCAGTTGACGGAGCTGGAGAAGCAAGCGCAGCGCACCAACATGACCCGGTCGGCCGTCATCCGGGCGGCGCTCGATGGGGTGCAGGTGCTGCACGCCGCGCCGGACGAGGCGCTGCTGGCGGAGCGGCGGGAGCAGTACCGGCACTTGGTGAAGCTGGCCACCAACCTGAACCAGCTCGTGGTGCTGGCCCGAACCGCGCCGGTGGTGGAGCTACGGGCGCGGGCCACGATAGACCAGGTGCAGCAGGTGCTGGCCAAAATTCACCAAACCCTGCCCGGGACATGATAGGCAAAGTGAAAATCGGCAAGCGCTTCGCCGGCATCTGCCGCTACGTGCTGCAAGAGGACAAGCAGGCCCGGGTGCTCGACGCGGAGGGGGTACGGACGGACAGCGCGGCCCACATGGCGCAGGATTTTGAGTTTCAGCAGTCCCAGCGCCCTGGCCTGGGCAACGCCGTGTTGCACGTCGCGCTGGCCTTGCCGGCTGAGGACGCGGCCGGTCGCAGCCGCGAGGAAGTGGCGGAGCTGCTACGCCAGGTCGGCCGCGCTTACGTGGCGAAGATGGCCGAGGAGAATAAGCAGTGGGCCAATACCCAGTGGTCGCTGACCGGGCATTTTGACAAGGGCCACCCGCACGCGCACTTAGTAGTCAACAGAGTAGACAACGACGGCAAAACGATTCCTGACAACTTCATCGGCCAGGAGAGTCGGCGCGTGTGTAAGGAGATTGAGGCGGAAATGGGCCTGAGTGTGGCCGAGCAGCGCGGCCGGGCGCAGGCCCGCGAGGGCGAGGAGGAACTGACCCACCGCCAGGCCACGGCGAAAACGCCAAGTGCCAAGCGGGACGCGGCCTGGCAGCGGG
Organism: Hymenobacter sp.; assembly: GCA_031387395.1. GTDB lineage: Bacteria > Bacteroidota > Bacteroidia > Cytophagales > Hymenobacteraceae > Hymenobacter. Next base: position 3,166 of record JANNDE010000063.1, read on the forward strand.
CGCGCCACGAGGTCGGCAATGCGTTGAAGCACACGGCCCCCTATTCGGGCAATTGGGACGAGTTGCAGGCGAAACTGACCCGCCACGGCGTGCAGGTGACCCCCAGCACCCACCAGAAAAAGGACGGGCCGCAGGTGTACGGGGTGGTGTTCGAGAAGGACGGGCACCGCTTCAAGGGCAGCGAAGTGGCCAAAGAGTACAGCGCCAGCAAGTTGCAGCAGACGTTTGCCCAGTGCCAGGCGCAGGCCCCGGTGCTCGCGCAGGGCGCGAACCAGGCCGCCGAAGCCTACGAAGCGGGGCGGGCGAAGCGCCAGTTGGCGGCGGCGGAAGCGTTGAACCGCCAGTTTCAGCAGCAAGCCCGCCAAGCCCAGGCGCGGGACCAGGCCCGCAAGGACCAGGCGCAGGAGCAAGCCCGCCAGGCGCAGGAGCCGGCCCGCCCCGTGACGAAAGCACCGCAGTTGCCGCAACTTCCTGACCGCTCCCGCGACGGGGGCATGGAAATGTAATCCCTCTTTCTTTTTAACTCTTTCTGCTCTCCTATGAATCCTGAAAAAATAGACCTGTACGGGGCTATCGGCGAAATCCGCGACGCGGTGGATGCCTTGCTCAAACGCGGGAAGCCGGCCAGCGTGGCGGACTTGCAGGCGCTGGTGGCCCAGGTGGAGGCCAAAAGCCGGCCGACCATCACCCTGCCGGCGAAGGAGGTCGCCGCCCTACTCGTGCCGGAGCTGCTGCCCGCGCTGCCCACGGCGGCCGCGCTGACCCAGGTCGGTAAGGAGGCTGCTACGCGCATGGAGGCCGCCATCAAAGCGGGCACGGGGGTCAGTGTGCAGCAGGTAGGGGCCGACATGAAGCTCTTGATCGACGCGGTGCAGGACGCCATGCGCCAGACGAAGACACTCCTCACCGAGCACCAGGCGGCCGCGGCCGCCTATCCTCGTTCCGTCCCGGTGAGCTTTACGGACGGCTGGCGCTGGCCGGTGGGCCTATTTGGCTCCGCCGTGGTGGTCACATTGCTGCTTTCGTGGTGGGGCGGGGCCTTTCGAGGGGTTGACCAGGCGAAATATGACCAGCTGCTGCGCACGGCGACAGCCATCCAGGAGGAGCGAAATCTCTACCGGGACCAGATTAAGTACTTCCGCCAGGACATGCGCAAGGGCAAGGATGCGCGAGCGACGATGAGGCTAGTGAAGCAATACTTTCCCCCCCTTGGGGCGGACACCCTAGCCGCCAAATAGCCGCCAACCGAATCTAAAAAAGCTGGTTAACTTTGGGTACTCCCGTTTTATAGAGTAGAAGTCCGGGTGTTCCCGCACCCGCTTCAGGCCCCCCGGTTGTTCCACCAGCCGGGGGGTTCTTTATGGGGATAGCTACCAGGTGCTGCACCAGGAAGGAACGGCCGGGCGTGGGGCTTACCGTGTAAATCCGTCCCTTTGGAAGAGGGCCGAAACACAAGGAGCCGCTCTTGCGAGCGGCTCCAATAACCAGTCCGGCAACTCGCGGCGTGTCTACCCCACGCGCAAGCATCCGTGCACACCACAAATATAGTGGGCTAATATGCTTTTAAGAGGAGCCCTCA
>JANNDE010000070.1:0-12016 GCA_031387395.1 Hymenobacter sp.
GTCCAGCCGCCGCCGGCTTGGGCGGGCGCGGCGGCCAGCAGCAGGACCGCCGCGGTACCCGCGAAACCGAGCGGGCCGCATAGGCTACTGAACAACCGGCGGCCGCGCGAACGTAATCTGATACTCATGGAGAGGGGGTTATTGCAGGGTGGCCGCGCCGAAGTTGTACTGGGCCGCGTCGCAGTGCAGAATGAGGTGCGAGAAGCCCGCCGACATGCCCATGGTAACCGGCAACTGCTGCATCCCCGATTGCGTGATGGTGCCCACCCGCAGCACATTGGCCGGGTCGGCGGCGCGCTGGTTGCGAATCAGCCCATCGGATTTGGCCAGGTAAATGCCCAGCGAGCCGGTGTGGAAATCGGAGTGAAAATCGGCTTTGAACTGCACGTATTCCTTGCCGTCGCTACCCTTAGCCACGGCCACTATGCCGCCGCTCATCACGCCGCCCTGGGCCATTACGGTGCCCTGGCGCAGGGTAGTATAGGTGACGCCCGCCGGGGCCGTCACGGCGGGAGCCGGCGCGTCGGTGTTTTTGTTACAGGCGGCCAGCAGCAGCGCCGAAGCAGCCAGCAGCGGGCGGAGGCGAGGAAACCGGAGCTTTTCCATACAAGGGGCGTGAGTTGGTGCTAGCGAACCAGACGCGCGCTACCGCCGGGCCTTACATAGGTAAGCCAAAATATTTGAAAATACGCGCCGGGAAAGTCTGGGGCTGGCCGTCCCGTACATTTGCCGGCCCGCCAACCAAGCAAGTTTTTCGGGCAATAGTGCCACGATGCAAAAAGTCGTGGCACTATGTCACCAGCTACTGCCCCACTGCCATTTTTCGCAATGCCGCTTTTTTACACGTTTCGTTTGCATTTCCTGCGTTGGAATCGGCCGCTTTTGTTTCTTCCGGGGTTGCTGCTGTTGCACCAGGCCGGCCAGGCCCAAAGCCTGCGCGTGCAGGTGCGCGACTCGCTCCACCACGAGCCGCTCATTGGGGCCAGCGTGGCAGTGCCCGGCACCAGCACCGGGGCCGCCACCGATGCCAGCGGCACGGCCGTGCTGGCCCCGGCACCGGCGGCGGGCACGCGGCTGCGCATTTTGGCCCTGGGCTACCGGCCGCGGTTTGTGGCGGCGCCGGGGGCCGGGGCCGGGCTCACGCTGCTGCTCGCGCCGGGCGGCGTTGCCATTGAAGAAGAAGTGCTGGTGACCGCCACCCGCACCAACTCGCGCATCGAGGACCTGCCCACCCGCGTGGAGGTGCTCGGGGCCGAGGAGATGGAGGAGGAAAGTAGCATCAAGCCGGCCAGCATTGCCAGCTTGTTTGGCGACATCGCCGGCACCCAGATTCAGCCCACTTCGCCTACCACCGGCAACCTCGACCTGCGCCTGCAGGGCCTGCCGGGGCAATACACCCAGATTCTGCGCGACGGCGTGCCGCTCTATGGTGGCTTCGCGGGCTCGTTCGGGCTGCTCACGGTGCCGCCGCTCGACTTGCGGCAGGTGGAGTTAATCAAGGGCTCAAACTCGACGCTGTACGGCGGCGGGGCCATTGCCGGGCTGGTGAACCTGGTGAGCAAAACGCCCACCCTGGGCACGCCGCAGTACGCCGCCAGCCTCAACCAGACCAGCCTGCGCGAGACCGATTTGAACGGTTTCGTGGCCCGGCGCGGGGCGCGCTGGGGCTACTCGCTGTATGCCGGGCTGGTGAAACAGCAGGAAAAGGACGTGGACGGCGATGGCTTCGTGGACGTGCCCCGCGTGAACAACGTGAACCTGCATCCGCGTCTGTTTTTTTACCCCAATGCCCACAGCCAGGTGGCGCTGGGCTACACCGGCACCCTCGAAAACCGCCGGGCCGGCGATGCCCAAGAGCTAAAAACTGGCTTCGACCCGGTGGGCGGCCACACCTTTTATATCGATAACCTGAGCTGGCGCAACACCGCCGACCTGCTCTACACCAACGACGAGCTAGCCGGCGGCCGCCTCACCGCCAAGGGCACCATCACGGACTTCGTGCGCGACGTGAACACCAACTCGGACGCTTTCCGGGCCTACCAGACCACGTATTACACCGAGGCCAGCTACCTGCACCCGGCCGGCCCGCGCCATACCGTAGTAGTGGGCCTGAATGTGAACGGCGAGCAGCTGGCTTCCTACCACAACAGCGCTACGCCCCTGCGCAGCCCCTACACCTACCACACGCTGGGCGCGTTCGTGCAGGACGACTGGCGCGTGCGGCCCCGCCTGCGCCTGCAGGCCGGCCTGCGCCTCGACCAGCACAACCAATATGGCACGTTTTTGCTGCCCCGGCTGGCACTGCTCTACAAAGCCAGCGATGCCGTGACGGCCCGCCTGAATGGCGGCCTGGGCTACCGCGCGCCGGTGCCCTACATCAACAGCCTCGACGAGCGCGACTACCCGCTGGTGCGGGCGCTGCAGGGCGTGCGGGCCGAAACCTCACTCGGCCTGAACGGCGACGTGAATTTTCAGCGGACGTTCGACGGCTTCGATGAGCCGCTGGTGCTGAGCGTGAACCAGTCGTTCTTCTATACCCGCCTGGGCAACCCGCTGTTGATGAATGGGTTGGGTTTTGCTGGGCCGTTCGGGACCAATTTCCTAACCTGGCAGAATGCCGCCGCTCCGCTCTCCACCCGCGGCCTGGAAACCTACGTGCGCCTGCGGGCCGATGAAACCGAGCTGTACCTCGGCTACGTCTTCACCGATGCCCGGCGGCAGTACGATGCCGCCAACCAGCACCTGCCGCTGGCCGCCCGCCACAAGTTTGCCGCCGTGGGCCTGGTCGAGTTCACCGAGGCCTTCAGCGCGGGTCTGGAGGCGTCCTACATTGGCCAGCAGCACCTCTCGGATGGCAGCACCACGCCCGGCTACCCGCTATTTGCGGCGCTGCTGCGCTACCACGTGGGCCCGCTCACGTTCGCGCTGAACGCCGAAAACCTGCTCGACTACCGCCAGACGCGCCGCGAACAAGTCGTGCTCGCGCCCTTCGATAACCCCACTTTTCGCGAGCTGTGGGCCCCGGTCGAAGGCCGCGTCGTCAACCTCTCGCTAACCTGGCGGTGGGCGCGGGAAGGCTAGTTGTCAGTTGTTTGTTGTCAGTAACCCAAAAAATTGATTGCTGACAACAACCAACTGACAACGAACAACCGCTCTAAGCCCACACCAGCACCAGCGTGCCGGCCAGAATCAGCCCCGCGCCCAGGGCCCCTTTCAGGCTGATGGTTTCGCCCAGAAAGGCCACGGCCAGTAGCAGCGACAGCGCCACGCTCAGCTTGTCGACGGGGGCCACCTTGCTCACCGGCCCCAGCTTCAGGGCGCGGAAGTAGCACAGCCAAGAAGCCCCCGTGGCCACCCCCGACAGCACCAGAAACAGCCACGTACGCCCCGTGAGGGCCGGCAGCCCGGCCGTGGCCCCCCGCGCGATGGCAATGCCCCAGGCCAGCAGCAAAATCACCACCGTGCGGATGGCCGTAGCCAAATCCGAATCGACACCTTTGATGCCGATTTTGGCGAAAATAGCCGTCAGAGCCGCGAACAGGGCCGACAGCAGCGCGTAGGGAATCCAGGAGGCCATGAGTTGAAGCAGAAGAAAATACCGGCCGTGCGGGGGCCTTTTGCGTACTACGCAGGCGGGCCGCCCCGCGCCGCTTCCGCCGCAAAATTGCGCCGGGGCGGGAGCTTTCGGTTGTTTTCCTGTTACCTTTTCTGCCATGCCCGAATCTGCCCCAGCCTTCCGTCGGCCCGACCTGCTTCGCCTCGACTACGACACCTACCGCGCCATGCCCGCCGTGGCCAACTCCGACCTGTCGCGCTTGCGCGATGCCCTCGACGGCCGCGCCCCGCGCGCCCAATCCAGCGCCAACGACGGTGCCCTGAGCTTCGGCACCGCCTTTCATACCGCCCTGCTCGAACCCGACCAGTACGTTGCCGGCCAGCCCGGCCTGAACGACACGCTGGTGTGGTGGTTGGTGGAGGGCGTGCAGATGAACACCCAACTGGCCGAATTACTGGCCCAGGGCACGTCCGAAATCAGCGCCCTGTTCACCGAGCCGCAATCGGAAACGCTGTGTAAGCTGCGCGCCGACCTCGTGGTCGACCAGCCCGGCCAGCCCTTCACCATCATCGACTTTAAAACCACCAACGCCCGCGATGCCGACCACTTCCTCTGGCAATGCTCGGCCTACGACTACGACCGCCAGGCCGCCTTTTACACCGATGCCCTGCGCGCCGACCGGTTCCTGCTGGTAGGCGTGCAGAAAACCGAGCCTTTCGGCGTTTTCACCATCGAAGTAAGCGAGCAGCTGCTGGCCGAAGGCCGCCAGAAATACCACCGCCTGCTCCGCCTGCTGCAAGCGCCCGCCACCGCGCCCGCCTACCGGGCCGAAGCCGTGCAGGCCGCCGTCGATTCCCTGGGCCTGAGCCCGGGCGAGGACGAGTAAGATTCTGCGGGCAGGAATGTAGAGAGGTGCTACCTCACGTCTCCCCGGTGCATGCGTTGCACGGTTCACGGTAAAGCCGCTTGTGGGCAGCCCGGCGGCTAAGTCGGCGCAGGTGCTCACCACGCTGGCCGGGGCGCTGCGGGTGGCCCGCGTGCACGACGAAACCCCTTTCCAGGTCATCGTGGGCCAGCTGCGGCTGGAGCTGATGGGCTAGCTGCTTGCCCGCAAAAACACCCCGCCGGGCCGCCGGCTATTCTTCCACCGCCCGGGGGCCGGCCCGTGCCCATCCACCTGCCTCATGACCAATACCTATTCGCCCGCCCACACCTTGTGCGCCGAAGCGCTGCCCACTCCGCCGGCCGTGGCCGTGCGCTATCCCGAGCCCGCCGGCCTGCGCTGGCTGCGCTGGCAGCTGAAGCTGCTGTGGACGCTTGCGCCCGGGCTGGGTTTCCGGCAGGCGTGGCGGGTGTTCACCACGCCGCGCCGCCTGCCGCTCAAAGCCTGGGAAGCGCCCGCGCTGGCCGATGCCCGCCGCCGCACCGTAACGGCCGAAACTGGCGGCGTGGCCGTGTATGAGTGGGGCCCGGCCGCCGCGCCCGCCGTGCTGCTGGTGCACGGCTGGGAGCACCGGGCCAGCTTCTGGCGGGCCTGGGTGGGGCCGCTGCTGGCGGCCGGCTACCGCGTGGTGGCCCTTGACGGGCCGGCGCACGGGGCCTCGGCCGGCCGGCGCACCACGCTCACCGACTTTGGCGGGGCCGTGCAGGCGGTGGCCGATACGGTGGGGGCGGTGCGCGCCATCGTGGCGCATTCGTTCGGGGCGGCCTCGGTAGCGGGGCTGCCGGTGCGCCTGCCGGCGGGCGCGCCATTGCCGCGGCTGGTGCTCATCAGCGCGCCGGAAGGGCCACGGGTGGTAGCCGAGCGTTTTGCCGATTTTCTGCACCTGCCCACCGACTTGGTGCGGCGCTTTGCCGGGCACATTGAGCGCAGCACCGGCCGGACGGCCAACTCGTTTGCCGTAGCCACCGCCGGGCCGGGCACCGGGGCCGAGCGGGTGCTGGTGCTGCACGATGAAGGCGACGAAATCATTCCCTTCGCCGAGGGCCAGCAGATTGTGGCGGCCTGGCCGGGGGCACGCCTGCACGCCACGCGGGGCCTGGGCCACAACCGCATTCTGCGCGACGCCGGGGTGATTGCCCGCGCCCTCGATTTTATTATGGGCTAAATAGCAGCCGGGAACAGCCGAATCGGACGGAATTTTGTTGGGTAAGAAAATTCACCCCCAATTACTTTTTTTCTCATGGTAAAAGTTGCCCTGCTGGTCCGTCTCGAAGTGAAGCCCGGCCACGAACAAACCGTTGCTGATTTTCTGGCCGGTGCTCTGCCCATTGTAGAGGCCGAGCCCGCCACCGCCACCTGGTACGCCCTGCGCCTGGGCCCATCCACGTTCGGTATTTTCGATACCTTCTCCGACGAAGCCGGCCGTAAAGCCCACCTCGCCGGGCAGGTAGCTGCCGCTCTGGGAACCCACGCCGATTTGTGGGCCAGCCCACCCCACATCGAAATGGTGGATATTCTGGCCTCGAAAGGCGCGTAACTCGCCGGAACTTCAACAGAAAGCCCGTCATGCTGCGCCCACAGCACGACGGGCTTTCTTTGTTTCAACAGGCTCCAAAGCGGTTTGCAGGTCGGTGTACAGCCCGCGCTACGTGCACGATGACCTGCAAACTGCTCTAAGTAAGTAGCCAGAATTAAGTAGCAGGTAGTAAGACTTTAATGCTACAACAATCAATTATTTTAACAAAATCTCGCTACTTGTTACTTCTGTCTTGCTACTTAAATACGCTCCATTCCTTCGGCGGCGAACTGACGGAGCAGGTCGCGCAGGCCGTCAGGCTCAGCAATAGTGCGGCCGATGTGCTGCACGTACCCGGCTTCGGCGCGCAGGTCGCGCTTGAGCTGGCGCAACTCCAGCTCCTGCTTTTTGCCCGCGCCGGTGATGAAGCCGTTGGGGCCGTATTTCAACTCATTCATTTCCTGTTTCAACTGCGTTTGCTGCTGCTGCAGGGCGCGGGTGTAGCGGGCCAGCACGTCGTCGGTTTCGGCGTCGGCGGGGCCGGTTTCGGCCAGCAGCTGTAGGAGTGTATAGAGGTCGTCGGCCTCGTAGGCTTCGGTGATGCGCTGCATCTGGGCGGTTTTGGCGGCCTGCTTGGCGGGGTCGCGCTCCAGGTCGGGGTGGTGCACGCGGGCCAGCTGGCGATAGATGGTTTTGGCGTTGGTTTCGAGCTGCTTCTGGTCGAGCTGCGCGGCCTGGTTGGCGGCTTCCTGCTGGCGCTGGGCCTTGGTTTTGCGGCGGGCGCGGGCGGCGGCGGCGGCCTGCTCGTGCGGCGGCAGGCCGGGGTCGGGGATGAAGGCTGGCTCGGCGGGCGGCGCTTCCGGCGCTGGGGTTTCGGCTCCAAACGCCGCGCCGCGCCCTGCCCGGGCCGGCGCGTACTTACGGAATATTGCGCCCTCATCCTCCCCAAACCGGTCTTCCAGCGAGTGGGCGTTGCCCAGAATCAGGGCCATAATCTGCTGTTCCTCCAGGCGGCTGAAGTAGCTGAGCAGCAATGCTTCTTCCAGGGGCGGGTACAACCCGTGCCGGGCCTCTACCACGGCCGTGGCGGCGGGGCCCACCTGCTGCCAGTAGCGGCGGCGGGCTTCGACCTGTTCGGCGCGCAGGTCGCGCAGCCGCTCGCGCAGGTTCTCCACGTCCAGAATGGCCTGCCGGAAAGCCTGCTGCGCAGGCGTGCCCGTGGGCCGCTCGTCGGTACGAACCGGGACGGTAATACGGTCGGGATGCGCGGAATCAGGGTTTTTCATCACTGGCAAAGGTAGGCCAGCCCCGGGCATTCAGTCGTTACCGGATACCGGCCGGAAGGTCTTTTTCGCGGCTGCGGAACAACTGGAAAACGAGGTTATTGTCTTCGGGCCGCTCGATGCTGGCCTGGCTCTCCTCGTAGCCAAAGCACACGCACGACAAGCGCAGCGGCCCGTTGTCGAGGTTGACCAGGATGCTCAGCATACCAGCCTCATCGCTTAGCAGCTGCTTATCAACCCCCGTTATTTGCACCAGCGCCCGCTGCAGCGGCTGCCCCTCGGCATCGACCACCCGCAGCTGCACGCGCATCAGGCCAACCGGCAGGGCCTCCGTGCCGGCGGGTTGCGGGCCGCGGTAGTTTTTCGGCAGTGGATTGCGCAGCAGCTGGGCCTGTCCGGCCGCTGGGGTGGCCGCGCTCAGCATCAGCCCGGTCGCCAGCAGTGCCAGCGGCCAATAGCGCGAACGGGTGGTTGCGGGTTGCTCCCGGGCAGCAGGTGATGGGAGGAATAATACAGACATGCTTGCAGCGGATAAAAGTGAGCACCCGAGCCGGACTACCTCCGGCGAAGCAGCAGTGCCGGCCAGTGCTTCCCCATAGTGTAGCGCAAAGCTCGATGGGCCGTGCTATTGGAACCATTGCTATTCGTTCACTGCCTGTTTATCCGGTTCGAATCATATCAAATACCCGTCGAATTCACCGCGAACGAAGCCGCTGCCGCCGGCCCTACGGCCACAGCTCAAACGCCACCCGGAAGGTGTTGCAGTGCGCGTCCACGATGTCGGCCAGCCGCTCGGAGTAGCCGCCGCCCATGCTCACGGCCACGGGCAGACTCCGGGCGCGGCACAGGCCCAGCACCAGCTCGTCGCGCTGCCGGCAGCCGGCGGGCGTGAGAGCCAGCTTGCCCAGCTTGTCGGTGGCCAGCACATCCACGCCGGCCTGGTAGAAAATAAAATCGGGCCGCACCCGCTCCACCAACGGTGCCAGCGTGGCCGAAAGCTGCGCCAGATATTCTGCATCGCCGGTGCCCAGCGCCAGTGGAATATCCAGGTCCGACTGCTCCTTGCGCAACGGGTAGTTGGCCCCGGCGTGCATCGAAAACGTGAACACGCGCGGCTCGTTGCGGAAAATCGCGGCCGTACCGTCGCCCTGGTGCACGTATAAATCCACAATCAATATCTGCTTCGCCAACCCCTGTGCCAGCAGATGCGCGGCGGCAATGGCCTGGTCATTCAGCACGCAGAAGCCCTCGCCACGGTCGGCAAAGGCGTGGTGGGTGCCGCCGGCTAGGTTCAGGCCGATGCCGTTTTGTAAGGCGTGCCGGGCCGATTGCAGGGTGCCGGCGCTGCTGCTCAGCGAGCGGCGCACCAGCTGCGGGCTTTGGGGCAGGCCCAGGCTGCGTACCTCGCGGGGCGAGAGCTGCAGGTCGCGCACGCGATGCCAATAGTCGGTGGTGTGCACGCGCAGCACGTCGGCATCCGCGCACAGCCCAGGCTCGTAGAAATCCGCCGGCTCGGCCACGCCCTGCCACAGCAACTGCTCCCGGATGAGCGCATATTTGGCGATGGGGAAGCGGTGGCCGGCGGGCAGGCTCAGGGTATAGTGGTCGGAAGTAGCGAGGCGGGGCATACGCCGCAGGTACTGCCAAAGCGGGGCAGATGTTTTGGAGTAGTCCGCGGCAGAACGAAACCCGAACGTCATGCAGCGCATTCTGCGCCTTAAGCAAAGACGAAGCATTTATATCGCAGTAATAAACCAAATGGATGAATTGCGTTGCGCGGTAAAGCTGCTTTGCTGCGCGCTGCGCAACGTTTGACTACCCTGTTTTCGGCTTTATAACTTGCTGCAGAAAAATATTTATCAATTATTTTCAAAAATTATTTGCACAATTAAAATTAATAACCAACCTTTGTCGCACCAAAAGCAAACAACCATGTACCGCCACCTAATTCTCACCAGCAATTCGGATAAGAAGCAGCCAGAACGGCTGTCTCCGCTCGGTACGTTTGCCTGATTTCAGCTTCGCCTGAAACCCGCCACGCCCGAGCCCACAACGCTCGGGTTTTTTGTTGTTTGACGGTCTATCAGCCGCTTATCTCATTTCACCCATGCACCGCATTCGCCCCGAATACCTGCCCAAACAGGACCAGCTCCGCCCCGATGGCGGCTCGTTGAATCGGCGCGGCCGTGCTTTTCTTCCAGGTTGGAGGCGTCGATAATTTCGGCGTAATTCCCGCGAAAAAGAAGAGCCCGGTCCGCAAAAGCCGGGCTTTTTCGTGCAATTAATTGCCAGATAAAAACATGTTTTTATCTGAACGGGAAGGGTGCGTATAATTCAAATTGATAATTAACCGTACTAATTAAAAGCAGCAGCTGGAGTGATTAAAAATTTGAAGCTGCTAATTCAAAATTCAACATTCAATTCTTCCACATCATGCGCTTCAATTTCTTCTCCCGAAACAGCGCGCCCACCGTCAACCACGAGGGGGCGCCCGCCTTCATCCTCACGCCCCAGTTGGAGCTCTACGCTGCCGTGGCCACCGCTGCGCTCAGCGACCAGTTCTACGAACACGCCGACACCCGCCTGCAGCGTTTGCGCGAGCTGGTGGCCAAAAACGAGCCCCGTTTCGTGGCGCAGCTGGCGGTATATGCCCGCGAGATGCTGAATCTGCGCTCGGTGCCGCTGGTGCTGTGCGTGGAGTTGGCCCGCCTGCACCGCGGCGACGGCCTCGTGAGCCGCCTGGTGGCCCGCGTGGTGCAACGCCCCGACGAAATCACGGAACTGCTGGCTTTCTACGCCCAGGCCAACAGCCGGAGCGGCAATAAAGTCCTCAACCGCCTCTCGAAGCAGCTGCAAAAAGGCCTGGTTCTCAGCTTCAACCGGTTCGACGGCTACCAGCTGGCCAAGTACGACCGCGACGGGGCGGTGCGCCTGCGCGACGCCCTTTTTCTCGTGCACCCGAACGCCAAGGATGCGGCCCAGCAGGCCCTGTTCGACCGGTTGGTGCGTGGCGAGTTGCCCACGCCCTACACCTGGGAAACCGAGCTGTCGGCGGCGGGGCAGAGGAGCTACGCCACCGAGGCAGACCGGCAAATGGCCGTCTGCCAGACCTGGGAAACGCTGGTGGCCAGCGGCAAGCTCGGCTACATGGCCCTGCTCCGCAACCTGCGCAACCTGCTCGAAGCCAAGGTGTCGGCGGCTACTATGGAGCGCGTGTGCGACACCCTGGCCGACCGGTTTGCGGTGGCGCGCAGCAAGCAGCTGCCGTTCCGTTTCCTGGCCGCCTACCGCGAGGTGAAAGCCCTGCCCGGCGGCCACGTGGCCAGCGTGCTGGCGGCCCTGGAAACGGCCATCGCGCACAGCGCCACCAACCTGCGCGGCTTCGGCCCCGACATCCGTGTGGTAGTGGCCTGCGACGTGTCGAGCTCCATGCAAAAGGCCATTTCGCCGCGCAGCAAAGTGCTGCTCTACGACGTGAGCCTGGTGCTGGGCATGTTGCTCCAGAGCCGTTGTCAGCACGTCATCACCGGCATGTTCGGCGATACGTGGAAGCGCATCAGTATGGCCCGTGGGTCGGTGCTGCGCAACGTAGAGGAGTTCTACCGCCGCGAAGGCGAGGTGGGCTACTCCACCAACGGCCACCTGGTCATCAAGGACTTGCGCGAGCGCCGCGAGGTGGTAGACAAGGTGATGATTTTTACCGACGTGCAGCTCTGGAACAGCACCGGCGACGGCGGCACCCTGGCCCAGGAATGGGCCGCGTACCGCCGCGCCGTGGCCCCCACCGCCCGCCTCTACCTCTTCGACCTGGCCGGGCACGGCACCGTGCCGCTGGAGGTGCGCTCCGAAACGGGCGTGGCCCTCATCGCCGGCTGGTCCGACAAAGTTTTTGACGTGCTGAACGCGTTGGACAGCGGCGGCTCGGCGCTTACCGAAATCGAGAAAATTAAGCTTTAGCGTCATTAGAACGTCATGCTGAGCGGAGCCGAAGCATCTCGCGTGTGGTAGTAATCCAATCGTTAGAAAAGAATTAGTGGTGGCACGCCAGATGCTTCGGCGCCGCTCAGCATAACGTTCTATATCAGCTAACTAAACCCGGCCGGGCAATAAAGCGGAACCCCCGGCCGCTGCGGTGCAAGGTGGCGTAGGCATGGCCTACTTCGCGGATGCTGGGTTGGTCGCTTCGGTGGCGAGGGTTCGAGTCCCTTCATCAAACGTGGCCCGCCGCATATTCCCCTTGCTTACTGTCTATTTAAAATAAAAAAGCCATGATTTACGTTTAAAAACTGCCGACTTGAGGTAGACGGCTGCCTACTTGGGGCAGTCGCCGACCGGGATGCCGCCCTTCGCTTGCGGGGGCGCATCCCACCTCGGCCAGCTCCGCATGGTTCAGGTGCCGTAGATGGGCGTTACTTCGCTTGGTTGAAAGGATTGCCCCCAAGGGCAGTTTCTCGGGTTCGATTCCCCTACTGTAGCCTCGGCCGCAGTTGATACGCCCGCCGCCAGTTGCCCTGAATTTCCGGAGAAAGCCGAAAGAAAAATGTTTCTGGATGGGTGCCGTAGCCGGGCCTTTCTTCGCTCCAAATGAGGTGCGGTCGCGGGTTCGACTCCCGCCGGCAGTTGCGAGAGCGGCCGCCGTAGCTCAGCTTGGTAGAGCAGGACTAGCAGGCCGGGCGCTTGTTGCCCCGGCGGGGTTTGGCTTGTAGCGTGGACTCTGC
>JANNDE010000090.1:0-1196 GCA_031387395.1 Hymenobacter sp.
GGGTGAAAAAAATTGATTGGGGCGCAAAGGTACTGACTTTCGGGCACATTGCCAAGGCCATCGGCGTTATTGCCGTAATGAGCCATTCGGGGTCAGCTACCCTGCCCGACACCTCAAACCGCTGGCCCACCGGCGCACGTCGCTAAACCATAACGGATTCATTGGCTGCTCGCGGGTAGGCGGGCGGATGGGCGGGCTCTACAAAAAAGCATGCGTAAAAATAAGTGCTCGGAGCCAACAAAAGCCTGCGGTGCTGGTTCCAATTCAGGACTTTCACAATCACCGAATAACCTCTTGCCAGGCCACCCGTTTAGGAAGGGATATGGTTGGGTAGAGGAGTTTCAGGACGTGGATAAAAGCCCTAAATGATACCGCTCGCAATGGCTATTATGCCCCGGAAATTGCAGCCCATTTTTTGCCGCCTACGAATCCTGAACTACATTTGTGGCCTTGAAATGCCCCTGGTATTTCATTTTACCCTCTATTTTTATATGAAGAGCCTTCGACTTCGTTCGTTACCTCATCTATTGCTGGCGCTGGTACTCACGTTTGCCGGCGTTCAGCAGGCTGCCGCCCAGGATGCTGCCACGGTGAAAAAGGAAGGGGTAGTACCCGGCGCTGTTGCTGCCGCTACTCCCGCCACCGCTGTTGCCCCCGCCGCTGGTGGCGGCGGTGCCGCCGCCCACGCCGCCGGTGATGCCCTGTTCAAAGGGAACTGTGCCCAGTGCCACGCCGTGAACGAGCAGGTGGTGGGCCCGGCCCTCGGTGGTATCACCAAGCGCCGCCCCATTTCCTGGATTATTCCCTGGATTAAGAACTCCAGCAAAGTAGTAGCCAGCGGCGACGAATACGCGGTTGCCCTCTATAACAAGTACAACAAGCAGCAAATGCCCTCCTTCGGCCTGTCGGACAAGGAGATTACCTCGATTGTCGCCTACGTAACTTCGCAGGAAGGCGCAGCGGCGGCAGTTGGCGGTGTCACTGCTGGCAATGTTGCTGCTACAGACGGCAAAGCCGATGCAGGTGCCGCTGATACCGGCTCGGGCAAATATGTGGACATGCTGCTCATCGTGCTGGTGGTGGTGCTGATTGTGCTGGTGGTAACGCTGGTCATTATTGGCAACCTGATGCGCGACGTGCTGCGGGGCCGTAAGGACCTCGACGGCCGCGATACGGAAGTTTTGGAGCAGCGCTTC
>JANNDE010000132.1:0-2275 GCA_031387395.1 Hymenobacter sp.
AGTCTGTAAACGGCTTTTCGGAATTGATTTTGTTCTTTTAGAAGCCGTGATTGCTAAAGTGCAAAACAGGATTGACCAAGATTTGCGTGAAAATCCGCTTTCCAAACGCGGTATTGACGCAGAATTTAGTGTCGCCAATCACATTTTACTGACGTTCGAATAGTTGAGACAATACCCAACTTTTTTGAGCTTCGGTTTTTCTGATGGCATTTCGGAAAGCTATTGCAATAAGCTATTTCATAAGATACGGCCTATTCTGGCAGAGATAGTAGGGCTTAAAAACCCGGAAAAGCTGCGATACCAAGACGTAAAAACGGTTGTGGTAGATGTTACGGTGCAGCCAATTGAGCGTCCCCAGGAAGAGCAGGAATTATACTACAACGGGTCAAAAAAAACGTATCATCAAACCACAGTTAATTATAAATCAGGCAAATAACGTCGTTCAGCATTGCCAGGTGGAATTGGAGGGACGCAAATCTGATATCCGTATTTTTCAGGAGACGCCGTTGGAAATTCACCCGAAAATTAAAGTCAAAGGCGATTTAGGGTACGTTGGCATTCATAAAGTGCATGCGCGGAGCCAGATTCCACATAAAAGACCTAAAAACGGAGAGTTGACTAAAGAGCAAAAAAGGCAGAACAAGGCTTTTCGGAGCAAAAGGGTTAGAATTGAGCACGTCAATCGAACGTGTAAATGCTTCCGGATAGTTAAAGAAACCTTTCGCAACCATTTAAATCATATTGGGCAAATCTGGCTCATCGTGTGTGGGCTAGTAAACCTGAATATTGAAAAAGTCATACGTATTTAGGAAAGAGGTCTAATACCTAAAACTCATTCGAGGCGTATACGCGAGCAGCGATTTAAGCCACTTAATTTTTAATTCTCAATTTTTAATTACTCCTGCCGTGGCCAATCATTCCGAACAACCCGCTGCCACCGGCTCCGGCCCGCTGCTGGAGCGCCGCTATTTCATTGATGTGGCGCGCGCCCGAAAAACGCCGGCCCAGCTCATGGCGGAGGTGCAGGCCGACGTGCCCGGGTTCTCGCCCGAGGCGCTGGCCGATTTCAAGCGAAAAAACGGCGACGATGGCCCCATTAAAGTGGGCGACGAGTTCCATATCACCATCCTGGGCCCCTGGAACGGCAGCGTGCGCGTGAGCGATGTCGGCAGCACTTCCTTTGAGTTCATCACCCTAGAGGGCCACCCCGAGGCTGGCCGCATCCGCTTCGAAGCGCACTACCTCGACGAGTCGCCCGATGTGCTGCGGTTTGAAATCCGCTCTGCCGCCCGCTCGCGCGATGGGCTGGTGGCCTTCGCCTACGACACGCTGGGCGGCGGCAAGCTGATGCAGGAAGCTACCTGGGTCGAATTCTGCCGGCGGGTGGCGGCCGCCAGCGGGGGCCAGGCGCTGGGCAACGTAATAGTCGAAACGTTCCGGCACGACGAAGCCGGCCACGTGCAGCACACCCGCCATGAGTAGCCAAGTTGCCGCCGTGCCCACCGCCAAGCCGCCCGCCTGGGAGCAGTACCGCGCCCGCCTCGACTCCTACGCCAACGCCCGGGTCAACTACGACTTCGCGCGACAGAGCGAGTACACGGGTGCCACCGGCTGGCGAATAGACGACTACGCCACCGACCTGCCCGCCGAAGCGCCCGGCCCACCCGAAGCAGCTGGCTCCTTCGCCGCCGCCCAGGAGGTGCTGCGCCGCTACGCCTTTCCGCCGCCCGACCTCATTACCGGTTATTTCGACCCCGCCGTGCCGCTCGAAAAACGCGTGATGGTGCTGCGGGCGCACTTTCTGGTGTTCAACTTCTATTTCGGCGTGCGGGTGAGTGAAGTGACCGATGAGGCTGCCCGCCCCACCCCCGACGGCCCCGAGCGGGTCTGGGGCTACGGCTACCGCACCCTCGAAGGCCACTTCGAAAAAGGGCAGATTGACTTCACCATTCACAAAAACATAACCTCCGGCGCGGTGCAGTTTCGCATCCACGCCGTGTCGCAGCCCGGCCAGATTCGCAACCCGCTCTACTGGCTTGGTTTCAAGCTGTTTGGGCGAATACTCCAGCGTAGGTTTGCCCGCGAGTCGTTGCGGCGCATGCGCGGGCTGGTGGCCGCCAGCCTGGCCGGCCAGCCGCTGCCAGCGCAACCTTTGGCCGCGCCGGTCAGTTAGAACTAAACGTCATGCAGAGCGCAGCGAAGCATCTTGCCCGCCATAAGTAATCCAATCGTATAGGATTAGTGGTGGCGGGCAAGATGCTTCGCGGCGCTCTGC
>JANNDE010000146.1:0-14027 GCA_031387395.1 Hymenobacter sp.
CGGCCGCCTCAAGCAGTATCGCCGCCTGGCCACCCGCTACGAAAAGACGGTCGTTTCCTTCCTCGCCTTTTGGCATATCGGGGCAGCAATAGATTGGCTTAGATAAATAACTGATTTATTAATTGTCCTCACGCTCTAGGGCTGCTCGGGGAATTCCTGGCGCAGGGCGGCCATCACCTGTTCGGTGGCGGTGCGCACCAGCGTTATCTGCCGGGCGGCGTGGGCGGGCTCGGGCGTGGCATCATCATAGGCCTCAATCTCACGGATGACGTGGCGCAGGCTGGCTACACCCAGGCCGTCGAGCGAGCTTTTGAGATGGTGGGCGGCATCGCCCACGGCTTCCCAGTTGCCGGCAGTCAGGGCCTCGTCGAGGGCCGTCAGGATGGCGGGCGTGGTTTCAATGAATGCCCAGGCCAAACGGCGCACGATGGCTTCATCGTTCCGCACCAGCTGGCGCACGTTGCTAAGGTCGTATAAGGGCATTGCGGAAGGAGTAGGAGTGAAAGTGGGAAGTATACTAATGGACTCGGCGGCCTGACTGGCGCGGGCCAGCACGGTGCGGATAGTTTCGAGGAGCTGCTCTTCGCGGTAGGGCTTGGCTAGGTAGCCGGCAAACCCGGATTCCTGCAGGCGCTCGGCTTCGCCCGCCTGCGCGCGGGCCGTGAGGGCAATGATGGGGGTGGCCGCGCGGGCCGGGTCGGGGTGGGCCTGCAGGGCCCGGGCGGTGGTTTCGCCATCCATGCCCGGCATCTGAATATCCATCAGCACCAAATCGAACTGGCGGTGCTCGAACAGTTGAATGGCGGCCGGGCCGCTGGCGGCCGTGGTGACCTGCCAGCCCCAGTTGCGCAGCACGGTTTCGGCCAGCAGGCTATTCACCAAGTTGTCTTCGACCAGTAGCAGGCGGCCGGCTTCCGGCGTCACGGCATCGGGAACGGGGGGCGGGCTGGCCGGGGCTACTTCAGAGGCCCCCAGCGGCAGGGCCAGGGTAAAGGAGAACGTGCTGCCGATGCCCTGCTCGCTCGATAAGCGCAGGGTGCCGCCCATCAGCTGCACCAGGCCTTCCGAAATGCTCAGGCCCAGGCCCGAGCCCCCATACTCGCGGTCGGTGCTGGCCGCGGCCTGGGCAAAGGGTTCGAATATTTTGTCCAGCGCTTCCGGGGCAATGCCCACACCGGTGTCGTTCACGGTAAAGCGCAGCCAGACGGTGCCGGCGGGCTCCGCGGCGGCGGCCGGGCCCGCCACCAGGCGGCAGCTGAGCCGCACCTGTCCGGCTTCGGTGAACTTGATGGCGTTGCTCACCAGGTTCAGCAGCACCTGGCGCAGGCGATGCGGGTCGCCGAGCACCAGCGGCAGCGCCGTGGGCTTGTCTACGCGCAGCCGCAGCTCCTTTTCGCGGGCCCGGGGGCGCAGCAGGGCCGCGCAGCCGCGCAGCAGCTCGTCGGGGCTGAAGGGCGTGGATTCGGCCTGCAGCTTGCCGGCCCCGAGGCGCGCCGTCGTCAGCACGTCGTTGAGCACCGTGAGCAGGTGCTCCGCCGACTCGCCCAGCAGGCGCAGGTAGTCGTGCTGGCTGCGGCTGAGCGTGGTTTTGGCCAGCACCCCCGTCAGGCCCAGAATACCGTGCAGCGGCGTGCGGATTTCGTGGCTCATGTTGGCCAGGAAGTCTTCTTTGGCCTGGGCATCTACCTGGGCCGCCGCAATGGCACTCTCCAGGGCCTGCTGCGTGCGTTTCAGCTCCGTGATGTTGCTATCCACGCCCAGCACCTGGGCCTGGCCATCGGCGCCCAGAAACCGCCGCTTCACGCTGCTGAACCAGAGCATAGTGCCATCGGCCAGCCGCACCGATTCTTCCATGGTCAGGTCCTGGCCGGTGCGCAGCACCTGCTCGTCCTGCCGCTGGTAGCGGGCCCAGTCGTCGGCCGCCACCACCTGGGGTGGCGGCGGCATCCGGCTGAGCTCGCCGGCTGTGGTGCCAAATACTGCTGCCATGGCCTCGTTGGCCAGTAGGTAGCGGCCGGTGTGGTCCTTCAGGTACACGGGGTGGGGCAGGGCATCAATCACCTGGTGGAACAGGCGGTGCTGCTCGGCCAGGTGGGTGGTGGCCTGTTTGTGCAGTTCGTCGGTCATCCGCCGCTCGGTAATGTCTTCCGACACTCCGAGCAGGTTTATGACCTTCCCCTGCGCGTCGCGCATAAAGGCGATGTGCGTGGTGCGCAGCCAGCGCAACGAACCATCGCGGTGGCGCATGCTATACTCCAGGCTACGGGTTTCGCCGTCGGCCAGATGGGCCATTTCCGCCATGTGCTCCGTCATCAGCCGATGCGAGTGCGGCGGCAGCACCGTTGTCAGCAATTCGCCGGCCGCAAAGCCCGTCAGCTCATCGCGGGTGTAGCCCAGTAGCAGCTCGATGTGGCGGTTGGCGTACGTATTGCGGCGCAGCTCCAGGTCGTAAATCGTGAGCAGGTTGGGTACCAGGTCCACAATGCGGCGCAGCAGGTGGCGGTGGTGGCGCAGCTCGGAAATGGCCGCCCGGTGCCGCGTCACATCTTCGGCGCTGCCCACCAGCTCGGTCGGAGCGCCAGCGGCACTCGTGGCGCTGGCCCGCAGCCGCAGGCGCAGCCAGCGCCAGGTACCATCGCGGTGGCGCACGCGGCAGTCCCAGCTCAGGGGCTGGTGCGCGGCCAGGCGGGCCAGCACGTTGGGCTGCTGCAGCTGCGCCCGCGACTCCGGGTGCAGCAGCTCCTCTGCCAGCTGGCTGCCATAGGCCAGCATCCGGGCGCTGCTGTAGCCTAGCACGCTGTGGCAGTGGTGGTTGCAGTGCTTCAGGCTCCGGTGTTCCAGGTCGTAGGTGAAGAGAATGAGGGGTACCTGGTCGGCCAGGCGCTGGCTGAATACAGGCGACTCAGCCGGGGCTTCGGTAAGTGGCTGGCTGATACCGGCCCGCTGGTCTGCCACCCGGCGCACGGCCGGAACGGCGGCCCGGCGGGCCAAACGCGAATGTCGGAAACGGCGCATAAAAAGAAAAGTACTGCAACAAACCCACCCCGGCCCGCCGCCCGGTCGGCGGGCGGCGGGCCGGGGTGGCACCGGGCGGGGTATTCGCCTAGCTCACCCGGAGCTCCTGCTGCTGAATCATCCGGTAAATGGTTGATTTGCCGATGCGTAGCCGGGCGGCCGCGGCCAGCACGTCGCCCTCCATCTCATCGAGGCACTGCTGCACAATGGCCGTCGTTTGCTCGCGCAGCGAGAGCAGGCTGCCCGCGCCTACCAGGGTGCGCCCGGCCCGCAGCGGCAGGTCGTCGCCCAGAATCTGCTCGCCGTCGGCCAGCACGGTGGCCAGCTCCACCACGGCTTTCAGCTCGCGCACGTTGCCCGGAAACGAGTGCCCCAGCAGCCGCTCACGGGCGCTTTCCGACAGGTAGCGCGGCGGCAGGTTGTTCTGGCGGCAAAAGTCGCCCACGAACACCTCGGCCAGCAGCAGCGTGTCGTTGCCGCGCTGGCGCAGCGGCGGCAGGGTGATGGGCAGGCCCAGCAGGCGGTAGTAGAGGTCTTCGCGAAAGCGCCCGGCCTGCACTTCGGTCAGCAGGTCGCGGTGCGTGGCCACAATCAGGCGCACGTCGAAGGCCACGGCCTGGTTGCCCCCCACGCGCGTTACCTCCCGCTCCTGCAGCACGCGCAGCAGCTTGGCCTGCAGGCTCAGGTCGAGGTCGGCAATTTCATCCAGGAACAAGGTGCCACCGTTGGCTTCTTCGAGCCGGCCCACGCGCCGGGCCACCGCCCCCGTGAAAGCCCCTTTCTCGTGGCCAAACAACTCGCTTTCGACCAGCTCGCGCGGAATGGCCGCCATGTTTACCGCCACGAATGCCTGCCCGGCCCGCTCCGACTGGAAGTGAATGGCTTTGGCTACTACTTCCTTACCCGTGCCGGTTTCGCCGCTCACGCTGACCGTGATAGTAGTGCGGGCCGCTTTGGCCGTGAGCGTGCGCACCTGCTGCATGGAGCTGTGCTCGCCCAGCAGGGCCTGGGCAGCACCGTAGCGGGCCCCAACCTGCTGGCGCAGCTTGGTATTTTCGCGGCGCAGGCTGGCTTGCTGCGCTACTTTGCTCACGATGTTCCAGAGGCGGTCCAGCGTGTTCTCGTCCTTCACCAGGTAGTCGTAGGCGCCCTGGCGCAGCATGCTCACGGCCGTGTTGACGTCTTCCTGGCCGGAAATAACCAAGACTTCGGTACCCGGCAGGCGCTCCCGAATCTGGCTTAGCAGCTGCTCGCCTTTGGCATCGGGCAGCGAGTAGTCGAGGGTGATAAAATCGGGCTGCTCGCTCAGCTGCTCCAGGCAGGCGCGGGCCGTTGTGAAGCGCGTGACACTATGGTCGGGGTTTTGTCCTAAGCGGTGCGCCAGCAACTCCCCGTACCACTCGTTGTCTTCAACAACAAAAATCTTGAAAGGTAAAATTGGTGTCATGAACAATGGAATGGAAGGCTGACACAGTGACTGTTTGGATAAGCATACGGAAAAACTGGCTGCGTAACTATCGGCTGTTACGCAGTGCCGGTATTCAAGGGCCGATGGGGCGTAGCGCGGGCTTTAGCTTGGCCCACCTCCGGTTGTCGTGCGTGCTACTGACCGCCGCGTAACAGCCGCAACTATTTAAAATGTATGAATATATAATTATTAAATAATTAGAAAAAACATATTGCAAAAATAAGCTACAATTGATGCAAAAGACAAGTAAGCTTGAAAAAATGCCTCATATACGCAGCTTATTCGATAATGGATTTACCGTTTTTGATGGCTTATTCTCATTATTAGACAATTTTCCAATATTGAGACAAGCGTATTAATATCGAAAAAACATTATGTAATTGATTATTAGCAGTGCATGGAAATTGAGCGGTGCTGGCCACGGAATTGCACCTGTGGGTGAATACGATAGCACTTTCATGAAATTTTATCCCACGGCCATGCGTGATATTACCTTAAGCTCTTGCCCATTTGTAGTGGCCCGGCTCTGGCGCTTTATTTTGATAGCCCTGCTAGCGGGGGCCGCCGCGACCAGTGCATCGGCCCAAACCGGCCCGCCCGCCTATTATTCGACGGTAGGCGGAGCTCAGGTAACGCAGCCTTCGCTGCAGGCAACGGGTAGCGGCAACGTGAGCCTCAGCGGCAACGCGGCCGACGGCGATTTCGCTACCTTTGCCACGCTAAAGGTTGATGCCAACGTAGGCGCGCCGGTAAAGCTGTACCTGCCGCTGGCGGGCCCGGCACCCGCCGGCTACCGGGCCGGAGTGGTGCTGGCCACTGCTTCGGGTCTGGTGAATATCAGCGCGCTGAGCACGGTGACGCTGCGCACCTATCTCACCGTAGATGGGGCGCCGCAATTGCAGGAAACAAGAGTGATACGCGCCGAGGTGGTGCGGGCACTGCTGGGAGCCGGCACGCTGCCCACGCAACTGGAGTTTATGTCGGCGAAGCCGTTCAGTGCCGTCGAAGTGGAGTTTGCCGGGGTTGTCGGCCTCAGCTACACCACGAATATTTATTATGCCTACGGGGTGCGCCCGGGCATTCAGACCCGCGCCACTGGCTACCTCTCGCGTTTCGGCCCCGTTACCGGGACCGAGTACGAAGCGGCCAGCGCCAACGGGCTGCTGTGCCTGGCCACCGATGTGCTGAATCCGGCCAACGTCGTTAATAACGACCTCACCGATTTTGCCCTGCTGCACAGCACGCTCGCCGTGACCTGCAACCCGTCGATAAAAGCCAAGCTGGCCGGTGTGCCAACCGCGGCAGGCATCAATACCGGAGCGCCAGCCGGCTACTACGCTGGTTTCGTGGTTGGCCAGGGCAGCGTGCTCGACGTGAGCCTGCTCAGCAGCCTGAGACTGACTACTTACCTGAACGGTGCGCCGCAAGAAGAGAAATCGGGGGGCGGCTTGCTCGACCTGACACTGCTGCCCGGCAACAAGGCCCAGGTTTCGTTCGCGACGAGTAAGGCGTTTGACGCCGTAAAAATGGAGCGCATGGGGTTGTTGACGCTGCTCGACGACCTGGAAGTGTACTACGCTTTTGGCCTGGCCCCCGCAGCATTCCAGGGCACGAGCCCGGTGCTTTCTAATTTCGCTGCGCCCGTGGCGGCGGGTGTCGAGGCCAGCCCCGCGCAGGGCATCACGGTACCTCTTGGTACAGTGGTGCTTACCAACGTTGATAACCCCTCATTCGCCATTGATGCGAACCTTACTAATTATGCGCAAATCAATATCACCGGCTTCGGCTTATTAACCAATACCGCTACCGCCAGCCTGAAAATGATGCTGAACGGCACCGGCCGCGCCGGCAACCGGGTGGGAGTAGTGGCAGGCTCAGGGGCCGGCCTGCTCGATTTGAATGTGCTGCAGGGCACTACCATATCGACTTACGATGCCAGCAACACCATCATCGAAAGTAAATCAGGCAGTGAATTGCTGACTGCCGCTTTACTGGATGGCAGTGGCAGCAGCAAGATTTCCTTTTTGGCCTCGCGCGATTTCACCTACGTCAAGCTCACCGTGAGCAGTGCGGCTTCGGTGCTGTCGAACACCCGCGTGTATTACTCCTTTGCCGAAGACGTTCCCCACTTTTCGCTGCAATACCCACTGCCCGTAGAGCTCGCTAGCTTCGGCGGCACCTGGGCGGGCAACGCCGCCGAGCTGAGCTGGGCCACGGCCTCGGAAAAGAACAGCAGCCACTTCATCGTGGAGCGCTCGGCCAACGGGGCGGGCGGCTACCAGGCCGTGGGCCGCGTGGCCGCCGCTGGTAGCAGTACCAGCCATCGCAGCTACCAGCTGCGCGATGCCGACGCCGGTACCCTGGGTGCTGCCACGCTCTACTACCGCCTGCGGCAGGTTGATGCCGACGGGCGCGAGGCTTTTTCGGCCGTGGTGGCCGTGGTGGTGAGCAAGCAGCCGGCCCGGGTGCAACTGGCGGTGTACCCCAACCCCGCCGGCACGGCCCAGGAGGCCTACCTCGATTTCCGCAACCTGGTTGGCGGCGGCCAACTCACGACTTATGCCGAAAACGGCCAGCTGGTGAGCCAGGTACTGCTGGCCGAAAGTGCGGGCCGGGCAGCCCTGCCCGTGCTCAAAGCCGGCCTCTACTACGTGGTGCTGCGCGATGCGGCCGGCCGCAAAGTGGCCACCGAGCGCCTCGTGGTGAGCGGCCGCTAGCGCCGCCAGCGGCCACGCCGAGGAGGTTAGTGTGGAATATATACTTATCTGCCCCAACCGCTCCGCTGGTAGTACCGGCGGGGCGGTTTGCGTTAGCGCTTGTCCAAAAACAGGAAGAACACGGGCGAGCGTTAAACTGAAGCATGTAATATTCATATGGTTTATAAGTCAGCTACTTGCTGGAATGATAACATAGATGTAATATTGTAAGCGCGGTATTCCAATCCCAGCGCGGGAATTTTGCACTCTCTATTTTTAACCTTTTTCAAAAACACGTTTACATGAAGGTTACGCTTACCCGAATCAGCAGCCTGACGCTGCTTGCTGCCCTGGCCGTTTCCTGTTCGCGCGTCCACCAGGTTGCCCCCAGCCAAGCCCCCACCGCCGCCACCGTAAACCAGGATGCCGCCACCCGCGACAGCAACCTGGCCATGGGCAACCCCAGCGGCGCGGTCACCGATGCCACGAACTCGCCCAACAACTACCTGATGACCAAACCCCAGTACACCCTGTCGTATAGCCGCGACAAGGGCAAGCCCAACTGGGTGAGCTGGCACCTGAGCAGCGCCTGGGTGGGCAACACTTCCCGCCAGGATAATTTTGCCCCCGATGCCGCACTGCCCACTAGTTGGTTCCGGGCCACGGGCACCAGCTACACCGGCTCGGGTTTCGACCGCGGCCACAACTGCCCCAGTGCCGACCGCACCGGCTCGATGGCCGACAACACGGCC
Source organism: Hymenobacter sp. (assembly GCA_031387395.1). Taxonomy (GTDB): domain Bacteria; phylum Bacteroidota; class Bacteroidia; order Cytophagales; family Hymenobacteraceae; genus Hymenobacter. Next base: position 7,932 of record JANNDE010000146.1, read on the forward strand.
ACGTTCCTGATGACGAACATGATGCCGCAGTCGGCCAACAACAACCAGCGCACCTGGGCGGGTCTCGAAGCCTACTGCCGCACCCTGATTAACGCCGGCAACGAGGTCTACATCATCTGCGGCAGCTACGGCAGCGGCGGCACCGGTGTGAATGGCTATACCACCACCATTGCCGGCGGCAAAATTACGGTACCCAGCAACTGCTGGAAAGTAGTAGTGGTGCTGCCCGAGGGCAGCTCCGATGCCAGCCGCGTTACTACGGCTACGCGCATCATTGCCATCAATACCCCCAACAATCAGACCCTGGCCACCACCTGGGGCAGCTACCGCACCAGCGTAGATGCCATTGAGGCGGCCACGGGCTACAACATTCTCTCGGCCGTGTCGGCCAGCGTGCAGAGCGTAGTGGAAAGCAAGGTTGATAATGGCCCAACCAACTGATTGGTACCGCTCCGGCTGCTAGTCGCTCTTCGCTAAACGAAAAGCCCGTGATACCCGCTTGGGCTTCACGGGCTTTTCGTTGCCTGACAATCTGCACAGTTACTCATTGCGCAGATTGCAACGGAATAAAGAGCTAAAGTTACGGCAAAAAGTAAATGTGGGTCAATGAGCTTCGCGCGCTTAAAAAAAGATTTTCAGCTATTTGACTAAAAAAATATGGCCTATTTAGTTCAATTCGTGGAAAATCAACCGCGAGAAAAATTTGAAAATAAAGCCCAACAAAAAGGTAACATTACCGATGAATAGTGCGGCGTAAACATTCCGTAATTTTGCATCGTGCTTCAACCCAAAAACTTGTTGATGAAGCGCGGAACACTCCTCAGCAGTGCTCCGCGAGAGGACCGGAAGGTCTTCGCCGCCATCGGTTTTGCCGATTTTGCCGCCGGTATTTCCGCTGTTATTTCTGGTTGTTGCCCCGCCACCGTTTCGGATTCCGAAACGGTTTTTTTATGCGCGGTTGGTTCGGCTTTCTCCCCAGCTTTTTAGTCTAAACCCTCTTTTTAACTAATATCTCATGGACACCAACACCCTCGCTCCGAAAGTGGCCGCTGCCACCCTCGCCTCGGCCCACGCCGGCAACCGCAACCTGAGCACCGACCCCAAGCGCATGGCGGTGATTAAAGTATGGGACGCCATGATGCGCGGTGCCCGCAAATACTGCGAGCAGGAAGGCTTCGTGACCATCCACAACATGCCCCACATTGTGGGCGTGACCGGCGCCTGCGAGAACACCGACACGCTGTTCACCCTCGACTGGTACGACGGCAAGAAGATGTTCCTGCCCCAGAGCAACCAGCTCTACATCGAGATGCTGACCCAGGCCGTGGAAGGCGGCCGCGTGTGCGGCGAAATCCAGAGCTTCCGCAAGGAGCTGAACGCCGACAACCGCCGCCTGGCGCAGTTCACGCTGTTCGAAATTGAGCACCTCGGCGACCTCGACGAGCTGCTGGGCCACCTGAGCGGCATCGTGCGCACCGCCGCCAACGAAGTAGCCACCAAGTGCGCCAAGGAGCTGGCCCTGTTCGGCCGCACCGCGGAGGACATCAAAGACCTTACCTTCAAGCGCATGACCTACGCCGATGCCATCGAGCGTCTGAAGCCCGAAGGCTTTCCTGAGCTTGTCTGGGGCGACGACCTGGGCGCGGCCGAGGAAAACCGCCTCACTGAGCTGGAAGGCCCGATTTTCATCACGCACTACCCGGCCGACATCAAGTTCTTCAACATGCGCAACAACGACGACGACCCGCGCGTGGTGAACTCCTCCGACCTGCTGCTGCCGCTGGCCGGCGAGTCGGCGGGTTCGGCCGAGCGCGAGTTCGACGGGGCCAAGCTGCGCCATAAGCTGGAAACCAGCTCGATGCTGGCCGGCCTCATCCGCCAGGGCATGAAGCTGGAAGACTTCGAGTGGTACCTCGGCTTTCATGAGGAGCACGACGTGAAGCTGCACTCGGGTGCTGGCGTGGGCATGGCCCGCGTGGCCCAGTTCATCCTCGGCCAGACGGATATCCGCGAGTGCGTGCCCTTCCTGATTAACCGCGACAACGTAATTTAAGGAGTTGCTAAGCCGGTTCGCCGGCCGAATGTCACCCGCACTTAGGCGGTTCTAAGTGCGGGTGATAATTCGTTTTTACTACTGATGCGATACGTATGAAACTCGGAGCCATAACCTTACAGAATGCGGTGTGCCTGGCGGCGGCGCCGTGGGAACTCGACGGCGAGGGCTACGAGCAGCTGGGTGCGATTTTCACCAAAACCGTGACCATGGAGCCCTGCCCCGGCCTGCCCGGCGACGACGGCATCCTGCAAGTGGCCGACCAGACCCTGCTCAACCGCACCGACCTGCGCACCGAGGGGGCCGAGCTGCTGGTGCAGGAGCATCTGCCGCGTCTGCGGCGCTTCGGCGTGCCGGTGTTCGTGAGCATTACCGCGCTGGGGGTGCCGGGCTTCCGCAAGATTGCGCGCTATTTGCAGCGCGAGATGGGCGAGCAGCTGGCTGGGCTGGAAGTGTACATCACGGTGCCACCCGGCGGCGCGGGGGCCGATGTGACGGCCCGCTTCGTGCGCGAAGCCACCGAGGCCGTGCGCACCGAGCTGCGCGACGGGGCGGCCGTGATTGTGAAGCTGCCGCCGTGGCCCGACCACATCCGGGGCCTGGCCCTGGGCGCGCAGGAGGGCGGGGCGACGGCGCTGGCCGCCACGAATACGCTGAAAGCGTTGCACCTGCCCACCGACCGCGCCGCCGCGCCGCTGGTGGGCGGCCTCTCGGGCGAAGCGCTGCGGCCGCTGGCCCAGCGCTGCGTGTGGGAACTGGCCCACGATGAGAAACTGACGCTGCCCATCTTCGGCACGGGCGGCATTTTCACGCTGCGCGACGTGCAGGACTACCTGCGCGTGGGCGCGCAGGCCGTGCAGGTGGCCAGCGGCGAATGGCTGTCGCCGGGCCTCGCGGCGCGGCTGGCGGCCGAGGTGGCGCACAGTGCATTGCTGGCCCAGTAGCCTGGGTGCCCTGCCGTTTTTGAAAATAGTTAAAAATTAAAAGTGAAGAGTTAAAATTGGAGGTCTGCTTTTAACTCTTCACTTTTAATTTTTAACTCAAAAAAAATCTCATGCAAAAGCTCATTGCCCGCGTTCAAGCTGCTAATTCCTTGCTCTGCGTCGGCCTCGACCCGACCGGCGACGATGCCACCGTGGCCCGCCGCCTGCGTGAAGTCATTGCCGAAGCCGCACCCTACGCGGCCGCTTTCAAACCCAACCTTGCTTTCTTTCTGAGCCGTGAAAACGGAGTGGCCCTGCTCCAACAAACAGTGCGCAATATCCCAAAGGACATTCCGGTGATTCTGGACGGGAAGTTTGGCGACATCGCCAACACCGCCGAGCAGTACGCCCGCTTTGCCTACGACGTGGTGGGGGCCGACGGCGTGACCGTGAACCCCTACATGGGCGACGACACCATCCGGCCTTTCGCCCGGCCCGGCAAAGTGGTTTTTTCGCTCGCTAAAACCTCTAATAAGCCCATGCACGGCCTGCAGGATGCGGCCATGACGCGCGGCGGCTCCATCAGCGACTGGGCCGCCCGCCTGGCCAAGCTGATGGACGAGGAAATCACCGACTCGACCGTGGGCCTGGTGGTGGGCGCGACCGAGCCGGCCACCGTGGCCAAGCTGCGGGCGGCCTGCCCCGAGCAGTGGTTTCTGGTGCCGGGCATCGGGGTGCAGGGCGGCGACCTTTCGGCCACGCTGCGAGCCGGACTTCGCAAAGACGGCAGCGGCCTGCTGATAAACTCTTCACGGGGAATCTGGCAGGCCTCTGATGCCGGAGCCGCCGCCCGCGAGTTACAGGAACAAATCAACGAATTCCGGGCCGTGACGAGCCCGGCCCACGCCTGACCCAAAAAGCCGCTTTACTGCGGCTTTTTGCATAGTAGCCTTTTTATTGAAAATGCCTGATTCCGAAGTGCCAAAATCTTCTCCCTTTCGCGGTCGATTTCAAGCAATTGACAGCTTCGCGATAAAGCGAAGAAATGAGTTTTACATCATCGGGATTTTGGAGGAAGGAGAAGTTCAGGAGCACTGGTTCGCCCATGTTGCCCTAAATCCTGGCTTCGCCATTACGTTCAGAATTACTCAGATTGAAACGGTGCAAATAGCCAATGAAACGCAGGAATATCAGTTGCTCATCGTCACTGGCGATGCACAAGATATTGACAATATGCTGGGCTTAAACATCGGTTTAGAGCCAATAATGATTTCAACTGAAGGAGAAGATTAGCCGATGCTTCCTATGACCACCGAAACCCATTCGCCCATTGCCCTCAATGCCGAGCTACTGACCGAGCAGTTGCGGCAGGAAGATGCCCTGCTGAGCGGGCACTTCCGACTGTCGTCGGGCCTGCACTCCGATACCTACGTGCAGTGCGCCCGCTTCCTGCGTCGGCCCGATTTGGCGGGCCCGGCCGCCGCCGCGCTGGCGGTTCAGCTGGAAGCGGCGGGCCTGAAACCCGACGTAGTGGTGGGCCCCGCCATGGGCGGCGTGGTGATTGGCTACGAGCTGGCCCGGCAGTTGCGCGTGCCCGGCATCTTCACCGAGCGCGACGCCGACGGGCAGATGACGCTGCGGCGCGGTTTCACCATCGAGCCGGGCTCAACCGTTGTCATCGCCGAAGACGTGGTGACGACCGGCAAGAGCACGCTGGAAGTAGCGAAGGTGCTGCGCGAAATGGGCGCGGAAGTGCTGGCCGTGGCTTCGCTGATTGACCGCACGGGTGGAAAAGGTGGGCTGGATTTTCCGCATTTCGCGCTTTTGCAGGTGCAAGCGGCAACCTTTGCCCCCGAGAGATGCCCCTTGTGCGCCGCCGGCGTGCCGGTGGTGAAGCCCGGCAGCCGGCCGGATTAACCCCACCCCAACCCCTCCCCGGTGGGGAGGGGCTTTGACGTTCAACCCTGTTTTCCAAGCATCAAAGTTGACCTAGCCACCGACTGGCTCCCCTCCCCACCGGGGAGGGGCCGGGGGTGGGGTAACCCAAATGAACAACACCACCCACACCATCCAGCTCACGCTGAAACCCGGCCAGCACGACGGCGACGGCCAGCGCGTGGCCGAAGCCGCCGCCCGCCACCTCGGCCTGGCCACCGGCCGCGTGCGCAGCGCCGCCCTCTACACGGTGCGCTACCCGCTCACCGAAACTCAGCTGCATGACTTCGCCACCCGCTGCCTCGCCGACCCGGTGCTGCACGACGTGCGCCTGAACGAGCTGACTGCCGCGCCCGGCTTCGCCACTTACATCCTCGTTGCCCGTCGCCCCGGCGTCACCGACGACGAAGGCACTTCGGCCCAAAATGCCCTCGCCGACCTCTTGAACGAGCCGCTGGACGTGCACACCCAACACATTTTTAGCAAGAAGCTCTACCTGCTCGAAAACGACCTGCCCGAAACGGAGCTGCGCCGCATCGCGGAGGAACTGCTCGGCAACAAGCTCATCAACTGGCTCGAAGTAGGCCGCGTGGCCGATGGCATCCGCGACTATACGCCCCGCCCCGGCGGCGGCGCGGAAGCCATTACCGAAGTCATTTCCCTCACCGGCCGCACCGATGCGGAGCTGGTGCAGCTTTCCAAGGCAAACATCTACGCCCTGAACTTGGAGGAAATGCGGGCCGTGCGCGACTACTTCGCCGCCGCTGAGACGCAGGCGGAACGGAAAGCCGCCGGCCTGCCCGCCGACCCCACCGATTGCGAGCTGGAAATCATCGCCCAGACATGGTCGGAGCATTGCAAGCACAAGGAGTTCTCGGCCCTTATCAACTACAAGGACCTGGCAACGGGTGAGACGAAGCAGGTCGATTCGCTCTTCAAAACATACATCAAAGACGCCACTGCCGAAGTGGACCGTCAGCTGCGCGCCAACGGCAACGACTGGCTGATAAAGGTGTTCTCGGATAATGCCGGCGCGGTGCGCATCAACCCCGATTCGCTGTTCGTATGGAAGGTGGAAACGCACAACTCGCCCTCGGCCATTGACCCGTATGGCGGGGCTATTACGGGCATTTTGGGTAACAACCGCGACCCGTTGGCCACCGGCATCGGGGGCGCGCGGCTGCT
>JANNDE010000170.1:0-4863 GCA_031387395.1 Hymenobacter sp.
ACGGGTCTTCTGGCCCTTAGCCAAAATGCCGTTACGGCTACGCGGGTGCCCCCCCGACGATTTGCCTTCGCCACCACCCATGGGGTGGTCGACAGGGTTCATTACCACACCACGAACGCGGGGACGACGACCAGCCCACCGATTCCGGCCAGCCTTACCCATCACGGTGTTCATGTGGTCGCCGTTCGATACGGTACCAACGGTAGCCATGCAGGTAACGAGCACCATGCGCATCTCGCCGGAAGGCAATTTCAGCGTGGCGTACTTCTCTTCGCGGGCTACGATTTGGGCGTAGGTACCGGCCGAGCGAGCCATCGCCGCGCCCTGGCCGGGCTGCAATTCGATGTTGTGGAGGATGGTACCGAGGGGAATCTCGCGGAGCGGCAGGGTGTTGCCTACTTCGGGAGCGACGCCGGGGCCCGACACAATCTTCGCACCTACCTGCATGCCGGCGGGAGCGATGATGTAACGCTTCTCGCCGTCAGCGTAACTGAGCAGGGCGATGCGCGCGGTGCGGTTGGGGTCGTACTCGATGGTCTTCACCGTGGCAGGCACACCGGCCTTGTCACGCTTGAAGTCCACAATACGGTACTGGGTTTTATGACCACCGCCGATGTAGCGGTTGGACATTTTACCGGAAGAGTTCCGGCCACCCGATTTGGGGAGGGAAGTCATCAGCGACTTCTCCGGGGTCGACGTCGTAATCTCGTCGAACGCCGGCGCAACGCGGAAACGCTGCCCTGGGGTTGTTGGTCTGAGTTTTTTAAGTGCCATTACTAGCTAGTTGTGCTTTTGCGGCGGAAGAATTAAAGCGAAGCCTAGAGGTTGCTATAGAAGTCGATTACATCGCCTTCTTTAACCGTCACAATGGCTTTCTTGCCGTGGGCACGACGACCGGAAACCTGGCCGCCTTTGGTGCCTTTCGACTTCATTTTGCCAATGGTGCGCATCGTGTTGATGTCGGTTACCGTCACGCCGTACAGCGATTCGATGTCCTTCTTGATTTGCACTTTGTTGGCGGTGCGCTCCACTTCGAAGGTGTAGCGACCTTTCTCGTTGAGGCCGGTGGCCTTTTCGGTGACGATGGGGCGTTTCAGCGTGCTCATTATTCGGCGGTGCTATAGAGTTGAACCAATGAAGCCATGCCGTCTTCCGAAATCAGCAGCGTGTCCGTGTTCAGCAGGTCGTGGGTGTTGAGGCCGATGGGCGTCGACACTTTCACTTTCTGCAGGTTGCGGGCGCTGAGGAGCACGTTCTTGTTTACCTCACCGGTAACCAGCATGGTCTTCTTGCCATTGTTCAGCTTGAGGCCGTCCATGATGGCAACGAAGTCCTTGGTGCGGGGAGCATCCATGGCAATGTTCTCCACGATGGAGATTTTGCCATCCTTTGCCAAGCTCGACAGAGCCGACAAACGAGCTACGCGCTTGGTCTTCTTGTTGAGCTTGAAGTTGTAGTCGCGGGGCTGCGGACCGAACATCCGGCCACCACCAACGAACACACCCGACTTCATGCTGCCGGCGCGGGCGCCGCCCGTACCTTTTTGCTTCTTCAGTTTCTTCGTGGTGCCGTGCACCTCGTTGCGCTGCTTGGACTTGTGCGTGCCCTGGCGCTGGTTGGCCAAGTACTGCTTCACGTCCAGGTACATCACGTGCTCGTTTACTTCGAGACCGAAGATGGCGTCAGACAGGGTCACTTTGCGGCCGGTGTCTTCGCCTTTGAGGTTATATACTGCGAGTTCCATCGTACTAGTCTATTTCTCGATTACCACGTAAGAATTCTTCGCGCCGGGAATCGAGCCGCTCACCAGAATCAGGTTCTTGTCGCCTACTACGCGCATCACCTTCAGGTTCTGCACTTTCACGCGGTCGTTGCCCATCCGGCCACCCATGCGCATTCCTTTGAATACGCGCGAAGGCCAGGAGCAAGCACCGATAGAACCGGGGTGACGCAGGCGGTTGTGCTGGCCGTGGGTCTGGCCACCAACACCCTGGAAGTTGTAACGCTTTACAACACCCTGGAAACCCTTGCCTTTGGAAGTGCCCACAACGTCAACAAACTCGCCTTCCTCGAAGAGGGTCGCGTCGATGGTTGCGCCGGCGGCGTAGGTCGATTCGGCGTCGAGGCGGAATTCAACCAGTTTTTTCTTGGGGGTAGTACCGGCTTTAGCGAAGTGACCAACCAAGGCTTTGGTGGTGTTCTTGGCTTTTTTCTCGCCGTACCCAATTTGAATGGCGGTGTAACCGTCATTCGCGATAGTCTTAACCTGCGTCACTACGCACGGACCCGCTTCGATGAGCGTGCAGGGAATGTTTTTCCCATCCGGAGTGAAGAGGCTTGTCATACCGATTTTTTTACCGATGATGCCAGGCATTCTGTTAATGATTAAATGACACAAAAAGAAAACGACCGAATGCCGTTTTCGCTAAGGGAGTGCAAAGATAGGAAAAAAGCCTTGGGAATCACAAACAAGGTTGGAAATATTTTCGCAGTGAGGCTGTTAGCTCATAGGTGCCTCACCCTCGGCCCTTGTCCCACAAAGCGGGAAGCTGGATATCAGGCGGGGCGCCAGGTTGAGTCAGGGTCGTCGTCGCTGGGTAGGGAGCCTTGCAGCGCCAGCAGTAGGAAGAAAACCGCGAAAGCGAGGCCAATCTGCGTTTCCAGCGTGTATTCAACTAAAAAGGACAGGGCAATGCTGACGTACTGGGCCAGTAGCAGGGGCGCATGTTTGTGGCGGGCCCACCATGCGGGGTAGAACAGGCCAACGCATAACACCAGCAGACCCAAAGCGCCATAAGCTGCCAGGTTGTACAGGTACTGGTTATGGGGAAGGATGTAGAACTCGCTGCCCATCTCCGGGTAGAGCTGGCGGTAGCGCAACGCCATCTCGCTTTGCAGGTCCGGCTTGCTCACGCCCACCAGTCGGTTGTCGGACCAGACGGCTGCTGCCGCGTTGTAGGAATACACCCGCGCGGCAATTGAGAAGTTCTGGCCTTCGGAGCTGTTATCCTGGCTCACTTTTCCCACGTCCTCCTGGGTATTGTATGCTTTGTTGCGGAAGGTAGGAAATACCACATAGCTAAGCAGCGGCAGCAGCAGCAGCACTGCCGCTAACAAGCCTGCCCGTTTCCATTGCCGCTGGCGCAGCACCAGCCATAGAATGGCCAGGCAGCCCAGGGCGTAGAACGTCATTTCTCCACTACGCACCGCCAGCAAATGCAGAAACAGGATGAGCGCAACCACGGCACCCACCACCCACGGCCGCCATACCGGCCGCACTGCCCCATGGGCCAGCAGCAACGAGCCCGCGGCAATGGCCAATGTGATAAGCAAGCTGAACCGAATGTGGTCAGGTTCCGTCGGCATCACCTTCGAGTGCAAATACATCTCGTTGATGACACCGGTGTGCAGCAGATAATTACTGGTGGCCCCTACCGCCGCCAGCAGTGCCACCGCCACGAGCAGCAGCCACAGCCACCGCAGGTAACGACCCGGCAGCGCTGGCAGCAGCCAGAAAGCTACTGGCAGCAACAGAAATGGTAGCTGCAGCACCACGTCTTTGCCGTATTCACCCAGGTGGGCGGCCTCGGTATTGAGCCCTTGCACCAGATGCAGCGCGAAGATGAGCGTCAGGCTACCGAACACTGGCCACAGTTGCCAGTTGGCAATGCGGCGATGCGTTATGGCGTAGAGGATGCCGGTAAGGGCAATGCCGGCCATCCCGATACTAGGTAATAACCGAAACCAATTGGCAACGAAAATCCCGACCACAACGCAGCCGCAGAAAAAGAGACAAGCCCGGTGCAAGCGGGTGAGTGAGAAAACAGATTGCATGTAAGCGGAAAAGTGGCCCCGCAATTTCCAACAAAAAATCCCCACCGCGACGAATCACGGTGGGGATTTTCTCACTTAAGACTGAAATGCTATCCTCAGACTTTAATTTCTACGTCAACGCCGCTGGGCAATTCCAGCTTCATGAGGGCATCAACGGTCTTCGATGAGGTCGAGAAGATGTCCACGAGGCGCTTGTAGGTGCAAAGCTGGAACTGCTCCCGGCTCTTCTTGTTCACGTGGGGCGAGCGCAGCACGGTGAACTTCTCCTTTTGGGTCGGCAAAGGAATCGGGCCACTAACGATGGCACCGGTGGCCTTCACAGCTTTCACGATTTTCTCGGCCGATTTGTCTACGAGGTTGTGGTCGTAGCTTTTCAGCTTAATGCGAATTTTCTGGTTCATTGGAATTGGTGGGGGCCGATTGCCCCCGTTAGAAAAGCTTATTTACCTCCTTTTACTTTGGCGATGATGCCTTCGGCCAGGTTCGTCGGCACTTGCTCGTAGTGCGAGAACGTGAGCGAAGCCGAAGCGCGACCCGACGAAATCGTACGCAGCGCGGTTACATAACCGAACAGCTCCGACAGCGGCACATCAGCCTTAATCAGCTGGGCACCGCCTTTGGTGTCCATGCCCTTCATCAAACCACGACGACGGTTCAAGTCACCGGTTACGGGACCCGTGTACTCGTCGGGGCAAACCACTTCCACGCTCATGATGGGCTCGAGCAATTTCGGGCCAGCCTGGCGGGCAGCTTCGCGGAAACCACCACGGGCAGCGAGTTCGAACGACAGAGCGTCCGAGTCAACATCGTGGAAGGAACCGTGGTATAGACGCACTTTCATGCCCTCAATCGGGAAGCCAGCCAGCGGGCCCTGCTTCATGGCCTCTTCAAAACCCTTCTGAATCGGGGCAATGAATTCGCGGGGGATAACACCGCCTACAATAGCGTTGTCGAACTCCATGCCGGGCTTCTCGGGCTCGGTTTCTTTCGGGCCCAGCTCAAACAGAATGTCGCCGAATTTACCGCGGC
>JANNDE010000224.1:0-2864 GCA_031387395.1 Hymenobacter sp.
TGGTAGCCAAAGTGGGCGGCAGCGTACTCCAGGTTCTGGGCGAAAGTGCCCAGCGAGAGCATGGTTTCGCGTTGGGTGGGGTCCACTACGGGCAGCCAGCCGCGCGGGTCGTTGCCAATGACCCAGTGGTAGGGACCGAGCAGGCACACGGTCCAGGGCTGGGTATTGTGGCCGCTGGGGGCCAGCGCCGCCAGGTGCAGCATCTGGCGCGCCTCGGGTGGGAGTTGGCTGGCGGGCAGCGGGTCCACGTCTTCCTCGCCCCGGCGGCGGGCATCATGCAGCCCGGACTGGTCCCAGGCGTAGTAGCCCAGGGCGGCGGTGCCGGCGGCGGCCGTAGCGGCCAGGGGCAGGAAATAACGACGATTCATGGGGCAGTGAGCAGGGGCTGACCAAACGGCGCGGCGGCCATTCAGGAGGCCGGCGTGAGGCCGGTGAGGACCGTGTTGGCGTAGCCGGCCGCCGTGGCGAAGCCCGACGTTTCGGCGACGGGCACTGGCGCGGCGGTGGGCAGCACCAGCACGGGCACGGGGCAGTTTTCCAGCAGCTTGGCCGTGACGCTGCGGTGAAACAGGTCGCCGAGGTAGCTGCGCTGGCGGGCCAGCACCACCACCAAATCGGCCCGCGTGTCGAGGGCGGCCGCCAACACGCCTTGCTCGTAGTCCGCGTGCTGGTAGCCGCGCAGCTCCGGCGTGGGCAGCCCCTCCACCAGTCCGCTGGCCTGCACGGCCCGTAGCGCCAGGGCGCAGCCCTCGTCGTCCTCCACGCCGCTCGACACGTGGCCCACGATGAGCTCGACCCCGGGCAGGGCCAGCAGTGGGCGCAGGGCTTCGGCCTCCGGGGCCAGCGCAAAGGATTCGCGGTCGGCGGCAATGAGGATGCGGCGGGGCGGGTGCTCGGCCGGGGCCGTGGGCGACACCACCAGCAGCGGGTAGCTGCCGGCCCGCAAAATCTCCACGCAGGAGGTGATGAGGTCGGCGGCGGCGGGGCGGTCCTCGTCGGCCTGGCTGAGCACAAACAGCACCGGCTGGTAGCGGTGGGCCAAATCCTGGGCCACGGCGGGCAGCAGGTCGGTGGCCACTTCCACGGTGGCCGTGGTTTGCAGCCCTTCGGCCTGCTGGTAGAGAATGGCGGCCGTATCGGTCTGGCGCGTGAGCTCCTCCTGGTGGTAGCCCTGGGCTATCAAATCGTTGGGGTCAAACAGCGAGGCGCGGTTGACGTGCAGCAGCACCAGCCGCCCATCCACGGCCTGAGCCAGGACATCGGCGTACTGAATAGCGCGGCGGGCGGGCGGGTAGAACCCGGCGAAGACGATGAGGGAAAGAGCCATGAGGAAGCGGGTTTGGGAGGTGAAATGGTCGTTGGAGCTGCTGCAGCGCGGTCCTGCTTCGACTGCGCGGAAGGCAGATGAAGCAGGACGGACTTTAATTCTGCTCCGCTTCCTGCGTAGCCAGCAGCAGCACCGGCACTTGGGTGTGCCGCAATACCTCGTCGATGACACTCTCACCAAAGAGCTTGCTGACCCACCCGTGGCCGGGGTCGAGCAGCACCAGCACATCGGCCGAGAGCTCCTCCACGGCTTGCCGCAGGCCCGCCGCTGGTTCATCGGCTACCACCCGGTGCAGGCCAGCATCGGCCAGGGCCGGCGTCAGGCCGCTTTCCCGGGCGGCCGTGAGGCCGCGCCTTCCGGCGTTCAAGTCCTCGGGCCAAGCCACGGTGGTGGGCAAAACGGCGGCATCCAGCGCGGCCAGCAGCGGGGTGAGGGCCAGGGCTTCAAGGGTGAGGGTGAAGGACTGGTCGCGCACGGCCAGGGCCAGACAGCGGGGCGGGCGCAGGGCGGCGGCCGGCAGGTGCTGGGGCACCAGCAGCAGCGGGTAGCCCGTTTCGTGGGCCAGCGGCAGGGCGCGGTTGCTGAGCCATTCGTCCAGCAGGCCGTCGGTGGCCGTGAGGCCGGCCACGACCAACAGCGGCCGATGCCGGGCCAGGGCCTCCCGCACGGCTTCATGCCAGGGCTGTTCCACGGTCGTGGCGGTGGTAGGGGCAGGCATGGCGGCAGCCACTGCTTCGAGCTCGTGGCGCTCCTGGCGCACGTACCGGGCCGTGGTGGCGCGCAGCGCCTGGCCGATACTCGGGCTGGTGGGCGGGGTGGGGAACACGTGGAACAGGTGCACCTCGGCCCCCAGCGGGGCGGCCAGCACGGCGGCGTAGGCGCGGGCGCGCTCAGCGGCGGGCGAGGAATCGGTGAGGACGAGCAGGTTGGGTTTCATGACCGAATGAAGTTGAAAGGGAGAGAGGGCCCGGCCGCCAGTGTTTCGACTAGTGTCGTGCGGCCCCGCTGGCCCCGAAGGGACGCAGGCAAAAGTCCGCCTTCCCCGCGGGCTGCGGTATGATAAGAATTGCCCAAACAGTTGACTTTCATCAAACACTGCCTCCGCATCGGTATAGGCCGTTAATCCGACTGAAAACCAAAAAGTCCCCACTTTCGGCGAACCGAAAATGGGGACTTCGCACTCCCTGCCCGGGCTTAGCGGCGGGGCAATAACACGGGCTGGAGCCGCACTTGGAAGTGGTGCAGGCGAACCGCGACCAGAGTTCCAATGAGCAGGGTCGAAAACAGAAAAGTGGGAATTAACATACAAATGGAAAGAGGGGGCCGGTGAGGGCCCGGAGTGAGAAAAAAAGAAAGGGGGAGGGGTAGCCTGTCCATCAACTCATTGAAGGCATCCAGTCGGGTACGTCGGGGGCGACGGCGGGGAGCAGGAGCACCGGCACGGGGCAGCCGCGCAGTACCTGCGCCGTGACGCTGTGATGAAACAGCCGCCCCAGAAAGCTGCGGGGCCGCGCGATGAGCACCAGCAAATCGGCCC
>JANNDE010000254.1:0-3576 GCA_031387395.1 Hymenobacter sp.
GCCACCGCCGTGAAGCTGGCCCGCGCCCTCTGGATTATCCCGGTGGCGCTCGGCACGGCCCTGGTTTTTAGGCAGAAGGGCGTCAAAATCACCATTCCTTATTTCATCTTCGGGTTTGTCGCGGCCATGCTCGTCAATACCTTCGTGCCCGCCGCCCAGCCCTGGGGCCCGGTGCTGGTGAGGCTGGCTAAAATCGGTCTCACGGTGACGCTGTTTTTTATCGGCGCGGGCTTATCGGTTAAAGTGGTGCGCTCGGTGGGGGCAAAGCCTTACGTGCTGGGCGCGGTGCTCTGGCTGATTATTTCAGCGAGTTCGCTCTACCTCATTCTGCACACGGTGTAGTTGGGCCGTGCCTGTTTCCTTTGTGGGCTGCATAGCAGGCCGCCCTACCTGTTTCCGGGGCCGGCCTACCAGCTGCCCAACGCCACAACACCCGCTTTCTATGTCCTTTGTCACCATTCGGCCCTCGACACCAGCCGACGCCCCGGCCGTGCAGGCCCTCTACCGGCGCGTGTCGGGCGCGAGCGGCGGCCTGGCCCGCCAGCCCATCGAAATAACGGCCGACTACGTGCTGCACTTTCTGAGCCGGGCGCAGGCCCAGGGCGTAGGCCTGGTGGCCGAGCAAGCCGGGCAGGTGGTGGCCGAAATCCATACCTATGCCACTGGCCTGCACATTTTCGCGCATGTACTCGGCGACCTCACCGTGGCCGTCGATGCCGCCGCGCAGGGCCAGGGCCTGGGCCGGCAGCTCTTTGAAGCCCTGCTGGCAGCGGTGCAGACGCGGTTTCCGCACGTCAGCCGCGTCGAGCTGCTGGTGCGCGAGAGCAACACCCGCGCCATTGCGCTGTACGAGCAGCTGGGGTTCCGGCGCGAGGGCCGGTTCGAGGGCCGGGTAGCCGGCGCGCACGGCCTCGAAGCCGATATCCCGATGGCCTGGCACGCGCCCCGGCCAGTGCAAACTGTTCAAACATCGTAGCTTGCCAATTGTATAACCCTTTTTTACTTCAGCACTACTGATGCGCCCCGAATCCCTCCGCTTCCTCCAAACTTACCTCAACAACCCCTCTCCCACCGGCTTCGAAAAAGAAGGCCAAAAGCTCTGGCTCGACTATCTCAAGCCCTACATCGACGAGTATTTCGTGGATACCTACGGCACGGTGGTGGGCGTAATTAACCCCGACGCGAAGTATAAAGTCGTCATCGAAGCCCACGCCGACGAGATTTCCTACTTCGTGAACTACATCACCAAGGAAGGCTACCTCTACCTGCGCCGCAACGGCGGCTCCGACCCGCTGGTGGCCCCGAGCAAGCGGGTGAACATCTTCGGCGAAAAGGGCATCGTGAAGGGCATCTTCGGCTGGCCCGCCATCCACGTGCGCAAGGTGGAGCAGGACAAGGCCCCGACCATCGAAACCGTGTTTCTGGACTGCGGTGCGAGCAGTGCCGACGAGGTAGCCGAAATGGGCATCCACGTGGGCTGCGTGGTCACGTTTGAGGATGGGTTCACGGTGCTGAACGACAAGTTTTACGTGGGCCGCGCCCTCGATAACCGCGTGGGTGGCTTTATGATTGCCGAAGTGGCCCGCATGCTGAAAGAGAACAACAAAACCCTGCCCTTCGGCCTCTACATCGTGAACGCCGTGCAGGAGGAAATTGGCCTGCGCGGGGCCGAAATGGTGGCCCACCGCATCAACCCCGACGTGGCCATCATCACCGACGTGACCCACGACAGCCAGTCGCCGATGTACGAGAAAAAGACGGCCGGCGACATCAGCTGCGGCAAGGGCCCGGTGATAACCTATGGCCCGGCCGTGCAGAACAACCTGCGCGACCTCATCATCGACACGGCCAAGCAGGCCGAAATCCCCTTCCAGCGGGCCGCCGCCACCCGCGCCACCGGCACCGATACCGATGCCTTCGCCTACTCGGGCTCGGGCGTGGCCTCGGCCCTTATTTCACTGCCTCTCAAGTACATGCACACCACCGTCGAAACCGTGCACCGCGACGACGTGGAGCGCGTGACGCGCCTGATTTACGAGACGCTGCTGCGTATTGAGGACGGCCACGATTTCCGGTATTTCAAATAGTCGCTTAGAAAACGTCTGTTATCCTGAGCGCGGCGAAGGACCTTATCACGGCTGAGCAAGCTACCTCAACTTGATAGAGTCCTTCGCCGCGCTCAGGATGACAGACGTTTTTATATCAACATGGAATCACCAATTTTTCCTGCCCCGCCGCTGAACGTAACCGACCAGCTGGGCCAGCGCGTAGCGGTGCCGTTCCCGCCGCGGCGCATTGTGTCGCTGGTGCCTTCGCAAACGGAATTGCTGTTCGATTTGGGGCTGAGCGAGCAAGTGGTAGGCGTCACCAAATTCTGCATTCATCCGGCCGGGGCACGCAGCAAAGCCACGGTAATTGGCGGTACCAAAAATTTCGATTTCGACAAAATAGCCGCGCTGCAACCCGATTTAATTATCGGCAATAAGGAAGAGAATTACCAGGCAGGAATTGAGGAGTTAACCGCGAGATACCCGGTGTGGCTGAGCGATATCGGCAACCTGCCCGAGGCGCTGGAAATGATTCGGCGGGTGGGATTTATTGCCGGTGCCAAGGAAAAAGCCGATGCGCTAGCGGCAGAAATTGCCGCTTCCTTTGCCGTTTTAGAAACGACGGCCGCGGCCGAAGCCCCCGTTTCGGTGGCCTACTTCATCTGGCGCAAACCCTACATGGTGGCCGCTACGGGCACGTTTATCGACGACATGCTGCGCCGAACTGGTTTCAGCAACGCCTTCGCGGACCGCAGCCGCTACCCGGAAGTAACCGCCGAAGCGCTGGCCGCGGCGGCTCCGCAACGCATACTGCTATCTTCCGAGCCCTACCCTTTTGGCGACAAGCACGTGGCCGAATTCCGGCAAATATGCCCCGCTGCGAAAATTGAAATCGTCGACGGCGAATTGTTCAGCTGGTACGGCAGCCGGCTGCGTAAGTCAGCGGCTTATTTCAGCTCGCTTCGCTGATGAGGAAACCGGCCCTCGCCAGCTCGTTCCAGAACTGCGGGTAGGACTTTCGCACCACCGCGGGCGCCTCGATATGGAGCGGGCCGCGCAGGGCCAGCGGCGCGAAAGCCATGGCCATGCGGTGGTCGTGGTAGGTGGCCACCGACTGGTTGGCGACCACCAGCCCCTGCGATTCGATTTGGAAGCTGTCGTGCAACACGTTGCGCAAAGCCACCCCGAATTTGGCCAGCTCCGCTTGCAGTGCCGCGATGCGGTCCGTTTCCTTGATGCGCAGACTTTCCAGGCCCGTCAGGGCGACCGGTACGGCGAGGGCCGCGGCCACGACGGCGATGGTTTGGGCCAGGTCAGGGCAATTGGTGAAATCCAGCGCCAGCAGCTCGGCAGCAGGTGCGAGGGGCTGCTGCTGCAACCGAATGCCATCGGCCAGAAAAGTGGTAGTAACTCCGAAATGCGTCATCATGTCGGCGATGGCCTGGTCGCCTTGCAGCGACTCGCGGCGCAGGCCGGGCAGGGTTATTTCGGAACCGGCCGGGGCCAGCGCTACCAGGGCATACCAGTA
>JANNDE010000265.1:0-12661 GCA_031387395.1 Hymenobacter sp.
CACCAGGTCAGGACCGTGGTCCGGCCCTGGATGCCGTAGCGCCGCTGGGCTTGTTTGTAGCGCAGCTCGCCGCGGCCGACTTCGCCCACCACGGCCAACTTAAAAGGCAAACTGTAATCGCGCTGACTACGCCGCTCCCGCGGCTCAGAAGGGTTTTGCATGACAACTTTTGGAAAAGTGTCAACACATACCCGGACGAGACAACGGCATTAAAAAAGGCCCCGCCAGTCAGCGGGGCCTTTTTCGTCATCTACAAAATCCGTCAAACTCGACGAATCCGTGATTACTTCTTCTTGGCAGGAGCAGCGGCCTTCTTGGCAGGAGCAGCGGCCTTCTTAGCAGCCGGAGCCGCTTTCTTGGCACCAGCGGCCGCCTTGGGAGCCGTGGCAGCAGCCGTGTTTTTGGTGTCCTGAACCTCGGTGCGGAACGTCTGGGCCATCGTTTTCAGCTCCTGCATGCCTTTGCGCACACGGGTGCCGGCAGCAGCGTTCTGCTTGTCATAAAATTTCGAGAAATCGTCCTCGAGCGACATCACGAGGTCTTTCAGTTTGCTGAAATTGTTCATTGGAACGTGGGTTTTATGGGTGAAAAATGATTGGTTAATGGTGTTTAGCCGGCCCTAATATACAGAGATTTCAAATGCAAGCAACTTTTTCCCGTTTTTTTTAAAACCCCCTTCCCAGCTTTCAGGGGCCGATTTTGCGTTCAAAAACCCTATTTGCAGCAAGTAGCGCTAAAGTACTTAGCTTAGAATAGTTCAAAAACAAAAAACGCCGGCCACCCTCACGGGTAGCCGGCGCAATGTGCCCTGGCGGACTGTTTTAGGCTATTTGCGGCGCAGCGGCGGCTTTGCTGTAAAGGCCCTTATCCAGCTTGGCCGCAACGGTTTCAAATGCCGCAATCGTTTCCCGCACGTCGGCCAGCGTGTGCATGGCCGTCGGAATCAGACGCAGCATAATCACGCCCTTGGGCACCACCGGATACACCACAATAGAGCAGAAAACGCCGTGATTCTCACGCAAATCGAAGGTTAGGGCCGTGGCATCCGAAATTTCGCCGTTCAGCAGCACCGGCGTCACCGGTGATTCTGTGGTGCCAATGTTAAAACCTTTTTCCTTCAGGCCGCCCTGCAGGGCGCGCACCACGGTCCAGAGTTTTTCGCGGTACTCGGGATGGTTGCGAATCAGCTCCAAACGCTTCAGCGCGCCAATGACGAGCGGCATGGGCAGCGATTTAGCGAAAATCTGGCTCCGCATGTTATAGCGCAAATATTCAATCACACTTTCTTCGCCGGCCACGAATGCGCCGATGCTGGCCATGCTCTTGGCGAAGGTATAAAAAATCAGGTCTACGCCTTCTACGCAGCCCAGATGTTCGGCCGTTCCGGCCCCCGTGGGGCCCAGCGTGCCAAAGCCGTGGGCATCATCGACGAAGATGCGGAAGTTGAATTTCTCCTTCAGTTTCACGATTTCGGGCAGCTTGCCCAGGTTGCCCGACATGCCGAACATGCCCTCGGTAATCACCAGAATGCCGCCGCCGGTTTCGTCGGTCAGGCGCTTGGCCCGCTCCAGCTGCTTTTCGAGACTGGCCATGTCGTTATGGTTAAACACGAAGCGCTTGCCCTGGTGCAGGCGTACGCCATCGATGATGCAGGCGTGCGACTCGGCATCGTACACAATGGCATCGTGGCGGCTCACCAGCGCGTCGATGATGCTCACCACGCCCTGGTAGCCGAAATTGAGCAGCAGCGCGCCGGGCTTGTGCACGAAATCGGCCAGCTCGTTTTCGAGGCGCTCGTGGTTGGTCGAGTTGCCGCTCATAATGCGGGCCCCCATCGGGTAGGCCATGCCGAAGTCGGTCGCGCCGTCGATGTCGGCCTGGCGTACTTCGGGGTGGTTGGCCAGGCCCAGGTAGTTATTCAGGCTCCAGGTAAGCACCGTTTTACCGCGGAATTGCATGCGGGGGTTGATTTCGCCTTCCAGCTTAGGGAAAGCAAAGTAGCCGTGAGCGTAGTGCGAGTGCGAGCCAAGGGGGCCGCGGTTCGCCGAAATCCGGTCGAAAATATCCACTGAAAAAACGGAAATTAGGTGGTGGTGTAACGCGCTGAAACGGCCGTTAAGGAATTTTTAAGCTTCTCCCCAACAGGCCCGACTACAAAGGTAACGATGGGTTGCCGATGTGCATAATTTGGGCTTAATAACCGGAAACTGCCCGCATGGTTTGCCGGCGGGAGGCGGTTTCGCAGTTTCTTTGTGGGCGATTCCGACTGCTACCACCACACCACGTCATGCTTCGGCTACGCTCAGCATGACGCTCGTCTAAATCCCCAGTCCCCCCGACGCCCTCCCACCCGCCTCCCCCCATGAAAAAAATCAGCAAGCTGCTCGTCGCCAACCGGGGCGAAATTGCCCTGCGCGTCCTGCGCTCCGCCAAGGAAATGGGCATTGCCACCGTGGCCATCTACTCCGAGGCCGACCGCAACGCCCTGCACGTGCGCTACGCCGATGAGGCCGTGTGCGTGGGCCCACCCGCCTCGAAAGACAGCTACCTGCGCGGCGACAAGATTCTGGCAGTCTGCCAGGAGCTGGGCGTCGATGCTATCCACCCCGGCTACGGCTTCCTCTCCGAGAATGCCGGCTTTGCCCGCGCCGTGCGCGCGGCAGGGCTGATTTTTGTGGGCCCCAGCCCCGAGGCCATGGAGATGATGGGCGACAAGCTCTCGGCCAAACAGGCCGTGCAGGCGTATAATATCCCGCTGGTGCCGGGCACGGCCGAGGCCATTTCCGACGTGCCCGCGGCCAAGCGCATTGCGCAGGAGGTCGGCTTTCCGATTCTGATTAAGGCCTCGGCCGGCGGCGGCGGCAAGGGTATGCGCATCGTGAACGGCCCCGACGAGTTTGAGGAGCAGATGCAGCTGGCCATCAACGAAGCCGTATCGGCCTTCGGCGATGGCGCGGTGTTCATCGAGAAGTTCGTGACCGGCCCGCGCCACATCGAAATCCAGGTGCTGGGCGACGAGCACGGCAACATCGTACACCTGTTCGAGCGCGAGTGCAGCATCCAGCGCCGCCACCAGAAGGTGATTGAGGAAGCGCCCTCGTCGGTGCTCACGCCGGAATTGCGGGCGCAAATGGGCCAGTGCGCCGTGGATGTAGCCCGCGCCTGCGCCTACACCGGGGCCGGCACCGTGGAATTTCTGCTCGACGACCAGCACAATTTCTACTTCCTGGAAATGAACACCCGCCTCCAGGTAGAGCACCCCGTGACGGAACAAATCACCGGCCTCGACCTGGTGAAGGAGCAAATCAGAGTGGCCCAGGGCGAACCCCTCGCCTTCTCGCAATCCGACCTCACCATCACCGGCCATGCCCTGGAGCTGCGCGTGTACGCCGAAGACCCACAAAACAACTTCCTGCCCGACATCGGAACCCTCACCACCTACGTGCGCCCCCAGGGCCCCGGCGTGCGCGTGGATGATGGCTTCGAGCAGGGCATGGAAATACCCATTTACTACGACCCGATGATTGCCAAGCTCGTCACCTTCGGAGCCAACCGGGCCGAGGCCATTGCCCGCATGCTACGCGCCATCGAGGAGTATCAAATCACGGGCATCGAAACCACGCTGGGCTTCGGGGCTTACGTGCTGCGTCACCCCGCCTTCGTGAGCGGCAACTTCGACACCAACTTCATCAAGGACCATTTCACCCCCACCACCCTTGCCCCAACCGCGCCGGACGAGGCCACGGCCAAAATAGCCGCCGCGCTGGGTGCCATGCTGCTGAGCGAGAAGAAACCCAAAGCAGCGGCCGTAGCTAGCGAAACGGCCGGCGCGGAAGTTTCTGGGTGGCGGCGGAACCGGCTGGGGGTGCGGTAATCGCCTTATGCCTTACTAATCACATTACGCTTGTCAAAATCTACTTCATTCGGCAGAAATATCAATTGATATTTCTTTCCAGATATATTTCTGTATTCAATAACTATCTTGTCTATAAGCGAATGTTTACTGTTGATACTATTTATATTATGGTCTAACATAACAGATTTTGGATACACGTCAATAGTCTTATTCTCATACGTTTTAAGGATGAATGTTGATTCAAGTGGAAAATCCCAATCGACAATTTCTCTATTCACCAGTCTCAATTTAAATGCTATATAATCACTATTATTTGCGATGGTAAAACTGCAGCTTTGCTCCATTCTACTAGTTCCATTAGGCTGCAACAAAAAGCCCCCACGCCCATCTGGAATTGTATCTCCTAATTGAATAATTCTTGTCAATGATTCATGGGTCAATAGGCTGCAAGCAAGCTCAGGTTTTTGATATTTCTTTCTGATTTCTTTTATCGCATACCCTACAAACCCCGTGGAAGATATAACGCTACCAACCTCACTCACAGGTTTCCAGATTTGTTTGGCAGCATTCCAAATAGCAGTAAAATCGGTCATAACATTATTTTTTTACTAAGAAAAGCTCACATGATGCATTGGCCCCTGACTAGTTTTCTTTAATACGTGGGTCAAATTCAAAATCCTCCCACCCCACAATGCGGACCTGTCCGAAATCGGGGTGGCGGGTGTTGAGCACGTAGTTGTGCTCATGGGCGATGATGGATGACGGCACCCGCAGAATGGCCGCCGTTTGGCGCTGATACCAGGCGGCCCCCAGGGGCTGGCAGCGGGCGTAATGGCGTGGCAGCTGCCACTCGGGGGGCATCTGGTCCAGCGTCAGCTCTTCGACGGCTAACGTATCCGGTACCTCGATGCGGATGACTTTGAAGAGGCTGTTGAGGCCCTCGCCGCTGCGGTGCACCACGTTTTCGAGGCAGGCCAGGGCGCGGCTGCCGGCGACGTAGATAACCAGCTGGCCGCGCAGGTTCCAGCGGCCGGGGTTGCCGGAAGCAACCAGCTCATTGGCGTATTTGGCCAGGCAGATGCGGTAAATTTCCACTGAAGGCAGGTTGCGGTACTAAAGAATTGATAGAAACATCATGTCGAGCGCAGCCAAGACATGACGTTGACACGATGATGTTCTGTTAAGCCAGGTCGCCGTGGGCGATGCGGTCGACTTCGTCGGCCACCAGGTCGATGCCGCCGCTGGTTTCGAGCAGGGCGAGCGGGGGCTGGTTATCGAGGCCGTAGGCAGGCTTGTCGAGCCAGCGGCGGAAGGCCGGGAGTGCCCCGAATACTTCTTCCCCCTGGCGGGCCAGGGCCAGCAGCTTCAGCACCTGCTCGCTGGCGGCCGGGGCAAGGCGCTTTTTGCCTTCACGGTAGGCCCGCAGGGTCTTGGTAGTCGTGTGCAGCAAGTCGGCCAACTCGTCGGTACTGAGCCGGAGCAGGGCAGCCACGTCGAAGGCCGTTTTGGCCGGTACGCCGGTGCGGGCTTCCATTACCAGGGCAAAAGAATCGGCCACGGTGGCCTGCAGGCCGAGCAAAGCGGGCGAGTAAACAGCGGAGGAATGGGCAGCAATGGCGGGCATGGGATGAGGCATAAGCTTTCCCAAAGATGGGAAATATTTCCCATCCAACAAGAAATATTTCCCTTTTGTTTCCTCACTGCCTGGTTGCCAGCGCAGCGCGGGCCTCACCTTTATAGCAAATCCCCCACCTCGCGCACCCCCACCGGCCGCGCTACAGTGAAGCCCTCGCCAAACTCCACCCCGATAATGTGGCCGAATTCCCGCGCCCGCGCCTCCATAAACCGCCCAAAAGCCTGGCTCGACAGGTAGGTTTGCGGGGCATCCAAATCGGGGTTAAAAAACTGGGTTTTAAATGCCTGAATAGCTTCCCACTTTTTCTCCCAGTGCGGCGTGATGTCGACCACGAAGGCGGGCGGCAGCTGGCGGTCCTGGATGTAGTGGTACACGTTCTTAGGCCGCCAAGCTTCCTGGGGCCGGCCATCGTTGCCCAGGGTTTCAACCATACGCAGACCAGCCAGAAAGCAGGCATCGATGGCCAGCTGCGCGGCGCGGCCGTGGTCGGGGTGGCGGTCGGTGATGGCGTTGGCCAGCACCACCTCGGGGCGATAGCGGCGAATAGCCGCAATAAGCAGCAGCTGGTGCTCGCGGTCGTCGCGGAAGAAACCATCGGGCATGCCCAGATTTTCGCGCACGTCAATCCCCAGGATTTTAGTTGAGGCGGCTGCTTCGGCAGCGCGGATTTCGGGCGTACCCCGCGTACCCAGCTCCCCCCGCGTGAAATCGATAATGCCGACTTTCTTCCCCACGGCCATGCTGGCCAGCAACGTGCCAGCGCAGGACATTTCTACGTCGTCGGGGTGGGCCCCGAGGGCCAGGATATCGAGCTTCATATCGTTTTACTTAACGCGCAACTTCTTGCCGGGCTGCAGGGTGCGCACGCCAGGATTCAGCTTTTTGAGGGTGCTAACGCGCACGCTGTAGCGCTCGGCCACCTCCGAAAGGGTATCGCCGGAACGCACTCGGTGCGTCACCGTTTGCCGGGCGCGCGAGGGCGACCCACTGTGGCTACTACGGATGCTACGGCTGTGGCCCACGGTCCGGCTGTAGTAATTGAACAGCGCCGAGGTAATGGTGAAATTATCCTTGCGCAGCTTGTAGCCAGGAAAATCGTACATCAGCGCCGGGTTGATGGGGTTGCCTTGGTAGCGCACCTCGAAGTGCAGGTGCGAGCCCGTGCTGCGCCCCGTACTGCCGCCGTAGCCGATGAGCTGGCCGGCCTTCACGAAGGTGCCCACCGGTACCAGCGACTTGCTCAGGTGGCCGTAAATCGTTTCGAGGCCATTGTAGTGACGTACCAGAATGTAGTTGCCATAGCCGCCCCCATCCCAGGCCTGAATGCGCACGACGCCATCGTAGGCGGCCCGCACCGAGTCACCGGTTTCCAGGTCGAGGTCCATGCCGTAGTGCCAGCGGTAGCCCCGAAAGGCGAAGCCGGAGGTGATGGGCGTGCTCACGAGGGGCATTTTGGCGTAGCGCTGCCGGGATGCGTCGGTGAGGCGCAGCTTCAGCGAGTCGCGGTAGTTGCGGCCATCCACGCGGTAGGGATTCACGGTGTGCGTGTCCCAGATGGAATAATAGCCGGCCACCTTCACCCACGACGAATCGATGAGCACTTCCTCCGACATCTCCACGATTTCCTGGCCACCTTCGTTCAGCGTCGTGGTGTCTTCGCTCACAATGCTGAGCTTTTTGGACGGATTAAAGTAAATAGACTTAGCGGCATCGGAATTGTCGTCGGGCAGTTCCTCGGTTTCAATGACTGTCGTAGTATCGGGCCGTACATAGCGCATTTTTGGCGTTTTGATGCGGAAAAAATCCGAGTTGCCGGTGCGGCCGGCTTTCGCCTTGCGCGGAGCCCTGCGCTTTTGCGCCTGGGCCGGGTTCAGCCCCGCCAGCAGCCCGAGCAGCGCCAGCAACAGCAGCGCCGGGCGCCAGGATATTGTTTTCAGAATAGTCAAAAGCAAATAAAGTTAACGGTTATCAGAACGTCATGCAGGCTCCCTACCGCATAGTCACTCAGTCAGCGCTACGGCAGGGATGCTTAACGGCGTTCGGCAAACGCTCAGGGAACAAATTTAAGTAGTCAGTCATAAGTAATCAGCAGTCATACTTTGCTTAATGCGCTCATAACCAAATTTTTATATCTGACTACCTACTTAGTGGATGCCCATAGCTGCCAAATATCGTTCCGCATCGAGCGCGGCCATGCAGCCGGTGCCGGCGGCCGTCACGGCCTGGCGGTAAGTGTAGTCCTGCACGTCGCCGCAGGCAAATACGCCGTCGATGTTGGTTTTGCTGGTGCCAGGAATGGTTTTCAGGTAGCCCTGCTCGTCGTGGTGCAGGTAGGGCTGGAAAATCTTTGAGTTGGGCTCGTGTCCGATGGCCACGAAGAAACCCGTCAGGGCAATTTCGCGGGTTTCGTGGGTCAGCAGGTTTTTCACGCGCACACCTTCCACGGCGTGCTCGCCCAGAATCTCATCGGTCACGGTGTTGAACAGCACGTCAATCTTGGGGTTGTCGAGCACGCGCTGCTGCATAATTTTCGAGGCTTTCATCTCGCTCTTGCGCACAATCATGGTGACCTTGCTGCACAGGTTGGCGAGATAAGTCGCTTCCTCGGCGGCAGTGTCGCCCGCGCCCACGATGGCCACTTCCTGCCCGCGGTAGAAGAACCCGTCGCACACCGCGCAGGCCGACACGCCCGAGCCATTCAGCCGGGCTTCCGACGGAATACCCAACCACTTGGCCGAGGCCCCGGTGGCGATAATGACCGTATCGGCCGTCAGCGCCAGCGTTTCGTCGATAATAATTTTGCGCGGATGCACTGAGAAGTCCACCGCCGTGGCAATGCCGTAACGGACATCGGTACCGAAGCGGGTGGCCTGCTTTTTCAGGTCCTCCATCATTTCCGGTCCCATCACGCCATCGGCGTAACCCGGAAAATTCTCCACGTCATTCGTGATGGTGAGCTGCCCGCCGGGCTGTAAACCCATGTACATAACGGGGGCCATGTTGGCACGGGCGGCATAGATGGCAGCGGTATAGCCGGCCGGGCCGGAGCCGATAATCAGGCATTTGATGTGTTCAGCCATTGCATGGTGCGATAAGCTTCAGCTTACCGTCTGTGGATGTGATTTTCAAAACAGGAGTCGTACGGCCCTGCGGTGCCAGCGAAAGCTTACCGCACGGGTTTTACAAAAAACCCCAACCTGACGGTCGGGGTTTTCCATTCTGCAAAACTAATTGATTAGCCCAGATAAGGCTTCAGCGCCTTCGAGCGCGACGTGTGCCGCAACCGACGAATAGCTTTCTCTTTAATCTGACGCACGCGCTCGCGGGTCAGGTTGAACTTCTCGCCAATTTCCTCCAGGGTCAGCGCTGCTTCGCCGTTTAGCCCAAAGTAAAGCGTAATCACGTCCGCCTCACGCTTGGTGAGCGTGCTCAGGGCGCGCTGCACTTCCTTGCGGAGCGAGTCGTTCATCAGAGCCATATCCGGCGACTCCTCGTCCTCGTTTTCGAGCACGTCGAGCAAGCGGTTTTCCTCGCCCTGCACAAACGGCGCATCCACCGATACGTGGCGACCCGAAATCTTGAGCGTGTCCACTACTTCCGAAGTGGTCAGTTCCAGCACTTCAGCAATTTCCTCGGGCGAAGGCTCGCGCTCGAATTTCTGCTCCAGCTCCGAGAAGGATTTGCTGATTTTGTTCAGCGAGCCCACCCGGTTCAGGGGCAGACGCACGATGCGGCTCTGCTCGGCCAGGGCCTGCAGAATCGACTGGCGAATCCACCATACGGCGTAGGAGATGAATTTAAAACCCCGGGTTTCATCGAAGCGCTTGGCGGCTTTGATGAGACCGAGGTTACCCTCATTGATGAGGTCACCGAGGCTAAGCCCCTGGTTCTGATACTGTTTTGCAACCGACACGACGAAGCGCAGGTTGGCTTTTGTCAGCTTTTCCAGCGCCTGCTGGTCCCCGTCGCGGATACGCTGCGCGAGCGTTACCTCCTCGTCGGGCGTGAGCAAATCAACCTTGCCAATCTCCTGGAGGTACTTATCCAGCGACTGGCTTTCGCGGTTGGTAATCTGCTTACTAATTTTTAACTGTCTCATTGGGGACTAGGTAAGAACGATATCTGATGGGGTTGTACGAAAGAAAAAGCCGTCCGGACAGTCCCCTAAGTCAGAGGTAGCCAACAGGCTTCCTCCGACATTAGTTCGGGACTGCTAGCGCACCTACGCCTGCACTTCGCCGTTGCCGGCGGCGGCCGTTTCCGGCTTGGGCAGCAACACCTTGCGCGACAAGCGGTACTTGCCGGTTTTCTTATCGATTTCCACCAGTTTCACGTCAATATCCTGGCCCACTTCCAATAAGCCTTCCAGCGTCTGAATCCGCTCGTGCGTCACTTCCGAGATGTGCAGCAGGCCGTCTTTGCCGGGCATAATCTCTACGAAAGCGCCATAGGGCTGAATGCTGCGCACTTTGCCCTTGTACACCTCGCCCACTTCGGGCTGCGCCGCGATGGCGCGGATGCGGTCGATGGCCCCCTGCATGTCGTCCTGGTTGGCCGCGTAAATGCTCACGTGGCCCTTCTCGTCCTTCTCCTCGATGATAACCGTGGCGTTGGTATCCTTCTGAATCTGCTGAATAACCTTGCCGCCGGGCCCAATGATGGCCCCGATGAATTCTTTGTCAATCAGCATTTTGTGCGAGCGGGGCGTGTGGGCCTTCAGCTCGGCCGCCGGGGCGGCGATGGTCTTGGCCATTTCGGCGAGAATGTGCAGGCGGCCGGCGCGGGCCTGGTGCAGCGCGGCGGTCAGAATCTCATTGCTCAGGCCCTGGATTTTGATGTCCATCTGGCAGGCGCAAATGCCTTTCTCGGTGCCGGTCACCTTGAAGTCCATGTCGCCGAGGTGGTCCTCGTCGCCTAGAATGTCGCTCAGCACGGCGTATTCGCCGGTTTCCTTATCCTGCACCAGGCCCATGGCAATGCCGGAAACGGCACCCGTAATTTTCACGCCCGCGTCCATCAGCGCCAGCGAGCCGGCGCAAACGGTGGCCATCGAGCTGGAGCCGTTCGACTCCAGGATGTCCGACACGATGCGGATGGTATAAGGGTTTTCATCGTCCGAGGGCAGCACCTGCCTCAGCGAGCGCAGGGCCAGGTTACCGTGGCCGATTTCGCGACGGCCGGCACCCCGGTTCGGCTTCACTTCGCCGGTCGAGAAACCGGGGAAGTTGTAATGCAGCATGAATTTCGAGTAGCCCTTGGTTAGGGGCTGGTCCACAATCTGCTCGTCGAGCTTGGTGCCGAGCGTGGCCGTGGTCAGGCTTTGCGTCTCGCCACGCGTAAATATGGCCGAGCCGTGGGCACCGGGCAGATAGTTGATTTCCGACCAGATGGGACGGATTTCGGTGAGCTGGCGGCCGTCGAGACGCACCCGCTCCTTCACCATCATGTCGCGAATAGCCTTCTTCTCGGCCGAACCATAGTAGCGGCTGAACATCTTCATGTTCAGCTCCGCATCTACCGACAGCAAATGCTCCAGCACCGTTTTTTTCACTTTACCAAAGCCTTCCTTGCGGCCGGCCTTGCTGGTGTTACCGCTGCGGGCCACATCGTAAGCACCCTGGTACACGGCGTCGAGAATCGTCTTTTTCAGCTCCTCATTCTCCTCGTACTTGGGGTACTCGCGGGTGGGCGAGTCGGCGGTGCGGCCCACGGCCTCAGCCAGGTCCTTTTGCAGCTGGCACTGGGCCTTGATGGCTTCGTGGCCGAAGGCAATGGCCGCCACCATCTCCTCCTCGCTCACTTCCTTCATGGCACCTTCCACCATGGCCACCGAGTCGGCGGTAGCGCCCACCATCAGGTCCATGTCGGCACGGGCCAGGTCGGACGTCTTGGGGTTAATCTGGAACTGGCCGTCGATGCGCGCCACGCGCACTTCGGAAATCGGGCCAGCAAACGGAATGTCGGAAATCGACAGCGCGGCCGAAGCAGCCAGGGCGGCGAGGGCATCGGGCTGCACTTCTTTATCGGCCGAGATGAGGGTAATCATCACCTGCACCTCGTAGTGGTAGTCTTTGGGGAACATCGGCCGCAAAATGCGGTCGACGAGGCGGCAAATCAGGATTTCATAGTCGCTCAGGCGGCCTTCGCGGCGCTGAAACGAACCGGGAATTTTGCCGGCCGAGCCGAATTTCTCCTGATAGTCAACCGACAGCGGCAGAAAATCGACGCCGTCGCGCTGGCTCGGGGCCGAAACCACCGTAGCGAGCAGCATGGTATCGCCGAGGCGAACCACGACGGCCCCGTCGGCGAATTTGGCCAGCTTGCCGGTTTCGATGGAGATGACGCGGCCGTCGGGCAGCGCCAGGGTTTTGGTAATGGCGTGGGGTTGAGACATCAGCGGGATTTGCTTGGAAAAGCGACAGCGGGCGAGCAGCCAAAAACGAGCACCGCGCACGGCCCTCGTTACTCAAATATTTTTGGTAGTCGGTATTGAGTATTGGGTATCAGGATTCCAAATTTTGTCAATCCCAAAGGTCATCCGGTCTGACTACTGACTGCCCGTATCCCAATACCTAAAACCTCAACAGTACGCCGATGACAAAGCAGCTTTTCGGGGTGGCCTCGGCACCAAACCAACCCGAACAAAAAAAGAGTAGGGAACCTTCGTTGGAAGGCTCCCTACTCTCAGACTCTGGACTTACTTACGGATGCCCAGCTCCTTGATGATGGCGCGGTAGCGGTTGATTTCGCGGTGCTGGAGGTAATCCAGCATGCTGCGACGCTTACCTACCAGTTTCAGAAGGCCCAAGCGGGTGCTGTGGTCCTTCTTGTTCACCTTCAGGTGCTCGGTGAGGTGGATGATGCGGTGGGTGAAGAGGGCGATTTGCGACTCAGCTGAGCCAGTATCGGTTTTCACTTTTTGCAGGCTGTTCTTTTCGAAAATGGCCTGTTTTGCTTCGGTGGTTAAAATCATCGGCTGATAGGTGTGACCCCGTCTTAGATTTTAGGATGAAAAAAGAAATTTGACTACCCCACACATTGGGGTGCCGCAAAGGTACGAAATTTAAAAACAGGATGAAAGTACGGCCGCAAGATTTGTCGCAGCCCTGGCAGCATACGCTTTAGCTTGTGACGAGCGTAGCGAGTGCAATCGTTGAACGGTGCGAGCA
>JANNDE010000275.1:0-20678 GCA_031387395.1 Hymenobacter sp.
AGCAGCTTCCAGGGCATCAGCTTCAAGCTGGCCGATATGGCGACCGAAGTGGAGGCTGCCAGCCTGCTCACCTACCGCGCCGCCGACATGAAGGACCGTGGCCTGAACGTGAACCTGGAATCGGCCATGGCCAAGCTCTACGCTTCGGAAGTAGCCGTGCGCACCGCCAACGAGGGCGTGCAAATCTTCGGTGGCTACGGCTACACCAAGGACTACCCGGCCGAGAAGTACTACCGCGATGCCAAGCTCTGCACTATCGGCGAAGGCACCAGCGAAATTCAGAAGCTGGTAATTGCCCGCGCCCTCCTCAAATAGGACCGCAGATTTAACAGATTTTAATGGATTTAACGGATTTTTTGTGGTTTTGTGGATAGCGGCCTTACGGCCAAAAAGCCCGAATTGGCACGCCAGGCCCTAAACCACAAAAAATCCGTTAAATCCATTAGAATCTGTTAAATCTGTGGTCTATCTTTGCGGCCCGGTTTATGCCGCACTCCTCAGAAAACTCCCTCACTCCCTGATATGATTATCGTTCAAATCAAAGACAACGAATCGGTTGACCGCGCTCTGAAGCGCTTCAAGAAAAAATTCGAGCGCACTGGTGTGCTGAAAGAGCTGCGTCGCCGTACCTTCTTCCAGAAGCCCAGCATCACCCAGCGCAAGATGAAGCAGAAGGCCGTTTACAAGCTGGCTACCTACGGCCAGGACAACAACGAATAGCCTTTCGGTTTCGAACCGCGTTTTCTGAACTGAAAACCGGCTAGTTTGCTCTTTTGGGCAAGCCGGCCGGTTTTTTCGCATCCTGTTTTTCTCGAATTGGTTGCAGAAAACTAAAAAAACGCTACCTTGAATGCCCGGCCCGCCCACCGGGCATTTTTGCTGACCCGTATGCAGGCTTTTCTTGATTTTCTGCGCTTTGAGCGACGCTACAGTCCGCACACGCTGGTGTCGTATCAGACGGATTTGGGCCAGTTCGCGGCTTATCTGCGGTCGGCCTACGAGCTGGCCGACCCCGCGCAGGCCACGCACCCGCTCATCCGGGGCTGGGTAGTGGAGCTGATGCAGGAAAAGCTCGACCCGCGCACCGTGAACCGCAAAGTGGCCTGCCTGCGCTCCTACTATAAGTTTCTGCTGCGCACCGGCGCTATTGCGGCCAACCCTATGCTGCGTATCACGGCCCCCAAAATGGCCAAAAAGCTCCCCGAGTTCGTGCCCGAGGAGGCGTTGAACGGTCTGCTGAACTCCTTCGAGTTCGGCGACGACTTTGCCGGTCGGCGCGACCAGCTGGTGCTGGAGATGCTGTACGGCACCGGCATTCGCCTGTCGGAACTCATTGGCATCCATGCCCATGATGTGAGCCTGGGGGCCGCCACCGTGCGCGTAACCGGCAAAGGTAACAAGCAGCGCCTCGTGCCCCTCAACCCCACGCTGCTGCGCGTGCTCGAAGGCTACCAAACCAGCCGGGCGCACGAGTTTGGCGCGGCGGCCGGCCCGTTGCTCCTCACCGACAAGGGCGACGCGATGTACGAGAAGTTCGTGTACCGCACCGTGCAGCGCTACCTGAGCCAGATTACGACCTCGCGGGCGCAGCAGCATCCGCACGCGCTGCGGCATGCGTTTGCCACCCACCTGCTGGGCAAGGGGGCCGACCTCAATTCCATTAAGGAACTGCTGGGGCATGCCAGCCTGGCGGCCACGCAGGTGTACACGCATTTGTCCGTCGACCGCCTGAAATCCGTATTTCAACAGGCCCACCCCAGGGCCTGAATTTTATTCACTCTTTACCCTTAAAACCACCTACCTTATGAAAGTACAGATGCATTCGGTGCATTTCGACGCCGACCAGAAACTGCTGGACTTTGTGCAGCAACGTTTAAACAAGCTGGAAACTTTTTACGACAAGGTGACCGAAGGCGAGGTCATCATGCGTCTCAACAATAAAGACGGCATCGAGAACAAAACCGTCGAGATAAAGCTGCTGGTGCCCGGCAACATCCTCTTCAGCCAGGAAGACGCCGCTTCGTTTGAAGCCGCTGCCGATGCCGCGACGGAAAGCCTGCGCCGCCAGATTACCAAGCACAAGGAAAAGGCCCTGACACACTAACTAACTCGTAGCACGTGCATTAGCTTGTGCTATCCAAAACGCAAAAGCCCCGCTCACAGAACGTGAGCGGGGCTTTTTGATGGATTTGTACTCAGGTGACTTGCAGCGGGGCACAAGCTGAAGCATGTGCTACAGGCTACAAGCCAAACTCGGCTTTAATCTGGGGCACGTAGTCGAGCTTTTCCCAGGTGAAGGTTTCGAAGGTTTTGGTTTCGCCGTCGGGCATCACGACATCCACGGTGCCGGGGTTGCGGCCCATGTGGCCGTATGCCGCGCTTTGGGCGAAGATGGGGTTTTGCAGGCCAAAGCGCTGCACAATGGCGTAGGGGCGCAGGTCGAACAGCTTGTTCACCTTTTCGGCTACTTCGCCGTCGCTCAGAAGCTGGCCGCTGGCGTTTTTGGCCTTGATGGTGCCGTAGGTCGTCACGAATACGCCCACGGGCTGGGCCACGCCAATGGCGTAGGCTACCTGCACCAGGGCCTGGTCGGCCACGCCGGCAGCCACCAGGTTTTTGGCGATGTGGCGGGCCGCGTAAGCCGCCGAGCGGTCAACCTTCGACGAGTCTTTGCCCGAGAAGGCGCCGCCGCCGTGGGCCCCCTTGCCGCCGTAGGTATCCACGATGATTTTGCGGCCGGTGAGGCCGGAATCGCCGTGCGGGCCGCCGATGACGAACTTGCCAGTGGGGTTGATGTGGTAGGTAATCTGGTCGGTGAACAGGGCCTGCACGTCGGCGCTCAGGCCGGCTTTCACGCGCGGGATGAGGATGGCCAGCACGTCGGCTTTAATCTTAGCGAGCATCACGCCCTCCGACGCGTCGAACTCGTCGTGCTGGGTGCTGATAACGATGGTGTCGATGGCCTCGGGGTGATGGTCGTCGGAGTAGCGAATGGTGACCTGGCTTTTGGCATCGGGGCGCAGGTAGGGCATGTCCGTTTTTTCGCGGCGGATGGCGGCCAGCTCCTGCAGCAGGCGGTGCGAGAGGTCGAGGGCCAGCGGCATGTAGTTGGCCGTTTCGTGGCTGGCGTAACCGAACATCATGCCCTGGTCGCCGGCACCCTGGTCTTCGTCTTTGGCGCGCTCCACGCCTTGGTTGATGTCGGGCGACTGCTCGTGCAGGCGGTTCATCACCTCGCAGGTATCGGCGTTGAAGAGGTACTCGGGCTTGTCGTAGCCGATGCGGCGGATAGTTTCGCGGATAATCGGCTCGGCATCGACGTGGGCCTTGGACTTGATTTCGCCGGCTACGAGGGCAAAATCGGTGGTCACGAGGGTTTCGCAGGCTACTTTGCTGGTGGGGTCCTGGCGCAGGTACTCGTCGAGAATGGCGTCGGAAATCTGGTCGGCAACTTTATCGGGATGGCCTTCCGAAACCGATTCGGAAGTGAACAGATAGGGCATGAAAAGCGCGAAAAAGGCGGAATAGATTAAAAAAAGCGCCCGCCGGGCCGAAACCGGCGGGCGGGCGCGGCACAAAACTACGGAAATTCGAGCTATTAGCCGTGGCAAAATCCTGCTTTGGCATTCGGGCCGCCAGCGCACTACGCCACAGCGCCCGCCAGCGGCACTGTCTTGTGGCTACAATTGGGCCAGCCGGCCGCCGTCCACCACCAGCGTGGTGCCGTGCACGAAGCTGGCTTCGGCCGAGGCCATGAAGGCAACAGCGGCGGCCAGCTCCTCGGGAGTGCCCACGGCAGCCTTGTCGATTTGCTCGGTGCCGTTTTTTACGTTGGGGTTGCTCCAAAGCATGGGCGTATCCACGGCCCCGGGGGCCACGGCGTTGATGCGCGTCTGCCGGCGGTCGAGCTCGATGCTGAGGCCGCGCACGAAAGCTTCGAGGCCGCCCTTGCTGGTGGCGTAGGGTACTACGTTGGCGGTGGTCTGGTGGGCGTGCACCGAGCTGATGGCCACGATGGCGCTGCCCTTGGGCATGTGCGGCAGGCACAGCTGCGTGAGCTGCACCAGCGAGCGCAGGTTCACAAGCATCAACTCATCCCACTTGGGCAGGGGCAGGTCGGCGAGCTTGTCGAAGGTCATCATGGCGGCATCGGCCACCAGCACATCGATGCGCTGGTACTGGGCCAGCACCTTGTGCACGGTGGTCGTGATGGCGCGGGGCTTCATCAGGTCGCAGGACATGAAAACCGCTTTGCCACCGGCTTTGGTAATCATCTGAACGGTTTTGGCCCCGTCGGCGCGGTTACGGCCCAGTGCCACCACCGTGCCGCCCTCGGCTGCCAGCCGCACGCAGGTGGCCCGGCCAATACCGGAAGTGCCGCCCGTGACGACGCAGATTTTATCAATAAAACGCATTAACAACAACAGCTATAGGGTAAGCGGCGCGCCAGCATTCCGGCGCATCCATCCGGGTCTAAACCGCTGGCGACCGAATTTGTGCGAGCTGCCGCCAGTTTATCCAGCAGTTTGCACCGATGGGTTCAGCTTTTCGCACACCAGCACCACGGGCCGGCCGCGCAGGTCGGTGGTGGCGAACAGGTATACCTCGCCGCCCTCGCGGATGCCGGTACGCCGCCGAAAATCGGCCACCGAATCGGGGAAGTTGCGGGTGGTGACGTGGGCGCGGGCTTCGGGGCCGAGATGGGCTTTCAGGGCCGCCCCATCGGCTTTCTCCACGGCCAGAATTTTAAAAATCCGCCCCGGAAAATCCTCCCGCAGTACATCAGAAGTATATAAATGACTGTGCTGGTGCAGCTTGAGCATTTCGAAAGCCGTGCCGATGCTGCGAAACGCGCCGGCTTTAAGCACGGCCGCGTTGGGCTCATAGAGATACTGCTGGGCCTCGGCATAGCGGGGAGTGGCTCGGGCCTCGCGGGCCCGGTTGAGGCGGAACTCCTGCTGACTGCCGTCGCGGCGCAAGTTCAGGGCGTAGCGCTCGGGGTCGACGGCGGGCTCCTGGCCCAGCTCATACAGCACTTCTTTCACCTCATTATCCACGGCCACCACCCAGAGGCGGCGCACGTGGCCCAGGCCCTGCACGGCGTGCTCGATGTCGAGCATGGGCGAGGTTTTCAGCAACACCTTATTAGCCTTGTGCAGCAGCAGCGGCAGCAGCTTCACCACGTCGGGCTCGCAATCGCGCAGCAGGAAAATCTTGCGGGCAGCGGTGTCGCGCCGGGCGGGGTCGAGGTACAGCCAGTCGTAGTGGTGCGGGCTCTCCTTCAGGAAAGCCACCGCGTCGGCGGTGTGCACGGCCACGTTATCAAGCCCCAACTGGCCGAAATTATAGCGCACCACTTCGGCCAGGGCCGGGTTGCGCTCCACGTAGTCGACCCGGGCCACGCGAGCAGCGAAGGCCGCCGAATCGGCCCCGAAGCCGCCGGTGAGGTCGGCCAGCCGAACCCCATCTATCAGCCCGGCCTTGAAAGCGGCGGTGCGGGCCGAAGACGCCTGCTCGACCGACAGGGTGGGCGGAAAAATCAGCTCGGGGTTATCGGCCCAGGCGGGCAGCTTGGCGCGGGCTTTCTGGCGGGCCTGAATCTGGCGCACGAGTTCGGGCACGGGCAGGCCGGGGTGGCGGCGGGCTTGGAGGGCCAGGTGGGCGGGGTCGTCGTGCAGATGCGCGGCCACGTACCGCCGGGCCGCTTCGGGCAAGGGGTAGTCCATTGCGGAGAGTATACGAAAAAAGACGGTACCTAGCGCACTGCCCAGCGCAGGCCCAGGGTGGGCTGGCCCGGGCGGGCCTGGCCCACTTCAAAACCGGCGGGTTTCAGGCGGGGCCACACGACCCCGTGGCCCATGTGGTTGGTGCCATTGTAGGCCCCCACCGCCCGCTGGAAATAGCTGTTGGTGTTGCGGTTGATAAAAAGCGTGGCCAGAATGCTCGTTACAAACACGCCGGCAGCTATCTGCTGGGTCGCGCCATCGAAATAGCGGCGGTCGCCGTTGGCAAAAATCTGCTGGCCATACACGCCAAACGAGCCTACGGCCACGATGCGGTCAATCAGAAACTGGGTTTTCTGGCGCTTATACAGGTCGAGCTGGTCGAGCGCTTCTTCATTGCCGGCCAGCAGCGGGCGCAGCTTCTGGCCGAAAAACCCGGCACTCACGTAGTTTTCGCCCACCACGCCAGGCGGCAGATAGTAGAAGTTTTGCTGATAGCCATTCAGCCCCCGCTGGGCATCTTCGGGTAGCAGGCGGATGGTGACGGGAGCCTCCGCCATCTGCTGGGCAAACGCCGGGGCCGCTGAAAAAACGGCCAACGCGCCAGCCAGCCCGGCCCGCAAATACCACGCCTGTGGCAAAACCCATGAAACTTGCTGCATATCTTACAAAGATAAGGAGCAGCCGGGAGCTGCGGCAAGTGTTTTGGCCCCAACTTGCAGCGCCGTTTTCCTCAACCAACGTCGGCTCCCGCACGTTCAGTGCCAACCCGCTGAATCATTCAGTAAGGCTACCTTCACTTCACCCTGACTTTGCTTATGCATCCTTCCGCCCCCTTTTTGCACCGCGCTGCCCTGGCCGTGCTGCCCGCCACCTTACTGCTGGCCGCCTGCAGCAAAACCGATACCCCTGCCCCTACACTGGTGGCCGATGCGGGCCGGGTAATGTTCTCGCACGCCGCCGCTGCCGCCAACACGCCCCTCACCGCTTTCATCAACGACCAGCAGGTCAGCCAACTCA
Source organism: Hymenobacter sp. (assembly GCA_031387395.1). Taxonomy (GTDB): domain Bacteria; phylum Bacteroidota; class Bacteroidia; order Cytophagales; family Hymenobacteraceae; genus Hymenobacter. The sequence goes on from JANNDE010000275.1 coordinate 6,744, forward strand.
ACTTTGGCCAAAGCAGCGCCTACGTTGCGGTAGTGGCGGGCACGCCCGCACTTCGTATCAACAATGGCACGCAGGTAGCGGTGCCCACACAGGCACTAATTGTTGCTAAGGACCAGAGCTATTCCGTCTTCGAATATTCGCCAACAACGGCCATCGGCAGCCTGGCCGTGCTGGCCATAACGGATAGCCCACTAACGCTGAGTACGGGCGAGGCCCAGGTCCGTGTGGTGTACCTGACCGCCGGGGGAGTTAGCCCCGTCCGGCTGACAGCTGCTTCGCCGACTCCCAACGCTCCTGGTACCGACCTTACGCCGGATGTTGCCTTTGGCACGGCTTCCAGCTTTGTCAAGCTCAATGCCGGCGTCTTAAACCTGACCATCACGAGCAGTGGCTCGCCCCGCCCCCAAGTGGTGGCCGTGGGCGATGGCACGGGTACCGGCACGGGTGTATATAAGTACCTGGAAGGAAAAACGTACACCATTGTGGTCCGGGGCATTGCGGGCAGCGGGGTTCCGGCTGCCCAGCAGCCCCAGGCCGTCATTGTTCAAAACAACTAGCCAGCGCTGGCAGCCAGCGCAAAGCACCAGAAAAAGCCTGCTCCCGACCGGTGCGGGCTTTTTCGTGCGCAAGGCAAACAAATCCAGTATCTTTGCAGTTGAACGCAACACTATCAATTTAATCTGCATCATGGTGGAAACCACGACGAAAACCTACGTTCCTTACAAAGTAAAGGACATGAGCCTGGCCGAGTGGGGCCGGAAGGAAATCCGCCTCGCTGAGGCCGAAATGCCCGGCCTGATGAGCCTGCGTGAAGAGTTTGGCGCCAGCCAGCCCTTCAAAGGTGCCCGCATTGCCGGCTGCCTGCACATGACTATCCAAACGGCCGTACTCATCGAAACCCTCAAGGCGCTGGGCGCGGAGGTAACGTGGTCGTCGTGCAACATCTTCTCGACCCAGGACCATGCCGCCGCGGCCATTGCTGCCGCCGGCATCCCGGTATACGCCTGGAAGGGCATGAACGAAGAGGAGTTTAACTGGTGCATCGAGCAGACCATGTTCTTCGGGGAAGACCGTCAGCCCCTGAACATGATTCTGGATGATGGTGGCGACCTCACCAACATGGTGCTTGACCACTACCCCGAGCTGGCCGCTGGCATCAAAGGGGTTTCGGAAGAGACGACGACCGGCGTGCTGCGCCTGTATGAGCGCGTGAAAAACAGCACGCTGGCCTTCCCCGCCATCAACGTGAACGACTCGGTAACAAAGTCGAAATTCGACAACAAATACGGCTGCAAAGAGTCGGCCGTGGATGCTATCCGCCGGGCTACCGACGTGATGATGGCCGGCAAAGTGGCCGTAGTGGCTGGCTACGGCGACGTAGGGAAAGGTACTGCCGCCTCGCTGGCCGGTGCCGGTGCCCGCGTTATCGTGACCGAAATTGACCCCATTTGCGCGCTGCAGGCAGCCATGGACGGCTTCGCCGTGAAAAAGCTGGCTAACGCCGTGAAGGAAGCCGACATCGTGGTGACGGCGACCGGCAACTGCGACATCCTCACCGAGGAGCATTTCCGCTCGCTGAAGGATAAGGCCATTGTCTGCAACATCGGCCACTTCGATGATGAGATTGACATGGCGTGGCTGAACGGCAACTACGGCCACACCAAGGATACGGTGAAGCCGCAGGTCGACATCTACAACATCGAAGGCAAAGAGGTAATTATCCTCGCCGAAGGCCGCCTCGTGAATCTGGGCTGCGCCACTGGCCACCCCTCGTTCGTGATGTCGGCTTCGTTCACCAACCAGGTGCTGGCCCAATTGGAGCTATGGGAGCGCAACGACCAGTATACTAACCAGGTATATACCCTACCCAAGCACCTCGATGAGAAAGTAGCCCGCCTGCACCTCGCCAAAATTGGCGTAGAGCTGGATGAGCTGACCGCCCATCAGGCCGACTACATCAAGGTAACGGTTGACGGCCCGTTCAAGTCGGATTTGTACCGCTACTAGCAGCTCGCTACTTACTAAAAACCCCGCCTGGCATTGCGCCGGGCGGGGTTTTTTATTGGTTGGCTGGGACCATTAGCGGTGCATGGCCATTTTTTGGGTGGCTGTTTTGTCGGCCAGGGCGAGCAGGAAGCTCATGCTCGGCGAGAACAGATATTCACCGCCCTTCAGCGTCACGAATCCTCCGAAAGCCGAGGCGGCTTTAATTGAGGCCGGGGCATTATAGCGGGTGGCGTAGTGCTGGCTGTGGCTGGCTATTGGGCCTTGGCCGATGACGGGGTCCTTGCCGGTATTGGGCCGTGAGAAGTTGGGGTCGTTGACCCATTGCTGCTGAATAAACTCAAACTGCGCGGCGATGTCGCGCTGAAAGCTCATGAAGAGCAGGCCCACGTTTTTGGTCGGCATCTCATCGAAGGTGGCCTCGTTGGGGTGCACGAAACGGTGGCCGTAGATGATGCCGCGCCGAGCCATCATGCGGTTTTTCTCGTCGTCGAGGGTGCCACCCAAGGCCGCCGAATCGCCACGCGGGGTGCTTTTGCGGATGTGGGAATGAAAGGGACAGCGCGCCCCATCGGCATCGGAACCGTAATTAAAGTTGTTGAGCTTGCCACGGTCGGCGGCTGGAATGGGCGTGCCGTGAATGCTCACATCGTCGTCGCTAAGCGTGACGGGGGTGCCGTTTTCGAAGCGCCCGACGGCCATAGCGCCCGCCAGCTCGCTGGTATCGTCGTGAAACAACTCTTTAGCCAGCTTCTTTTCCCGCTCCTTAAAGCCGCGCACATTCTGCTCCAGCTTGCGGAATACGAAATAGCTGCCGAAGGAATTATCGGCATTGCCGCCCGGGTCGGGCACCAGTACCAGGTTCAGGGGCATGAGCGGGTCCCAGTTGCTGCGGTTGGTGTTGGCCACTTCTTCGAGAAAGAACTTGGGCTGGCTGATACCGTCGACGTAGCCAAAGTGCTCAATATCCTGGTTGTCATTATTTTGTATGCCGTCGCCTTCTTCAACGCACAGCACGGTGGCCAGTCCACGCTGGCGCAGGGCCTTCACGTAGCGCAGCGTGCGGCGGTCGAGGTTGGTGCGGTTGGTTTCGCCCAATGCAACCAGCACCATGCCGTGGATAGTACCTTGGTAGGCCGTGTCCCAGGTATTAACGGGTGGGTCGAGCAGGCTGCCGTTCGAGGCTTTCATGCCGCTGGCAAACCGGGGGTCTTTCGGGCACCTATTCGGTGGAACGGCGAGGTAGCTGTAGCCGGCCGCGCTCAGCATCACCGTCACTACGAAGCGCTGTTTGTGGTCGAGCTTCGTTTGCTCGGTGTCGAGATGTTGCTGCCGGGCGGTGGTGACTTCGGTCTCGGCAAAATGCTGGAGAAACCGGAGCGCGGCGGCCTGTTTGCCGTCGTTGAAGCGAAAAAAGATATGCGCCGTGTGCCGCCGGCCGTGCGACTTCAGGATATTGGCCTGCAGCTCGGGTGCCATGGCCGCAAATTCCGGCCCGTCGATACTGATGCCGCGTTGGTTCAGGTTGATGGTTGCCATAATGTGGAGTTAGGTAAAAGATGAGAAAAAAATGAAAATGGCCATTATTGCGGCCGGTTGCAGTCTTTCTTCGCCCTAATGCACTACTTACTCCACAGCCAGATATCGGCTTGGATAGCACGAATTATTAAATATAAGTAATATTAACCATAATAAATAGAAATATACCATATTAATTTAGCTTTTTATCAAAAAATATTCTCATAACCTGTTCAGCAACAGCTGTCGACAGGCAAACCGCTTCCTGCTGTATGCACGAGGCGATGCAGTAACGGGCCTTGTGGACCGCACCGGTAGTCGAAATGGTGGTGGTTGATAAAAAACCAGCCGCACTCGCAGCCAACGCGATTCATACGCTGCGGCGAGTAGGCCGGAGCAGTCTACCGGTTGGGCCGCAAAAACAGTCCTGGAGGCGCTGGTCATTTTAAGTAAGTACCAGAATGAAGCAGCCAGCAGTAAGACTCCAATGCTATAACAATCAATTACCTGAACGAAATCTTGTTACTTCTGACTTGCTACTTAGGATAAAGCCAAAAGGCCCGCCTCCTTCCGGAAACGGGCCTTTAATCAGTTACGCAATTACCATCTTACCATTAGCCGGCCGCCAGCGCCTCGGCACCACCCACGATTTCGAGAATCTCGGTCGTGATGGCCGCCTGACGCGTCCGGTTGTAGGTCAGCTTAAGGGCCTTGAGCAGCTCACCAGCGTTGTCGGTGGCTTTGTCCATGGCCGTCATGCGGGCACCGTGCTCCGAGGCGTTGCTTTCCAGCACCGCCTTGTAGAGCTGAATTTTGATGGACTGCGGAATCAGCGTCTGCACGATTTCCTCTTTCGAGGGCTCGAACAGGTAGTCCACGTTGGCCTCCGGCGTAGCCGTGGCAGGCGCGGGCTCCTGCACCAGCGGCAACAGCTGCTGCGTGCGGATAATCTGCGTGGCCACGTTACGGAACTCATTATACACCATCACCACCTCGTCATAAGTGCCGTTGCGGAAACCATCCATCGCTACTTCCGCCGCCGCCCGCACCGTCTCGAACGAGAGCTTGGCGAAGACGTGGGTGTAGTCGCCCACGATGTTGCCCTTGCGGGTGTAGTAGTCGTGCGCCTTCTTGCCAATGGCCATCACCGAGATGCTGGCCGCCGGCAGGTTACCGTAGCGCGCCGCAATGGCCGCGTTCACGCCCTTGAACACGTTCGTGTTGAAGGCACCCGCCAGTCCACGGTCCGAAGTAATGGCAATCACCAGCACCTTGCGTACCTCGCGGGCCATGCCGTAATCGCTCACGATGTCATCGTCGGCGTTGCGCGTCAGGTTGGTCAGGATGGCATTCAGGCGCTGGGCGTAGGGCCGCATCCGCACGATGTTGTCCTGGGCCCGACGCAGCTTAGCCGCCGCCACCATTTTCATGGCTTTAGTAATCTGCTGCGTGCTGCTCACCGACTGAATGCGGTTGCGGACTTCTTTTAAGCTTGCCATAATTATTGTTGCCCTCCGCGAGTCACCTCACCCCCCGGCCCCTCTCCTTGGGGAGCGGGGGGGCCGAGGCGGCGCAGCTACTCGAAAAAGCATTTGCTTAAGCTATTTCAATCAATCACGACTAGGCTAGGAAGCTAGAAACTAGTCCCCCTCTCCCCAAGGAGAGGGGCTAGGGTTGAGGTTACTTCACCGCGTAGTTCGCCGAAACGTCCTTGGCTACCTCGCGGATTGCCTTGGTGCCGGTGTCCTCCAGCTTGCCGGCTTTCAGGGCCTTCAGCACGTCGGGGTAGCGCGAGTTCATCACCTGGCCAAACTCCTTCTCGAACTCGCGCACGCGGTTCACGGGTACGGTGTCGAGCAAGCCGTTGGTGGCGGCGTAAATGATGGCCACCTGGTCCTCCACCTTCACGGGCGAGTACTGGGGCTGCTTCAGAATCTCCAGGTTGCGACGGCCGCGCTCGATGGTGAGCTTGGTCGAGGCGTCGAGGTCGGAGCCGAACTTGGCGAAGGCTTCCAGCTCGCGGAACTGGGCCTGGTCGAGTTTCAGCGTACCGGCCACTTTCTTCATCGACTTAATCTGGGCGTTGCCACCCACGCGCGACACCGAGATACCCACGTTGATGGCCGGGCGAACACCCGAGTTAAACAAGTTGGTCTCGAGGAAAATCTGGCCATCCGTAATCGAAATCACGTTGGTCGGAATGTAGGCTGATACGTCACCGGCCTGCGTCTCAATCAGGGGCAGGGCGGTCAGCGAACCACCACCTTTCACGAGGTGCTTGATGCTCTCGGGCAGGTCGTTCATGTTCTTCGCAATCTCGTCCGAAGCATTGATTTTAGCGGCCCGCTCCAGCAAACGGCTGTGCAGGTAAAACACGTCGCCGGGGTACGCCTCGCGGCCCGGAGGACGGCGCAGCAGCAGCGACACCTCGCGGTAAGCCACGGCCTGCTTCGACAAGTCATCGTACACCACCAGCGCCGGACGACCCGTATCGCGGAAGAACTCACCAATAGCCGCACCCGTGAAGGGCGCGTAGAATTGCAGCGGCGCCGGGTCGGAAGCCGAAGCGGCTACCACCACGGTATAGTCCATGGCGCCGCCCTTGGTGAGGGCCTGCACCACCTGGGCTACCGTAGAAGCCTTCTGGCCGATGGCCACGTAGATGCAGAACACCGGCTGGCCGGCCTCGAAGAACTCGCGCTGGTTGATGATGGTATCGATGGCCACGGCCGACTTACCCGTCTGGCGGTCACCGATAATCAGCTCGCGCTGGCCACGGCCAATCGGAATCATCGCGTCAATCGACTTGATGCCGGTTTGCATCGGCTCAGTCACGGGTTGGCGGAAGATTACGCCGGGAGCCTTGCGCTCCAGGGGCATCTCGTACAGCTCGCCGGCAATGGGGCCGCGGCCGTCGATGGGCTGGCCCAGCGTGTTCACCACGCGGCCCACAATGCCTTCGCCCACTTTGATGGAGGCGATTTTCTTGGTGCGTTTCACCGTGGCGCCTTCCCGGATTTCCGAGTAGTCGCCCAGCATCACGGCACCCACGTTGTCTTCTTCCAGGTTGAGCACGAGGGCCTGCAGGCCATTCTCGAACTCAATCAGCTCGCCGGCCTGGGCTTTGCTCAGGCCGTAGATGCGGGCCACGCCGTCGCCAACCTGCAACACGGTGCCAACTTCTTCCAGCTCGGCTTCGGACTTGAAATTGGACAATTGCTGCCGCAGGATTGCGGAGACTTCATCCGGACGTACTTCTGCCATATGATTGGGGTAGGGGCGGCTTGCAGCCGCCCGTCGTTGAACGATAAACAGAACGACACTCAGCCGGGTCGTTCAAGCGGCCGGGCGGGGCTGGCCCCGCCCCTACTACAGTTGTTGTTGGTAAGAATTTTCTTGCAGCGACGTGCGCAGCTTACGAAGGCTGGTGCGCACGGAATCGTCAATCTGGTTGTCGCCCACCCGCAGCACGAAGCCGCCGATGAGTTCCGGGTCCACTTTCTCGGTGAGATGCACCTCGGCGTGGCCGGTTTGCTGGGTCACGAGCTTGCGGATTTCGAGAAGGGAAACGGCCGAGAGCGGCGTAGCCGACGTTACCTCGGCCGACTGAATGCCCTGCACGGCATTGTATTGCGCCAGAAACTCGGGCCCGATGCCTTCGATAGCCGACTCGCGGTTTTTGTTGGTGAGGATGGTAAAGAAGCGCAGCGTCATATCCGACACTTTACCCTGGAAGATGGCGTTCAGGATGGCCAGCTTCTTGTCGTGCTTCACAATCGGGTTACGCAGCAACAGCCGCAGCTCGCGGCTATCGGCCATGGTCTTGCTCAGCAGGTCCATGTCGTCCTTCACGGCGCTCAGGGTACCCATCTCCTTGCCCAAGTCGAGGAGCGACTTGGCGTAGCGGGCCGCTACTCGTTGGTCAGCCATGTTATGATTTTTTGGTATTCAGTATTGGGTAGTCGGTAGTCGGTAGTCTGACAATAAAACAAGTTAAGCAGTTGGCGTGCTTCGAAGGTTGCTAATTAGCTTGTGAATCATCCGGTGAATGCTGTTTAAGCGTGCATCGGTTTTTTCAAATTCATCGCCTGAAATATATCCCAGTCGATTCGCAATCATTAACTGAGTGAAGACTTCCGAACAAGAACCGCTTGCGTAATTCAGGAACTGGATGAACTCCCCATTACCTCCACGTCCCGCTCCTTCACTGATATTGGAAGGAATGGAGACCGCAGCTCGGTTGAGTTGACTAATCAGATTAAACTTCTCTTCGGCCGGAAACTGGCGGGTAACGCGGTAAACTTCAATGACGAACTCAACTGCATCCTGCCAGACTCGAAGTCTCCGAAAATCGTGCATCCGACTACTGCCTACTTGATACCGACTACTAGTTAAGCTTAACGTCTTTCAGGTAAGAATCGACCAGCTGCGTTTGGGCGGCGGGGTCGGTAAGCTCGCGGCGCAGGATGCGCTCGGCGATGTCGAGCGAGAGCTTGGCGGCGGTGTTTTTCACTTCGGCCAGGGCCGCGTTTTTCTCCTGCTGGATGGCTTCGCGGGCCTGCTGGATAATGGTGTTGGCTTCGGCGGTGGCGCGGGCCTTTTCGGCTTCGCGGTGCTGGTTGGCCATTTGGGTGGCTTCCAGCATCATGCGGTCGCGTTCGAGGCGGGCGTCGGTCAGCAACTTCTCGTTGCCGGCTTTCAGCTGCTGCATCTCGATTTTGGCCTGGTCGGCCATGCGCAGAGCACCTTCAATGCTGTCTTCGCGCTCTTTGAGGGCGAGCAGAATCGGCTTCCAGGCAAACTTACCCAGCAGGAATAACACCAGCAGGAAGATAACCAGTTGCCAGAAAATCAGGCCGAGTTCAGGGGATAAAAAAGCTGGCAGCATATTCTTTATGATTTTTGGTATTCCGTATCAGGTAGTCAGTAGTTGGACAAAGGATAATCAGTATCTGACTACTGACTACCTGATACCGAATACTTGCAAAGCAAACCTATGAGCAGGTAAGCCCGCCGCGCCAACTGCGTATTGCAGCAGCGGGCGGCGGGCTTCCAACTACTTCCGGGCCCAAAGCCCGGCCCGTTACTAAACGAGTTTGGTCCAGATAAGCACGCAGACTACGACTGCGAACAGGCCCAGACCTTCAATCAGCGCGGCGGCGATAATCATGGCCGTCTGGATTTTGCCCGAAGCTTCCGGCTGACGGCCGATAGCATCCATGGCGCTGCCGCCGATGCGGCCGATGCCCAAACCTACGCCCAAAGCCACCAGACCGGCACCGATACCGGCACCCATTACTGCCAGACCGGGACCGTAGTTAGCTGCCATGGCAACTGCTTGCAAAAACAAAGAGAGTAACATAAAATTTGAAAAAAGGGGAAAAAGAAAAAGTTCGTCAGTTCCGCGGCGGGGAGGGGGGGATTGCCACGGGCTGGCCGAAACAGCCAGTTGGCGGGCGGCAAGCACCCGGCCGGTTAAGTCAGATTAGTGGGCGACGTGGGTCGAGGCCGAGCCGTCATCGTAGCCCATTTGCAGGTCGGCATCGTGGTGGTCTTCTACCGCGCCACCGATGTACATGGCCGTGAGCAGCGTGAAGATGAAGGCCTGCAGGATAGCCACCAACAATTCGAGCACGTTGATGAACAAGCCAAATGCAATGGTGACCGGGGCAACCGACCACGATTTGAAGATGAACACCAGGCTGATAAAGCTCAGCACCACGATGTGGCCCGCCGTGATGTTGGCGAACAGACGAATCATGAGCGAGAAGGGCTTGGTGAAGATGCCCAGAAACTCGACGATAATCATGATGGGCAGCAGTGGCTTGGGCACGCCGGGCGTGGCAAAAATGTGCGCCCAGTAGTACTTGTTGCTGGAAGCCAGGGTGATAATCAGGGTGAGCACGGCCAGCACCATGGTGACGGCAATGTTGCCGCTGAGGTTGGCCGCGCCGGGCATAAGGCCCAGCAGGTTGTTGAACCAGATGAAGAAGAAGGCCGTGAGCAGGTACGGCATGTAGCGCTCGTACTTGGGGCCGATGTTCTTCTTGGCTACTTCGTCGCGGATAAAGATGATAACCGGCTCGAAGAAGGACTGCACACCTTTGGGAGCGCGGCCGTTATTCTTTTTGTAGCCACTGGCTACGGCCGTGAACACCAGCAGCATCAGCACGGCGCTGATGAACAGGGAGGCGGTGTTTTTGGTAATCGAGAAGTCGTAGACTTTGCTGCCGTCGAGGGCGACGAGCTTGTCTTCCTCCAGTTTCAAGCCGTCGTAGCTTTGGCCGTGGGCCAGCTGGCTGCCCGAAAACGTGCTCAGGCCGGTGCCGGGGCGGTAGGCGATGATGGGCAGCGGAATGGTGACGTGGCTGGCATGCTCGCCGGCACCCAGAGTGGCCAGATGCCACTCGTGAGAATCACCGATGTGCTCCAAAATCATTTCGCCGGGATTGAAGCCTTCGGCCTTTGCGCCCTCGGTGGCGGGTTCGTTAGCGAAAACGGACAGGGAGACGAAGCAAAGGAGAATCGAGAGTAAACGCTTCATTCAAAGTTAATTAATGACTAATTTCGGGCTAACGCATTATCATTGCGCTACTTGCTTTCCTGAAATCGGCCGCAAGTTACTCAAAGTAGCCCAGATTTCAAACCCGGCCCACGAAAAGTACAGTAGGAAGAAGGCCCCGAGGAAGGTCCAGATGCCCCGGGGCTCGCGGGCAATTCCGCCTGCCAGCAGCCACGTTACGAGGCCCAGCGACGTGAGCAGCCGGACCGTCATGCCTATCAAATAGCCCATGGCCAGGCTGTGGGGGTCGCGGGCCACGAGGCGCGCGGTGAGGGTGTAGGCGAAGTAGGTGAGCGCGGCCATGACGGCGAAAATGAGCCCGGTGCGCGGGTGTATCACGGCCGGGCCGTAGAGGCGGTGCAACACGTAGATGGGCAGGCCCAGCGCGGCGGTGAAGAGCAGGAACTGACGCGGAAACTTGGGCATTGATGGGGGGTATGCTATCAGAACGTCATGCCGAGCGCAGCCAAGGCATCTTGCTTATGGTGGTAATTTAAACTGATTGAATTAGTTGCCCGAGGCGAGATGCCTCGGCTGCGCTCGACATGACGGGGCTCCAGCTACAGAGACTCTTTAGTGAGGCTGCGGATGACCTGGAATACGGCCAGGAGCACGCCCAGCAGCAGCAGGCCGATGGTAAGCCAGGGCTCAGTGCCCATCCGGCTATCGAGCCAGGTGCCCAGCCAGGCGCTGCCCCCGATGATGGCCAGCATCTGGAAGGCCAGGCCAGAGTACTTCATGACCGCCTGCCGGCGGTTGTTGCCGGTGGGCTGGGGGGCGGGGGGAGTGGACATGAGCGGGCGCAAAGAGGCGGTGGACAAAGGTACGGCGCGGGCCGGGCGGGCGTGGCCGACGAAAAAACGTAATTTTACCCGCTCGGCTCCGTTATCTGGCAGGGCCGACGAACATTTCGGGCCGCGTCGGGCGTTCCGGCTGCTCGGACGGGTCTTTTCTCTTTTACGCTGATTTTGACACATCAACTGCTGACATATCGCTGGGCTGCGCGGCTGCTGGTTCTGCTGGGGCTGGGGGCAGCGGGCTGTGCCTCGGATAAGAACATCGTTTCGCACGCCTTCAACAACGTGGCGGCGCGCGACAACGCCTATTTCATCGCCCGCGAGAAGCTGCGGGGGCTGGAGGATAAGCTCTATGCCACGGCCCGGCCCAACGACTACAACGAGCCGCTACCATTATTTCCGACCTTGGATAGCGCCAGCGTGAAGGCCAGCCGCGCCGATTTGAACGACATCATCAAGCGGGCGTCGATGCCTATTCAGCACCGACCCGGCTCGGACTGGACAGATGATGCCTACGTGCTGGTGGGCTGGGCGCGGTTTTACCTGATGCAGTTCGACGACGCGGCGCTCACCTTTAAGTATGTGAACTCGACGAGCAAGGACGACAATGCCAGGCACGAGGCACTGATTGGGCTGATGCGCACTTTCATGGCGCAGGGTGAGCTGGAAAGCGCCAAGGCCGTGTCGGACTTGCTGGACAAGGAGCAGGGCCGGCCGGAGGATGCGCGGCAGCTGTTTCTGACCCGGGCCGACTACTACCTGCGCACTGAGGAGCCAGCCAAGGCCATCGCGCAGCTCGAAAAAGCCATTCCGCTGATTGAGTACAAGAACGAGCGGTCGCGCACGCGCTACCTGCTGGCCCAGCTGTACCAGGAGGCCGGCGAGAATAAGAAGGCTTACGAGCAGCTCGACCAAATTCTGGCCCGCAACCCGCCGTATGAGCTCGATTTTCAGGCCAAGCTGATGCTGGCGCAGGTGTCGGACTTGAGCACGCAGGACCGGGCGCGGCTGGATAAAAACTTCGCCGGCCTGCTGAAAAACCTGAACAACAAGGACTACCGCGACAAAATATACTACGAGATGGCGCGGCTGAACTACCGCGAGAAGAGCTACCCGGCGGCGCTAAAGCTGCTGCGCCAATCGGTGAAAGCCACCACGACGAACCGCTTCCAGAAAAGCTACGCCTACCTGCTGGCGGGCCGCATCTACTACGAAAACCTGCACAAGTACCCGCTGGCCGCCGCCTACTACGACAGCACGGTGCAGAACCTGAACAAGGAGGCTAAGACGTATCTAGCCATCAAGGAGCGGAGCGATATTCTGAAGGATTTCGCCAGGCAGTATACCATCATCGAAACGCAGGACAGCCTGCAGGCGCTGGCCAGACTGGCTCCGGAGGTACTGAGTGAGCGCCTGAATACCTACGCCAACGCGGAACTGGCCACCCGCCAGCGCGAGGCCGACCGGCTGGCTGCGCTGGCCAAGACGCAGGCCCGGGCCGCCGACCTGGCTAGCCGCACCAGCTCGGCCAACAGCGGCATTGGCAGCAACCTGCCCGGCGGCGGACTGGCTCCCGGCGGGAGTAGCGCCGCAGCAACGGACGTAACCGCATTCGACCCCACGGCTACGGCAGCGGCCGGGCAGTGGTACTTCGACAACCCCACCCTACTGGGCACGGCCCGGGCCGAGTTTCTGCGCAAATGGGGCAACCGGCAACTGCAGGATAACTGGCGCACCAACCGGCAGGCCGTGAGCTCGCCCAACACCATGGCGGGCGGCGGCGCCCCCCTGAGCGTGACCGGCAACTCGACCACCGCCGTGAATGGCACCCCGGCCGACTCGGCCGGCGCGGCAGCAGCGGCCAGCCCCACGGCGGCCCGCGACAAGCTCGTGGCGCAGTATCGGGCAGAAATTCCCGCCGACCCCGGCCAACTTTCCATCTCGAACCGGCAGGTGGAAGCGGCCCTCTACGAGCTGGGCGGCATCTATAAAGAGCAGCTGCGGGAGCGGGAGAAAGGCTTCGAAACCTACGAGCAGCAGGTGAGCCGCTACCCGCGCGGCGAGCACGCGCCCGATGCCTACTACCTGCTCTACTTGTACTACAAAGACAAGCCCGACGCGGCCAAAACGGCGCAGTACGCGGCGGCTTTGCAGCAGGAGTTTCCGAAGTCGATTTATGCGAAGCTGATTGCTGACCCGCTCTACCGCGAGCACGAATTAGCGCTGCACAACGCCGTGGCCAGCCGCGTCGACTCAGCCTTTACGTTCTATGTGAATCAGGAATTCCGCAAGGCCAACGCGGTGCTGGCCCGCACCGAAAAGCAGTACCCGAAAAGCGACCTGAACGACCGGATGACCTACCTGAAGGTGTTGCTGATGGCCCGCACCCAGCCGCCACTCACGGCCCGGGCTTCGGTGGAGCAGTTTATCCGGGCCTACCCCGACAGCCCCCTCCTGCCGCAGGCACAGGCCCTGGCGGCCTCCTATGGCAAGCAGCAAAGTGGCGCGCTGGCCGGGGCCCTGGCCTCGACGGAGAAGCCCGTGATTTCGCAGTTCCGGCCCGGCGAGGTGAATAACCGCATGCGCATCTTCTACAAGGAAAATGAGTCGCCGGCCAAGGCCCTCGGCCCCACCCCGACCAGCGACGCGCCCAAATCGATGCCGGTGCCCGGCGAGGAGCGCAAAGCGTCCGCCGACAAGCCCGTCGAAACAACGCCGGGCGGTTCGGCCGGGCCGGCACCGCTGGTTCCGGCAGCCGTCATGGGCACCCTGGTAACGGGCGTGCCCGCACCGGAAGCAGCTCCCGTACTTATGCCAAGCGGCGCACCGGTTGCGGCGGCACCGGTGCGCAAGGGCCGGGCCACCCGCAAGCAGCTGGCCGAGGATGCGGCCGCGAAAGCCGCAGCCGCCAAAGCCGTCGTGGTGGGAGCGAAACATCACCGCCACCCGGCCCCCCGAGGTGTGAAACACCCGCCCACCCCCCACAACCCCCCCGCCCCCCCACCCCACGCGAACGCCACCCGCCCGGCCGGCCCCGGCAGCGGCCGGAATGTC
>JANNDE010000283.1:0-1080 GCA_031387395.1 Hymenobacter sp.
CGGCCCAGGCGCAGGCTGCGGTACTCGGGATCCACGAACACATCGACGCCGTAGAGCGTGTCGCCGTCGGCGTTGTGGGTGTCAAACTTGCCGTTGCCCGTGATTTTGGCGTAGGTGTGCCGGTCGCCGAAGTCGGAGTACTGCACGATGATGGCCAGTGCCGCCGCCACCACTTGCCCGTTGTCTTCGATGCAGATCTGGCCCTCGGGAAATTTCTTGAGCAGCGCGTTGTACTCATCCTGCGCCCAGGCGCCCTCCATGTTGGAGTACACCTTGTCCATAATTTCCTTCACGGCCTTGAAGTCAGACCGTTTCAGGCTGCGCAACACCAGTTTGTGGGCCGGTACGGCGGTGGGCGTGAGGCGCTCGGGCGCCTGGGCAGCGGTAGGCAGCGCTTGTTTCTTGGCGTGGCTGCCGCCGGAGGCTTTGCCGTTAGAACTGGTGGCCATATAGGTCGGGAAGAAGAAGGAATGTCAACAAAAATACGCGAATCAGGCGCGGCACGCTACCGGCCAGCCCTAGATACGTGCCTACAACAGCTTCGACGCGAAACTGGTGCGGCAGCGTGTGCCGTCAGACACAAAAATGTCAGCCAACAAGGCAACGCCGCAGACCACAGCCGCTGTATGTGGCCCCAGGAAACTACAACGGATAAAGTCGGAAATGTCGCTAGCTGAAACCCGGGCCGCCATTGTTTCAGGGTTGTTTGGCGCTGCACTTCAGCCGTAGCTGCGGGAAGCGGTGTGGCATCGGGGTGGCGGTAAGCTGGCCAAAAAGCCCGAATCTGCCCATAGCGGAGGTGCCGCTTTGTATCGCATCCGGGCCGTCCGTCGTACCTTGCGGCATGTTTCCGCCCGAAGAACGCCGCCTCCAAACACTGGGTCGACTACTGGCTCAGCCCGAAGGATTTCCGCCCACGGCCTGGCTGTGCGCCCCGCCCAACGTGGCCCGCTGGCAGCCCGATATGCCGGCGGCCGTGCTGCTCGTGGCGGCGGCCGGCCAGCTCGTGCCTACGCCCCACGGCCTCGTGCGCACCCTGTTCATGGACGAAGTGCAGCTGGTGATGGAGCGCCTGCTGGT
>JANNDE010000288.1:0-13322 GCA_031387395.1 Hymenobacter sp.
TATTTTCGCGCGAATGCTCGCTGTGCTCGCGCTCGGACTCGCAGAGTCCAAGCTACGCTTCCATCAGCTCAGCACGAACGTTTTCACCATCTCAAAAATCTCCTCCGGCTTTTCGGCGTGCACCCAGTGGCCGGCATCGACTACGGTGGCCACCTGCGAGTTAGGGAACAGCGCCGGAATGCCGTGCAGCTTATCCGCAGTGGTGATGTAGTCGGATTTGCCGCCCCGGATGAACAGCGCCGGTTTCAGGAACGGCGCTTTGCCAACGGTTTCTTCGCCGATGGCCGCCAGCTGCGCGGCCAGCACCTCCAGGTTGATGCGCCAGGCGAAGGTGTTGTCCTCCGTCCGGTAGAGGTTTTTCAGCAGGAACTGCCGGGTGCCCACGTTGGGCACGTACCTGGCCAGCGCGGCATCGGCTTCCTGCCGGTTGGTGCAGGTGGTGAAATCGACGGCTTGCAGGCCGGCTACGATGTCGTCCTGGTGCTCCATGTTGGAAAAGCGCGGGGCAATGTCGACCACGATGAGCCGGGCGAGCCGTTCGGGGTGGTCGAGGGCGAGGCGCATGGCCACTTTGCCGCCCATGCTGTGGCCCATGAGGGTAGTGTCGGAACCCAGCTGCAGGTGGTCGAAGAGCTCCAGCACGTCCTGGGCCATGAGAGCATAGGTGTGTTCGGGCGAGTGAAACGAGCGGCCGTGGTTGCGCAAATCCACGCTAACCACGCGCAGCCCCGCTTCGGTAGCCCAGCGGCGGGCCAGGCTCTGCCAGTTATCGAGCGTACCGAATAAACCGTGGAGGATAACCAGCGGGCGGCCCTGGCCCTGGTCGAGGTAATGAAGTAGCGGCATGGCGCAAAAGTAGCGAAAGCCTCCCCGGCCTGGCCCGGAAGGCTTTCGTTGGCAAGTCGCGCGCGCGACTGTCGTGTGCTTCCCCGAACGATAATCGTTCCCCGAAACCGCTTTAAGGATATCCTAAAAATTCATACGTTTGTCATCTGCGGCGCTTTTGCTTAGCGGGTTGGTAGCGCTGTGTGGCGTATTGGATGCGGCGATTTGCTGATTCTAGCCAGTTGTTCATCCTTTACTTCCCAACGTTTTGCGTTTCGCTTTCTTCCTGCTGCTGGCTGCTTCGCCCCTGGCCGCGCTCGCCCAGGTCACGCCCCCCGGCTCTACTACGCCCGCCACGCCGCCCAATGCCGCTTCGGCCCAGCAGCCGGTGCACCAGCCCGCCGAAGAGGCCCGCCGCTGGAGCCTGCACTTCCAGCAGACGCTCATCGACCAGTGGCACAACAACCTGCGCACGCCGTATTCGGGCGATTACAGCCTGGCCGACCGCGAGTCGGCCAAGCTTTCCTTCACCAGCACGCTGTTTATCGGGCGGCGGCTGTGGAAGAACGCGGCGGTGTACTTCAACCCCGAAGTGGCGGGCGGCAGCGGGCTGAGCGGCGCGCGCGGCGTGGCCGGCTTCACCAATGGCGAAACGTTTCGCATCGGCGTGGCCGACCCGGTTCTATACCTGGCCCGGCTGTATGTGCGGCAGGTGTTTGCCATCGGCCCCGAAACCGACTTGGACGAGGACGACCTGAACCAGGTGGCCGGACCCACGCCCCGCCGCTACTTCGCCCTGAACCTGGGCAAGATGAGCGTGGCCGATTATTTCGACCAGAATAGCTACTCGCACGACCCCCGCACCCAGTTCATGAACTGGAGCCTGATGAGCGCCGGCGGCTGGGACTACGCCGCCAACACCCGTGGCTACATCGTGGGTGGCGTGCTGGAGTACGTCACGCCCGGCTTCACGGCGCGGTTTGCCTCCACGCTGCTGCCCACCTACGCCAACGGCCCCCTGCTGGACTACCACTACACCAAGTCGCACGCCGAAACCCTGGAACTCACCAAAACCTACCACCTGGCCCACCGGCAGGGCACGGTGCGGGTGCTGGGCTTCCGCAACGTGGCGCCCATGGCCACCTACCGCAGCGCCGTGGCCCTGGGCCTGGCCACCGGCCAGCAGCCCGACCTGGCGCTGGTGCGCCGCGCCGGCCACACCAAAATCGGCTTCGGCCTGAACGCGGAGCAGGAAATCGGCAAAGACGTGGGCCTGTTTGCCCGCGTGAGCTACAACGACGGCCAGAACGAAACCTGGGCCTTTACCGAAATCGACCACAGCGCCAGCCTCGGCATTGCCAGCACCGGCCACCGCTGGGCGCGCCCCGACGACCGCCTCGGTGCCGCCATTGTGGTGAACGGTATCAGTTCCGGGCACCGCGCCTACCTGGCCGCCGGCGGCTACGGCTTCATCGTGGGCGATGGGGCGCTGAACTACGGCCTGGAGCAGATTGGCGAGGTGTACTACAGCTTCGCGCTGCCCACCTTCCACGCCTCCATCAGCCCCGATTATCAGCTGGTTATCAACCCCGCCTACAACCGCGACCGCAGCGGGCCGGTGCACGTGGTGGCGGTGCGCCTGCACGTGGAGTTTTAGAAACTGGTTGGGGCCGACGTGTATCTTTACAGAAACCCATCCGCCTCCAAACTATGGCTCCCATCACCTCCCTCTCGCAGCTTGACGCCACCAAAACCTACAGCTACGCCGATTACCTGACGTGGAAGTTTGATGAGTTTGTGGAGCTTATCAAGGGCAAGCTGATGCGCCCAATGGCCGGCCCCAGCCGCTTGCATCAGGTATATGCCGGTAATTTTTTTGGGGAAATTCGCCAGTATCTGAAGGGAAAGCCCTACCAGGTGTACGTGGCCCCTTTTGATGTGCGCCTGACTACAGCCGGAGCCAACGGCGACCAGCAGATTACGACCGTGGTGCAGCCCGACATCTGCGTGGTGTGCGACCTGGCTAAGCTCGACGACCGGGGCTGCGTGGGCTCCCCTGATTGGATTGTGGAGATTTTGGCGCCCGGCAACACCTCGCGCGATACCAAAACTAAATTCGACCTCTACGAAGAAAGCGGCGTGCGGGAGTACTGGATAGTGTTTCCGGGGGTGAAAACCGTGGCCGTGTACGGGCTGGAGGGCGAGCAATACCAGCTGGCGGGCGAGTTTTACGAGCCCGGTCCCATTCCGGTGCGCACCCTGCCGGGCCTGGCGCTGGAGTGGACGGAGGTGTTTTCTGAAATGTAGCCCGCGCCAAGCAACCGCGGTAACGTTTGGGGCATCAAGACGGTAATCGGGTTCAAACCCTCACCCTTTCCCCTTTTTTCATATGAAAAACTTCCGGATTACCTCGATGTGCGCCAGCCTGCTGGTGCTGGCTGCGGGCGCGCGCTCGTCCTTCGCCACGGCCCTGCCCGTGGCCGACCGCGAAACCCGTTCGGTGGGCGCATTCACTGAAATCAGCCTCAGCGGCTCGGCCCACGTGGTGGTGAAGCAGGGCAGCCCCCAGCGCGTGGTGGTAGAAGCCAGCAAAGACGACCTGGTCGATTTTGAAACCGAAGTGCAGGGCAGCAAATTGCGCCTGGGCTTCCGCCAAAAGCCCGGCGGAGGCATGTCGAGCTACAAAAACCACGGCCCCGTGACGGTATACGTGACCGCGCTCAGCCTGACGGCGCTACGCGTGGGCGGCTCGGGCAAGCTGGAAGTGAATGGCCCCCTGCAAGCCGATGCCATGACGCTGGCCGTGAGCGGCTCGGGCGACTTACTGGTGCCGCAGCTGCAGGCCGGGCACCTCGAAACGACCGTGTCGGGCTCGGGCGATGTGACGGTGGGCGGCACCTGCCCCAGCAACGACATTCGTATCAGCGGCTCGGGTCGGGTGCGCGCCCACGAGCTGAAAACCGAAACCAGCCGCGCCCGCATCAGCGGCTCGGGCGATGCCCACGTATCCGCCAGCCGCACGGCCGACGGGGCTATTTCGGGCTCGGGCAATATGTACGTGGCCGGTGGGGCCCAACTCAACAGCGCTACCCGCGGCAGCGGCCGGGTAACGAAGGAGTAGGGTCAGTGAAGAGTGAAGAGTGGCAATGGGATGGTTCCTGATTTTAGCTGCTGTTACGCAGCTTGGTGGAGATGGCCTCGCACCATCTCCACCAAGCTGCGTAACAGCAGATTTTACCTCTTCACTTTTAACCGACCGCAGGCCTGATAGTGCCTTAGGGTGTAAGATTCGGGCATCTGGCCGGGCCGGGCCGACCGCCAGCGGGTGCTGGCCGTACCTTTACCGGGCCGCTTTCCGGCCGTGCGTTTCACCCAATACCAGCCCGTGTATCTTCATTACGTGGCGGCCTACCTCCCGGAGGCCGTCGTCACCAACGCTCATTTCACCCGAATTAACGGCCTGGCCAGCGAGTGGATAATTGAGCGCACCGGCATTCAGGAGCGCCGCAAAGCGGCCCCCGGCGAAAATGCCAACACCATGGCCATTGCCGCCACCCGCGCCGCGCTGGCCGCCGCCCCGGGGTTTGCCCAGGCCCGCATCGACCTGATTGTGGCCGGCACCTATACGCCGCACGATACCATTTTCACCGCCGCCCACGCCGTGCAGCGCGATTTGAACATCAACGAAATCCCCACGGTCAGCATTTCCTCGGCCTGCTCGTCGCTGCTGAACGCGGTGGAAATCGTGGAGGGCTACTTTGCCATGGGCAAGGCTACCCGCGCCGTGGTGGTGGTGGCCGAGCACAACACGGCCTACAACAACGAGGAAGACACCATGGCCGGCCACCTCTGGGGCGACGGCGCGGCGGCCCTGCTCATCAGCAAGGAGCGCCTCAGCCCCGACGACCTGCACATTGCCGAAGTCATCACTGGCGGCGCGGCCCCCGTGAGCAGGGCCGATGAGGCCGTGACCCTGAAGCCCGTAGAAAAAGGCATCGTGATGCCCTTCGGCCGCGACGTGTTTCAGCAGGCCTGCACCTACATGGCCCGCGTAACTCAGACGCTGCTCGACCGGCACCACATCGCCACCGAAGACCTCACCTACCTCATCCCGCACCAGGCCAACCTGCGCATCTCGAAAAACGTGACCAAGGCCCTGGGCCTCGACCCGGCCCGCGCCGTGAGCAACATCGAGCGCCTCGGCAACACCGGCTGCGCCGGGGCCGCCATCGGCTTGGCCGAGGTGTGGGGCACGCTGAAGGGCGGCGATAAGGTGATTATTACCGTATTCGGCGGCGGCTACTCATACGGGGCGATGCTCTTAAATAAGGGTTGAGTTTTGAGGGTTGCATGTTGCGTTTCGAATAACCCGACATATGCAACTCAATATTCAACCCTCAAAACTCAACTCTCCATCATGTTGCCCCCCGCCGCCGCCTTTCTACCCGAAATCACCTTCCAGACCAGCCGGGCCAGCGGGCCGGGCGGCCAGAACGTGAACAAGGTAGAATCGCGGGTGGAGCTGCGCTGGCACCTGCTGGATTCGCAGGTCCTCACTGACACTCAGAAGCAGTTGATTCTGGAGAAGCTGGCGAACCAGCTCACCACCGAGGGCCGGCTGCTGCTAACGGCGCAGGACGACCGCAGTCAGCTCCGCAACAAGGAAATCGTGCTGGCCCGCTTTCATGAACTGCTGCTGAAAAGCCTGCGCCGGCCCAAGCCCCGCAAGGCCACCAAGCCCAGCAAAAGCGCCGTGCGCAAGCGCCTGGACGGAAAGAAGCTGCAGGGCGAGAAAAAGGCCAACCGGCGGCGGCTGGACTAAGCCCGGGTAAAACTTCCGCCGCGTGCGGCGATGGGGTAGGGCACAGTGCCCGCGTGGCCAGCCGCATGCGGCGATGGGGCGGAGCACAGTGCCCGCGTGGCCTGCCGCATGCGGCAGTGGGGCAGAGCGCAGTACCCGCGTGGCCAGCCGCAGGCGGCGATGGGGTTGGGCACAGCGCCCACGTAGCTAGCCGCGTGCGGCGATGGGGTGGGGCAATGTAAAAGCGCCCCTACAGCAGCGTGCCGCGCAGCAGCAGCAGGGCCACCGAGAAGTAGATAATCAGTCCGGTCACGTCCACCAGCGTGGCTACGAAGGGCGCTGAGGAGGTGGCCGGGTCCAGGCCCAGGCGCTTGAGCAGCAGCGGCAGCATGGAGCCCGCCAGCGAGCCCCACAGCACGATGCCCACCAGCGCGATGCCCACCGTGAGGGCCACCAGCGCCCAGTGCTCGCCATAAATGGGCGTGATGGCCTGCCAGATGGCAATGCGCCCAAAGCCCACCAAACCCAGAATCAGGCCCAGGGCTGAGCCGGTGATGAGCTCGCGGCGCAGCACCCGCCACCACTCGCCCAGCGTGAACTCGCCTAGCGCCATGGCCCGGATGATGAGCGACGTGGCCTGCGAGCCCGAGTTGCCCCCCGAGCTGATGATGAGCGGCACGAACTGCATGAGCACAATGGCCTTCTGTAGCTCGCCCTCGAAAAACTGCATGGCCGAGGCCGTGAGCAATTCGCCCAGAAAGAGGATTACCAGCCAGCCGGCGCGCTTCTGCACCAGCGTCAGGAGCGGCATGGTGAGGTAGGGCTCGTCCAGCGCTTCCGAGCCGCCGAGCTTCTGCATGTCCTCGGTGTCTTCCTGCTCCCGAATGCTCAGAATGTCATCAATGGTTACGATGCCGAGCAGGATGCCCTGGTCCGACACCACGGGCAGGGCATTGCGGTCGTTGCGCCGGAAAATATCGATGGCCTCCTCCTGGTCCTGGGTGGCGGTGAGCTGCACGAAGCGGCGGTCCATGAGGTCGCGCACCCGCGCCGCCGGGGCCGCCAGCAAAAACTCCCGGATGCGGATATCATCAATCAGAATGCCGTGCGCGTCGGTCACGTACAGCATGCTCAGCGTTTCGGACTGCCCGCCGTGCTGCCGGATGTAGTCGAGCACCTGCTGCACCGTCCAGTTCTCGCGGATGGCGATGTAGTCGGGCGTCATCAGGCGGCCCACCGAGTCTTCGGGGTAGCCCAGCAGCTGCAGCGTCACCTTGCGCTCTTCCTCGCTCAGGCTTTGCACGAGCTCGGCCACGAAGTTGGCGGGCAGAAATTCCAGCAGGGCCGTGCGGTCGTCGGGCGACATCTCGTTGAGGATGTCGGCCATCTTATCCTGGGCCAGGTTGTCGAGAAAGTGCCGCTGCTCTTCCAAATCGAGGTATTCGAACACCTCGGTGGCCAGCTTCAGGGGCAGCAGCCGGAAGATGATGAGCTGTTCCCGGTCCTCTTCGGCCTCAATGAGCGCCACCAGCTCGGAAGGCTGAAAATCGCGGAGCAGCTGCTTCAGCTTAAAAAATTCGCCCTCCTGAATCAGGGACGTGATGGTTTCCACGGTCTGCGGCTGCATGAAAAGAGGAGGGGAGATGCTTCGCTAGGCAAGCGGGGTTGATGAAGGAAATGAGCGCCGCAAAAGTAGCGCCAAGCGGGCGGTAAATGGGTGGGTTGGGTTGAGAAAAGAGGGCGTGAACCGACCGGTATGCGACCATCCCAACCCCGCCCGCGGCCTCCAAATCCCCGCCGCTGCCCCATCTTGCCGCCCCAACCCCGCGCTTATGCTCCCTGCTGCTGCTGCCGCCGCGCCCCTGGGCACCCTCGTGGTGCTCGGCGGCGGCGACGACGACCCCTTCCTGACCCTGCTGGCCGGCCTGCTGCCCGACCGCAATGCACCCATCGAGGTGTTCACGACGGCCACCCGCCGCCAGCCGGCCCGCACGGCCGCCGCCTACGCCCACGCCTGGCACCAGCGCGGCTGCCCCCACGTGCGCCACCTGCAAGTGAACGAGGACCACCCCGCCGACGACCCCGCCACCCTGGAGCGCCTGCGTCGCGCCGCCTTGGTGTTCATGAGCGGTGGCGACCAGGAGCGCATCACCGATTTCCTGCTGGGCACCGAGTTTCTGGCCATTCTCAAACAGAAGTACCAGACCGAAGCGGGCTTCATCGTGGCCGGTACCAGCGCCGGCGCGTCGGCCGTGGCCGAGGTGATGCTCGTGGACGGCCACGGCTGGCGCAGCCTGCTCGGCGGCCGCATCGAGGTGAAGCCTGGCCTGGGCCTGCTGCCCGGCGTGCTGCTCGACCAGCACTTTGCCGAGCGCGGCCGCTACCCGCGCCTCATGCACGCCGTGCTGGCCCAGCCCGACTTATTAGGCATCGGCCTGAGCGAGGAAACCGGCCTCGTCATCCGCTCCGGCCAGCCGGTGCAGGTGTTCGGCGAAGAAGCCGTGGTGGTCGTCGATGCCGCCGGAGTGAGCCACAACAACCTGCCCGGTCTGGCCCCCGGCGCGGTTATCAGCGGCCACGGCCTGCGCCTGCACCTGCTGGTAGCCGGCCAGCAGCTCGATTTGGCCACGCGGGAGGTTTTCAATGGGTGAATGGGTGAATGGGTGAATCATTCAGCCATTCACCCATTGCCAAGAGGGCACCAAACCCGGCTACCTTTGCGTTGATGGCCCGAAAATATTCCGTGCGTTTCATGCCAAACTCTCTTTTGTGGTCGCGGCGCTTGCCGGGCCTGTTGTTGGTGCTGCTCACGGTGCTGCCGTGGGCCTGCACCCGCAAAACCGTTTCTTTCAATAGCACCCCCGAGCCGCCGGCCCTGGCCGGGGTCGACACGCTCACGCGTACTTCCGATACGCTCGGTGGCAAACCCTCGCTGAGCACGGCCCGCAAGGTGGTGCTCACCAAGGAGCAGGAGCGCCTAACCAAGGAGAACGAGAAAGACACCCAGCGCAAGGCGAAGAAGCCCCGGAAAAACGTGTTTCTGGGCGAGCGCATCAAACGTGCCTACACGAAGACCGGCCCCAAGGGCCGCAATCAGCGAATCACCATCTTCTACTTTCTGAAGTACCCCCGGCCGCTGAACGCCTACGCGCCATCGCACTATTACTACGACACCAAAAAGCATAAGATTCTGACGCTGGCCGCCATCGAAGACGAGGAGCCGGACCTGAAAATTCTGCATGGCCCCTATAAGGTGATGCAGAGCGGTAAGGTGCTCGAAACCGGCTACTATGCCCTTGGCACACGGCACCTGCGCTGGGAGCGGTTCGATAAAAACGGCGTGCTGCTGGCCAAAACGCACTACGAGATGGGCTTCCCGCGCGACGCCAACGTGAGCTACTACGGCGAAGACCGCAGCCTCCTCAACGAAGTGGTGCCCTACGTGAACGGCAAGCTCGAAGGCGAGTACGCCAAATTCCTGGTGAATGGCCAGCCCGACTGGCGCGGCCAGTTCGAGAACGGCAAGCGTGTGGGCGTCTGGACCAAGTATTGGGGCTTCCGGGCCCGCCGCCGCTACGAGTACCAGTACGGCGAGTCGGGCTACGACCCCGAGGTGACCGAGCCCGAGCTCGTCCGCCTGTACAACCGCAACGCCGTCCTCGTCTACGACAAGGAGAAGAGCTACGACCACCGCAACGACCCCGAGGCTGCCGAGCCTTCCGGAGTGCGCCGCCCCGGCTACACGCCCCGCCCCGCCTCGCGTGCGTCCGGCAAAGCACAGCCCAGAAAGAAGAAGTAGCGCCGGGTGCCGGTATCCTAATAAAACGCGTCCTCAAAATGCTCGATGCGAAAGCCCGAGCTGAGCAGCGTAAGGGCCAGAATGTCGAAGCGGATGTCGCCGCGCCAGTCCATTTCCTCCTGCAAGTGCGTGGCCGCCAGCCGAAACAGCTCCTTCTTGCGCTCCGATACAAACGTTTCGGGCTCGCCGAACTGGCCCGGTGAGCGGGTTTTTACTTCGGCAAACACCAGCAGGCCCTGCCCTCGCTGCAATACCAAATCTACTTCGGCGCGGCCGTGGCGGTAGCCGCGCGCCAGCACCTGGTAGCCCTGGGCCAGCAGGTAGTTGGCGGCGGCCTCTTCGCCGGCCTGGCCGAGTTGGTGGGGCGCGTGGGCCATAATCGGGTAGGAGAGCGGGCGGCTGCACGGGCCGGGCCGCAAGCTAGCCGTGTAGCGCCTGCCGGGCAAGCATCTGCCAAAGCTTGTGGCGGGTCGTACCTTCGCGGTCCGTTTTCGCCCCTGCCACCTATGGTTACTTCCGCCCCTTCATTTTCGGCTTCGCTGCCCGCCGATAGCCCGGCGGCCAACCGCGCCGTGCGGGTGCAGCGCCTGGGCCTGGTGGAGTACGTGCCCACCTGGCAGCTGCAGGAGGCGCTGATGGACGCCACGTTGGCCATCAAAACCCAGAACCGCCTGGGCGAGGCCGCCGGCACGGCCCCCCTGCCCACGCCCAACCACCTGCTGCTCTGTGAACATCCGCATACCTATACGCTGGGCAAAAGCGGCAAGCCCGAGCACCTGCTGCTGAACGATGAGGCCCTGGCCGCGCACGAAGCCAGCTTCCATCGCATCAACCGGGGCGGCGACATCACCTACCACGGCCCCGGCCAGCTGGTGGGCTACCCCATCCTCGACCTCGACAACTTTCGGCCCGACATTCACTGGTACCTGCGCACGCTGGAGGAAGCCGTTATCCGTACCCTGGCCGGCTATGGCCTGAAAGCCGGCCGCATCGCCGGCCTCACCGGCGTGTGGCTCGACTGGGAAGACGGCGCGCCCAACCCGCGCAAAATCTGCGCCCTGGGCGTAAAATGCAGCCGCTGGGTTACCCTGCACGGCTTTGCCCTGAACGTAGCCCCCGACCTGTCCTACTTCGGCCACATTGTGCCCTGCGGCATCACCGACAAGGCCGTAACCTCGCTGGCCCGCGAGCTGGGCCCCGGTGCCACCGTCACCGTGGCCGAAGTGCGGGAGCGCTTGCTTCCGCACCTGCTGGCGCTGCTCGGCGGCACGGAATCTGCTGCGAAGGCAACCGCATCCCTCCTCACCCCGAAACCTGAATAGCGGAACCTGGCAATCCGTGCCATCCGCTCAGTCCGTACGACGCTGCAATGAAGCAAGATATTTCGTTTGACCCCATCGAAGGCGTGTCGGTAGCCGTGGTGCTGGCCGCCGACCAGGCTCTGAATGCCGAAGGCCAGCCCATCTGGCAGGTTTACCTGTTGAATGAGAATGACTTCCCACTCGAAAACGTCATCGTGAACGCCAACGGCTACGGCCAGCAGCCCAGCGGCGAAAAAGTGCGGACCTCGACGCTGCGCTATCTCTTCGAAGAAGTGCCGCCGCACGCCGCCGTCCCGGTCGAACCCCTCGACCCCTCGCTATTTCACCTCAACAACCAATACTGGGTGAGCTACTACCGCGGCCCCCAGATTTACGATAAGAAATTCATCTTCGTGCCCGATTCCATCGTGCCCGACAATTTCTCCCGCATTCCCCTGCTCGACCGCGTGGGCGTGCTGCACAGCTAAAGTCCTCTGGCGCTGCTTCCGTTTTTCGGGCCCGGCTCTTACGCAATAATCTATGAATCATCTCGATATTCCCCTGGCGTTGTCCTGGATATGGGCGTTGCTGGTATCGTTGTTTGCCGTGCCGTCCATCATCTACATCGCCCACCTCAAAAATATGCTCGACACGCCCAATGGGCGCACCGTGCACCAGTCGCTCACGCCGCGCCTGGGCGGAGTGGCCGTGTTCGCGGGCTTCATGTCGGCCCTCACCATTTTCGCGCCCCTCCAAAACGGCGTGAAGGAGCTGTTGGCCGGCTGCATCATCCTGTTTTTCGTGGGCCTGAAAGATGACCTCGTGGGCATGTCGGTCTCGAAGAAATTCGTGGGCCAGCTCCTGGCCACGGGCATCGTGATGATAATGGCCGATGTGCGCCTCACCAGCTTTCAGGGCATTCTGGGTATCGGCACGCTGCCGGTGGGCATCAGCTACGCCTTCACCTTCTTCGTGATTGTGGGCATTACCAACGCCATCAACCTCATCGACGGCCTCGATGGCCTGGCCGGTACCATCGTGCTCATCATCTGCAGCACCTTCGGCTACTATTTCTACGCCTACGGCGGGGCCGACTTCGGCAACTACACCTACGTCGCCATCTGCCTGATTGGTGGCCTGCTGGGCTTTCTGCGCTATAATTTTCACCGCGCGCCCATTTTTATGGGCGATACCGGCTCACTCGTCTGCGGTTTTATCGTATCGGTGCTGGCCATTCAGTTCATCGAGATGGGGCTGCGCGTGGGGCAGCCATTTGGCTCCTCGGCCCCATCGGTTGCGGTGGGTATTCTGTTCGTGCCCTTGTTCGATACCCTGCGCGTGTTCTCGCTGCGCATGGCCGCCGGCAAGTCGCCCTTCTCGCCCGATAAAAACCATATTCACCACCGCATTATGGCCATGGGCTTCTCACAAATCAGCACCGTGCTGCTGCTGGCCTTGCTCAACCTCATCGTCACGCTGTTTGTCATCCGCTTCACCTACCTGGGCAACACCGTGCTCATTGGTGCGCTGGCGGTTTTCTCGGTGCTGCTCAGTATCTTCCTGGGCGTGTATCAAAGCCGCCTCAGCCGCCGCCAGCTGCAAGCCGCCGAAGCTTCCGGCCAGTAACCATCCGCCTCATGCCCGCCATCCGCCGCTTGCGCCTGTCTCTGCCGCGCCTGTATGGCTGGGTGCTGGCGTGCGCCTGCCTGCTGGCGGGCCGGGGGGCTGCTGCCAGCGAATACCAGCAGCTGCCGCCCACTTCGTCCACCGCCCTCTCGGCCGACTGGCTGATGCACGATGCGGCCCGCAACCGCCTTATTTTCTACCTGCCCGGCTACCACCAGCCCGCCCACGCCTACTACCAGTGGGTGCGCGTGGGCCGGGGCCAGTCGTTTCCGCTGTCCTTCGCCGCTCAGCCTGGCCTCAGCCTGTTTCTCGACAACCAGCTCGTGTTCACGGCCCGGGCAGCCACCACCTATTCGCTCGACCTGGCTCGGCTGCTGCCCTCCCAGCTGCCCCCTGGCCGCCACCTGCTGGCCGTGTGGCAGCCCGATGGCTCGCCTGCCCTGGCTTCCTTCTCGGGAGTGGCCGCCGCGGCGAGCAGCGCCGCCCCGGGCTCGGCCCGTGCCGCAGGCTTGGCCCTGCCGCGCCTGCCCGCCCCGCAGGGCCAGAACGTGTACCTGGGATTCCTGCTCGTACTCGGGCTTTCGTACGGGGCCGTGCGCGTTACCTACCAGCCGGGCCTGGCGCGCATCTTTCAGATTGAAGAGTTGTTTGGCGTCAGCGGCGACCAGTCGGCTTTTCTCGTTAAGCCGGCCTTTTCCCTGCTCAACCTGTTACTGGTGCTGCTGTTCGCCCTCTCGTTTGGCCTGCTGCTCACCGCCATCCACACCGACCTGCAGAACCTGCCCCTGCTTCGGCAGTTTTTCAACGTGCCCGAGTCAGCCATTGTGGGCCGGGTAATGCTGTACACGGCAATTATTACCGTCTTTGTCTTCGGTAAATACTTATTTTTATCGTTAATGGCCTATATTTTTGGCCTGCAGCCCTTGGTCGATATTCAGTATCGCGAGTTCCTGCGCACCACGCTGCTGGT
>JANNDE010000308.1:0-4419 GCA_031387395.1 Hymenobacter sp.
GGGCCGACACCGCCAACCTGGCCAACCGCCAGGCTGCCCAGACGCGCGAAAAGGCGACGCTGGGCGTGAAAGCCGCCCGCCAGCAGTACCTGCCCGACGTGTCGCTCACGGCCAACTACCTGCGCATTCAGGGCTCCCCCATTCTGCCCCGCAACAGCGTGCTGGTCGGCGGCCTGCTCAACTGGAACATCTATGACTTCGGCGAGCGCAAAGCCGTGGTGCAGCAGCGGGAGTCGCAGCAGCGGCAGGCCCAGGAAAACGAGCTGTACACGAAGGATGAAGTGGCCGGAGCCGTGCAGAAAGCCTACCGCCATTTGCGGCAAGCCGCCGCCCTCGCCGCCGCCGCCCAGAAAGCCACCGACCTGCGCGCCGCCGTGCTGAAGATTAAGCAGGATGCGCTGGCGGCCGGCATGGTGTTGCCGGTTGAAGTCCTCACCACCCAGGCCACGCTCGCCAAAGCGCAGGCGGACCTGCTCGCCGCGCAGCTCAACTACCGCCTGGCCCTCACGGAGCTGGCGCACGCCAGCGGCCAGCGGTAAGCGCCGGCTGGCGGCGACCCGCTGTGCCGTACGATACTAAATCAGCCGGCATTTTTTCGGCTGAACGTATTGGTGCCACAACCCTTTTGTCGCCTGCACCTGCGCGAGAAAAAACGCCCGCCGGCCACCTTGTTGCGCCAGAGTCGTTCGGCGGGGGAGCTGCTGTTGCCTCCTTCAGAAACGGTACACCAGCCCCCGCAACTGCTCTAAGTAGTCAGTCATAAGTAATCAGTAGCTAGGCTTTGTATAATGCGTTCATAACCAAATTTTTATTATCTGACTACTGACTACTCCATTCTGACTGCCTACTTAACCGCTGCCTTGGCCAGAGAGCAAAAAAAACGAGGAACCGAAGCTCCTCGTTTTGGGGTGATAGCGCGCTGGCGGACCGTTACTGAAGCTTTACGAACCGTTGCGTGACGTTCAGGGCCGCGCCCTGAATGCGCACCAGGTAGACCCCGGCAGGCAGGGCCGCCACATTTAAATCAACTTCCTGCCCCCCGAGGGCCGCCCGTGCCTGCAGTTGCTGGCCCACGAGGCTAAGTACGGTCACGGTGTACGGACCGGTGGGCAGCAGCGCAAGGCTGCAGGCCACCAAGGCCGCGGTCGGGGTGGGATACAGCAGCACCCGCACCGCTTCCTTGGCGCGGCCGAAATCAGCAACGCGGACGGGCGAGTAGGTTGCCGTGCCGTCGAAGTCCACCTGATGCAAGCGGTATTAAACCGTGGTGCCGGCGCGGGCAGCGGCGGCATCGCGGAACAGGTAGGCGTGGGGCTGGCTGGAATTACCCTGGCCCGCCACTTCACCCACCCGCGCGAAATTGACTCCCGTCGTCGAGCGCTCCACTTCAAACCGGGCGTTGTTTTTCTCCAGTGCGGTGCGCCACGTCAGCACGGCGTCGGTGCTGACGGTGCTGACCCCAAACTCGGTCAGTTCCACCGGCAGCGGCCCGGAGTAGGTAATGGTCTGGGTGCCGACCGTCTGGAAGCAGTTCGTAGTAGTGTTGGTGCCTCGTACGAGGTAAGCGATGCTCGTGGTGGCGGTGCTCACCGCGCCGGTGGGCAGGTTTAGGGTGGCGCCGGTGCCGTTCTGAGGGGGGCCCACGAGGGTGTTGGGCGAGTTGCTGGTGTTGATGAGCTGGTACGAGATGCCGGTTTCCGAGCTTTGTACGATGATGTTGGTGCCCGCCGCCGCCCGGTTGCTCAGCGTGGCGCTCTGTGCCGAAACCGTGCGCGGCAGCGGCAGCGGGTTCACCGTGAGGTTGGCCGCCGCCGAGTTCTGCTGGCAGTTCACCGCCCCGAGGGAGAACGTGTTTAGCGTGAGCGGGTAGGTACCCGCGGTGCTGTAGACGGGCGTGGTGAGGGAGATGCTGGCGCCGGTGCCCACCGTTGAGGTGCCGACGGCTGCGCTGCCGGCGTCCTGCAACGTGTAGATGACGCCTTGCTCCGCATTGGCCACCGTGAACGTGGCGCTGTTATTCAGGCAAATGGCCGTGGCCGTGAGCGCAGTGCTGGCCCGCGTGGCGCAGCCCACCGTCACGGCACCAGAAAACGCGCTTTCGGCCTGGCCCGTGGCGGTGGCGGTGGCCGTGAGCACGCCCCCGGCGTAGAGCGCGGGCGTCGTCGTGGTAAAGCCCAGCGTACTCAGGTTCAGGGTCCAGGTGCCGCCGGCTTGCACCGTGGCGGTGAGAATGGCCCCGGTGGTGGGGTTGATGAGGGGGTAGCCGTCTTCATACACGGTGATAATGCTGCCCACCGGCGCAGCCGAGGTACCCGTGACAGAACTGCCCCGCTCAACGTAAGAGTTGGTGATAACCGGCGCGCTACCAGTGCGCGTGAGCACGGTCACTACGTTAGAAAAGCCGCTGGTCTGGTAGTCGGTGGGCGTCACCGTGGCTTTTACGCTGCTGTTGGCCGCCAGGGCCGGTACCGTCACGGTCCAGGTGCCATTCGCCTGCACGATGGCGTTGTAGGTGCCGGTGGCCGTGCCGGTACCGTTGCTGGCCGCATACGTAGTCAGCGTGATGGTTGAGCCGGGGGCTTCTGCCGACGTGCCGCTTACGGTGGTGCCGCCCGTGTAGAGGGGGCTGCCCACCACGGGCGGTACCACCGTGCGGGTGGTCACCACGTTCCGCGTCACCGCCGCCGAAGCGCAGGTAAGCGCATTCGTAACCGCAGAAATAGTCAGTATGCGCCCGCTGGTGAGTGTGGGCAGGTTGGCCCCCGTGAAGGTGAAATTGCCGCCCGTGGCCGGTACGCTGCTGAAGCGGCTGCCGTCTACGTAGAGTGAGACCGTGGCCCCACTCGTGGCCGTGCCGCTAATGCTGAGGGTGCTGGGCGTAATCGGGTTGGGCGTGGTAACCACCGGGGTGGGCGTGGGCGTGGCGTTGACGCATACCAAGGTGCCCGTCGACTCGCAGCTGGTGGGGGTAACTGCCTGCGAAATTAGGTACGTGCCCTTCAGCGCGTTGGGTTGGCCCGTGGTGCAGTTGGTCCCGCCTCCTTGGGTGGTAAAGATGAAGAAGCCAGTGCCGTCAGCGAGTACTGGGTTGGCTGCCAGGGTCTTGGCGCCATCGCTGAGCCCGACCAGCGCGCCGCTGGGATATCGTAGGTACACCGTGGCACCGGGCGTTGCCGTGCCAACAATGCCCCGGTCGCTGGAGCAGGTGATGCTGGGCGCGGCCGTGGCGCATGCCAGCGTGGGACCAACCTGCACCTCGTTGGAAAAATCAGACTCCGATTTGCCCGTGGCCGTGGCCGTAGCCTTCACCAGGGCACCGCTGACCAGGGCGGTAATGCCCGTCAGCGTCCAGCCTCCGCCGGCTTGCACCGTGGTGGTCCCCACGGCCGTGCCGTTGACGTACACCGTGAGGGTGGTGCCCGCTGCTTCAACCGAGGTGCCGCTCACAGCCGTGGCCCCGCGCAGCAGGGGCCCGGTCACGACCGGCGGCGTCGAGCGGGCCGGAATATTATTGCCCGTCGTGGTGGGCACGGTGGCCCCGCTGGTGGGGGTAGCATTCGTCACGAGGTTGATAAAGGCATTATCTGGGTTGGGGTAGATGGCGTCGTTCACCCCACCCACGTCGGAAATAGTCTGGTATTGCATCACGCTCTGCGGGGCAATGATGGTGTTGGCCACCAGGCGCAAGGGGGTCGCCAGCGAAAACGGCACGGCCCCGGGGCCGGTGCTGTTGAAGAACGTCTGCGAGCCAAATGCGGCCTGAATGGTGGCCAGCGGCACGTAGAAATCATAAAATACATCCGGGTCGCCTCCGTTGGTGGTTGCGGCCACGGCCTTTTGCGCGTAGCTGGCGTAGGGCAGTTCGATGAGGCTGTTGTCGGGGCCGGAGCCCGTGGGCGATGCCGTGCCGTCGAGGTTGTAGAGGCGCACGCCGAAGTTGGTGGCCAGTAGGATTTCCATTTCGAAGCCGGGGTTGTGCGCCACCGCGTTGGGGTCGGCGTTGGGGCCGGTGAAACCGAATTTGTTGTCGGTGTCGATGGCAATGCTGTAGCCCTTGGAGTTGGGTGCCGAGCCGCCAAGGCGGAAGCGGAACAGGTAGTTACCGTTGGCGTCCACGTAAAAACCCACCGAGTTGCCGCCGCCGGATACGTCGGCAAAGTCGGTAAACTTGTCGCTGGGACCCACGCGCAAGTCGGCATTCGGCTCCACGGCCACGCGTTGGGGCAGGTACTTGTAGGGGATTTCGCTTTGCGCGCCCAGGTCGCCCGCCACCACCGTAAAGCCCGTCGCCGTGGCCGAGACATACCCATCGCCGTTGGGGTCGAGCACGGCGCGGCCGGGCGTGCCCGCCGTGGCGGGCTTAAAGATGAGGCCCGGCGTTGGGGTTTGCCCCCAGGCGGCGAGCCCCCCGAAGCTGCC
>JANNDE010000351.1:0-13178 GCA_031387395.1 Hymenobacter sp.
AACATCATCGGCGTGTACCGCGAAACCGAGATTTCACTGGGCAACTTTCAGTCCATCCTCGACACGCCCAAGGACGTGAAGCCGGCCCATCCCAAGTCCGTCGCCCACATCGACAACCTGGCTTTCGAGCACGTCAGCTTCCAGCACCTCACGGCCAAGGGCCAGGCGCTGTCCAACATATGCTTCGGGGTGAAGCTCGGCGAAACCATTGCCTTCGTGGGGCCCTCGGGCTCGGGCAAAACCACGCTCGTAAAGCTGCTGGTGGGCCTCTACCCGCCCCTGGCGGGCGAGATTCGCTACAACGGCATCCCCGGCTCGGAAATCGACCTCGACGAGCTGCGCGAGCAAATCGGCTTCGTGACGCAGGACACCCAGCTCTTCGCCGGCACCATCCGCGAGAACCTGCTATTCGTGGCCCCGCAGGCCACCGACGAAGAATGCCTGCACGCCCTGCACCAAGCCGCGGCCGACACCCTGCTGGCCCGCGCCCCGCTCGGCCTCGACACCGTCATTGGCGAGGGCGGCGTGAAGGTTTCGGGCGGCGAGAAGCAGCGCCTCAGCATTGCCCGTGCCCTGCTGCGCAAGCCCACCCTCATGGTGTTCGACGAAGCCACCTCGGCTCTCGATTCGCTGACGGAAGAGGAAATCGGCAAAACGGTGCGGGAGCTTTCCGGCTCGCGCCAGCACATGACCATCCTCATCGCCCACCGCCTCAGCACCATTCTGCACGCCGACCGCATTTTCGTGCTCGAGCGCGGCCACATTGCCGAGCAGGGCGGCCACGCCGACCTACTGGCCCAGAAAGGGCTGTACTACGCCATGTGGCGCCAGCAGATTGGCGAGCGCAAGGAAGTGGAAACTTCGGCAGCCCTGGCCTAGCAACCGACCGCAAAACCCGGGCATCGCGTAACCTTGCCCGCCGGCCGGGGGTAAGAGAAGGAAGTGAATATGATTTCACTTTCTTCTTCTTTTTACCCATGGCACATATTAAGGCAGGTAACGACAAAGCCGGGCATCCGGTGAACATTTTTTACGAAGACTGGGGCCAGGGCGCGCCGGTGGTGCTCATCCATGGCTGGCCCCTCGACCATACCATGTGGGAGCATCAGGCCGTGGCGCTGGCCCAGGCCGGCTACCGCGTTATCGCCTACGACCGCCGCGGCTTCGGCCGCTCGTCGCGCCCCTGGGGCGGCTACGACTACGATACCCTGGCATCGGACCTCAACGCCCTGCTCACCGAGCTCGACCTGACCGGCGTTTCGCTGGTGGGCTTCTCGATGGGCGGCGGCGAAATTGCCCGCTACATCGGCAACTACGGCCAGCAGCGCATCGCCCGCGTGGCCTTCGTGAGCGCCGTGACGCCCTACATGCTGCAAACCAGCGACAACCCCGACGGCGTGCCGCAAAAAGTATTCGACGGCATGCACGAAGGCATCAAAAAGGACCGTTTTGCCTTCCTCGAAAGCTTCGCCAAGGACTTCTACGGCCAGAGCCTCATCAGCCACCCCGTGAGCCAGGCCGTGCTGAACTGGAACCAGACCGTGACCACGCTGGCCGCCCCCAACGCCACCGACGACTGCGTGACCTCGTTCTCAAGCACCGACTTCCGCGACGACCTGAAGAAAATTACGGTGCCTACCCTCGTCATTCACGGCGACAAGGACCAGACCGTGCCCTACCCCGTGAGCGGCGAGCGCACCGCCAAAATGGTGGCCGGAGCCGAGCTGAAGGTGTACGAAGGCGCGCCCCACGGCCTGTTCTTCACCGATAAAGACGAACTGACCAAGGACCTGCTGGCCTTTGTGGGCGGTAAGTAATCGGTTCGGATTTTTGACCAAGCAAAAGGCCCCGACGCAACTGCGTCGGGGCCTTTTGCTTGGTATTGGCGAACGATGTAGAGACGCATCATTGCGTCTCGTCGTTAGCACCGTTCTCACGTTCTCGTTCAACGATGAGACGCAATGATGCGTCTCTACGCGGCGCGGCCCATCTGGCGCAGGAAACCTACGTGCGAGGCAATAGCGGTGCGGGTGTGCTTGTAGTTGTTGTAAGTCACATCAAATTCAACGCACACTTGCTGCACGATTTTGCTGATGGCCGGGTAGTGCACGTGCGAAATTTTCGGAAATAAGTGGTGCTCAATCTGGAAGTTGAGGCCGCCCACCAACCAGCTAACCAGCTTGTTATCGGTAGCAAAGTTGGCTGTAGTGCGCACCTGATGGATAGCCCACTCGTCTTCGAGCTTGCTCGTGATGGCGTGGGGCACCGGAAACGCGGCATCCTCCACGGTGTGGGCCAGCTGAAACACCATGCTCAGCACCAGGCCGGCCACGGCCGTGCTCAGCATAAAGCCCGCAAACCAGGGCCAGAAGCCCACCATATAAATGGGCAGCGCCACGTACAGCAGCAGGTTCAGCGCCTTGAAGCCCCAGAAGCTCACGTGTTCGCCGGTGTTCATCGGCTTGAGGCCGATGGCCCCAATCTGGCGCGAGAAGTACTTCTGGTAGTCCATCGCAAAAATCCAGGAGGTGTAGAGCATGCAGTACAGCGCCCAGAAATAGAAGTGCTGGTAGCGGTGCAGCGGGTGCTTGGGCTGGTCGGGGGTCATCCGCATCCAGGGCTGAATGTTTATGTCGTCGTCGTGGCCCTCGATGTTGGTGTAAGTATGATGGATGAGGTTGTGCTTGGAGTTCCACATGTAGGGGCTGCCGCCGAGCACGCCCAGCGTGTAGGCCGCCAGCTTATTCATCCAGGAATGTTTCGAGAAGCTGCCGTGCGCCCCATCGTGCATCACGTTGAAGCCGATGGCCGCAATGGTGCAGCCCAGCAGCGCGCATTCGAGCAAGGCCCAGCCGGTGCCCGGCGTAAAGAATACGAGGTGGACGTAGAGCGCCACCATAATACCAACCAGCAGCACGGCCTTGAACAAGAGGCTGGCGTTGCCCGTCATTGGCCGGCCGGATTCTTCAAAGTATTGGTTTATCCGGGTTTTCAGCTCGGTGTGAAACGAGCGACTAGCAGCAAAACGGGGAAGGGCCATAGGCGGAGGGGTGGGAATGAATGGGTGGGAATGATGGGCGTAAAGATACCCCTTCCAAACCCCATCTACTCCAACATAGTTAACCCCTGCCCGAACTTAATTCAGATACGCGTGCCAGTTCTGGTCGATGGTGCCCGCCGACAGGCGCAGGAAGCCCGCCAGCGTAGGCTTCTTGGGATGCTGCCGGATAGTCAGGCCGGCCTCGTTGGGCGTGTGGTGCCCTTTGGCGTGGTTGCAGCGGGCACAGGCCGTGAGCAGATTCGTCCAGCTCGATTCGCCGCCGCGCGAGCGGGGCAGCACGTGGTCGAGGGTCAGGTTTTTGGGCGAGCCGCAGTACTGGCACTCGAAGTGGTCGCGCTTGAAGATATTGTGGCGGCTCAGGGCAATGCCCTTGTAGGGCACGCGCACGTAGCGCTGCAAGCGGATGATGCTCGGCTTGGGGTAGGCGTGCGAAATCGTGCGCAGCGTGCCGTGTTCCGACTTCGCCACCATTTCCGCCTTATCGAGAAACAGGAGTACAAACGCTTTCTGCACGCTGCACAGGGTGATGGCGGTATAGTCGCCATTCAGCACTAACACTTTTTGGTCCATACACGCTTTTAGGTTCGGATAACCCGCCGAAAGCTAGCGGTTTCCGACCAGATAAACAAGCGCGGCGGGGTTAAGTTCAGCGGCCGGAAAGAGAGGCCCCGACGCGGGGCACCTCACCCCTGCCGGGCACGGCCCCGGCCCCGGTTCGCTTGAAGCGCGAAGCCTTGGGGAGAGGGGAGCCTGACCATTTCCATCTGCAGCATAGCCGGTGCTCCCGCTCCCGTGGCGAGGGGAGCAGGGGGTGAGGTTTTATGTCGGGGTAAGCGCCCCCCTCCTACTCCGGCAGCAGGCGCTTTATCAGGCGCAGCTGGTGCGAATACTTCTGGCGGTCGCGGTTGAAGATGCCGTTGTGGTCGAGCGGGTCGAGGCGCACTTCGCCGTGGGCGTGCAGAATCTGGCCTTCATCCAGCACCATGCCCACGTGCACGATGCGGCCCTCGGGGTTGTCGAAAAAGGCGAGGTCGCCGGGCTTGGTCTGGGTCACGAAGTGCACCGGCCGGCCGTGGTCAACCTGCTGGCGGGCATCGCGGGGCAGCTGCACACCAATCAACCCATATAGCTGCTGGCACAGGCCCGAGCAGTCGAGCCCGAAAATGCTTTTGCCGCCCCATACGTAGGGTGCTTTCAGGTACATGAGGCCGATTTTGCGTAGCAGGGCCGTTTGGCGGGCCGGGTCGGGCGCGGCGGTGGGGTTGGTGGCGGTGCCGTTATAGAAGTACGACTTATCCCCCATCCGCACGTTCATGCCGTCGAAAAACGGCAGGCGGCAGCCCAGCGTGAGCGGGATTTTGGTAGTGGCATCGCTCACGGCCTGCACCACGTCGAGGGCGCGGGGGTGGTCCTGGGCGCCCCAGGCGGCGTAGTACTCGGCCGATACGGGCGTGTGCTGCTTGAAATCTATCCAGCCCACGTAGTCGTCGGCGGCCAGCTGAATCTGGAGCCAGCTGCCCTGGGTGGCCAGAATCTGGTAGCACTCGCCAAAAAGCAGCTGGGTAACAAGCTCGGCCCGGTCGTTGGGCTCGGCGCGAACGGGGACGGCGCTGAGCGCGCAGATGCCGGGATTCATTATATCAGTAGTCAGTATCGAGTATTAAGTAGTCAGACAACTACATTTCGCTACAATATTCAGCACAATCCCGGGAGCCGGCACCCAAATCAATTATCCGAATACTGACTACCTGATACTGAATACAATAAAATCACATCCGCTCCATGTCGCGCTTCTGGGCTTTCTCTTTGAGGTCGTTGCGCTTGTCGTAGAGCTTTTTGCCCTGGGCGAGGGCAATTTCGATTTTGGCGAAGCCGCGGTCGGTCACAAACAGGCGCAGCGGGATGATGGTGAGGCCCTGGTCCACCGCTTTGGCGGCCAGCTGCTTCAGCTCGCGCTTGTTGAGGATCAGCTTGCGGGCGCGCATGGCGTCGTGGTTATTGTAAGTACCTAAGGAATAAGGCGCGATGCGGATACTATGAATCCAGAGGTCGCCGCGCTGGTCGAAGGTGCAGTAGCCGTCGGTCAGGTTCACGTTGCCCTCGCGGATGCTTTTAATTTCGGTCCCTTGCAGCATCACGCCCGCGTCGTATTTGGCCAGGAAGGTGTATTCGTGGCCCGCGCGGCGGTTTTTAATGTTGATGATGATGGGTTTAGCTTCTTTGGCCATTGGGCTAGTTGTCAGTTATTCGTTGTCAGTTGCTAGGCTAACGGCGGCGGATGGGGCGGCAAAGGTAGGCCTCTTCGAACGTGAAGCATTTCTAAAAGAATGTCATGCTCTATTCGGTTCCTACGTCAGCTTCAGGCGCGGGTTGGGGCTGAGGAGCTGGTCGGCGAAGTCGCCGGCCTCGTACTGGAAGTGCGCCGTCATGGCCACCATGGCGGCGTTATCGGTGCAAAAGGCGAAATCGGGGATGAATATCTGCCAACCCTGGGCCACGGCTTCGGCCTCCAGGGCGGTGCGCAGGCCCGAGTTGGCGGCCACCCCGCCGGCCAGCGCCACCTGCGTGAGGCCGGTATCGGCGGCGGCGCGGCGGAGCTGACGCAGCAGCGTGGCCACGATGGTATGCTGAATACCGGCGCAGATGTCGGCCAGGTTTTCGGCCACGAAGTCGGGGTTGGCGGCAGTTTGCTTCTTGAGGAAGTAGAGCACCGCCGTTTTCAGGCCGCTGAAGGAGAAGTCGTAGCCCGGCATGGCCCCCACCGGGAAGGCGAAGCGGAGCGGGTCGCCCTGCCGGGCCAGCTTGTCGAGGTGCGGGCCGCCGGGGTATGGCAGGCCCAGCAGCTTGGCGGTTTTGTCGAACGCCTCGCCGGCCGCATCGTCGATGGTCGAGCCAATAACCCTCATTTCCAGCGCCGACTGCACCACCACCAGCTGGGTGTGGCCGCCGCTGACGGTGAGGCACAGAAAGGGAAACGCCGGCTTCGGGTCGCGGATGAAATGGGCCAGGATATGGGCCCGCATGTGGTTCACGGCCAGCAGCGGCTTGTCGAGCGCCAGGGCCAGCGTTTTGGCAAACATGCCGCCTACTAATAGGGAGCCCAGCAGGCCCGGACCCTGGGTCACGGCTACCGCGTCGAGGTCGGACTTGGTGATGCCGGCCTGCCGGAGCGCGGCCGTGACGACGGGCAGCAGGTGCTGCTGGTGGGCGCGCGAGGCCAGCTCAGGTACCACACCGCCGTACTGCTCGTGTACTTTTTGGGTGGCTACTACGTTGCTCAGCAGCTCGCCGCCGGCCAGCACGGCGGCCCCGGTGTCGTCGCAGGATGATTCGATGGCGAGGATAATGGGATGGGCAGGCATGGTGTTTAAAAGCAAGGAAAAAGCACGTCATGCAGAGCGCAGCGAAGCATCTTGCCAGAAGCAGTAGCTCAATCGTTGTACATGTACTGATTAGCTCCCCGCGGCAAGATGCTTCGCTGCGCTCCGCATGACGTTCAGGTGATGTTTGCAAGACCTGAAACCGTTTGGCCCAACCCTTGCGGGGGCGCAAAGTTCGGGCACGAACGGCGAACCCGACCCGCGGCCGGCCCGTTCCAGTGACCAGCTTGCCCGGGCCATTTGGCCTAACTGGCTAAAAAGCCGCAACTTTGCGGATTCACCGCCTTTTTCGTTTTCTTCCCTCCGGTCCCAGTGCGTCGTTTCCTTGCCATTTTGCTGAAAGTGTTGCTGGGCCTGGGGCTGCTGCTGGTACTGGCCGTGGTGGGGGCGCTGCTGGCGCTGCGGGTGCCAAGCGTGCAAACCCGCCTCGCCCACGAGGCCGCCGCCGTGCTCACGCGCAAGCTGGGCCAGCCCGTTACCATCGGGCGGGTCGACGTGCGGCCGTTTTCCAGCGTGCTGCTGGAAGGCGTGCGGGTGCAGGACCAGCGCGGCGGCGAGCTGTTCAGCGTGGGCCGGGCCGATGCCGACATTTCGCTGTTTTCGGTGTTCGACCCGCGCCACCTGCACGTGGGCACCCTCACGCTCAACGAGCCGCGCTTTGTGCTGCGCAACCTGCCCGGCCAGCCCGATACCACCACGTTCAGCCAGTTTGTGCGGGCCGTGAAGCGGCTGGTGGGCCCTTCCACGGACACGACCAGGTCGGCCCCGTTCGACTTCAAGGTGGCCAAAGTGGCGTTGCGCAACGGGCATTTCGCCATTCTGAAAGACGACGTGCCGCGGTCGAAAACCTACGGCCGGAGCATCGACTACGACCACCTGGTGGTCGACAGCATCTATGCCGACGTGTCCAACATTCATCTTGGCGATACGCTGGGGCTGCGCATCAGCCAGCTGCACGCCGTGGAAACACCTTCGCGCACGCAGCTGCGCGAAATCACGGCGGACATGACCTACGGGGCGCATTTCTGGGAATTCAACAACCTGAGCCTGCGCGTAGGGCGCAGCCAGATTAAGGACTACGTGCGGTTCGAATTCCGGGTGTTCGGCAATTTCACCGACTACAACGACTCGATGAAGACCATTGCGCACCTGCGCAATGCCCGGGTCTATTCGGAGGATATTGCCAGCTTCGCGCCGCAGCTGAGCCAGCTGCACGAGTCGGTGGCGCTGTCGGGCGATGCCTCGGGCTACGTGCGCGATTTCAAGGTGAACAACCTCGATTTGCGCTACGGCACGGGCACCCACATCGTGGCCCGGCGCGCCCACGCCGATGGCCTGCCCAACTACCGGGAGAGCTTTTTTGACTTTCGCCTGCTGCCTTCGGTGGTGGAAGCCCGCGACCTGAAAAAGTGGCTGCCGGCCGCGGCCAACAAGCTGGTGCAGTCGCTGGGCCGCGTGAAAGTGCAGGGCCAGCTGCTGGGCTTCTACAGCGACTTCGTGGCCAACGCCTCGTTCGATACCGCCCTGGGCTCCGTGACGACCGACGTGAACCTGAAGACCAAAACCGACTTTACCCACGCGACCTATGAGGGCACGGTGCGCAGCAATGCCTTTCAGCTAGGCAAGTTTCTGGGGGATGAAAGCATGGTGCGGGACGTGACCCTGAACGGGCGCGTGGCTGGCACGGGCTTTCTGCCGGCCTTTGCCACGGGCCGGGCCCGGCTCACGGTGCCGGCCATTTGGCTGCGGGGCTACCGCTACCGCAACATCACGTTCGACGGCGTGTTCAAGCCGCTGCATTTTGATGGGCATGCCAGCATCAACGACCCGGCGGTGCGGCTGGTGGCCGACGGCCACATCGACCTGGAACGCAAGCACGAGAACGTGAATGTGCAGACCAAAATCGACTACGCCAACCTGCGCACGCTGGGCCTGAGCAGCCAGCCGCTGACGGTGAGCACCACGGCCAACGTGAAATTCAAAGGCATTCAGCTCGACTCGCTTATTGGCTACGCCTACCTGCGGCATTCGCGCTTCGGGCTCGATGGCCACGAGCTGCGCCTCGATACGCTGGACATGGTGAGCACCCGCAACCGCCTGAACCAGCGGCGGGTAACGGTGCGCTCGGAGGCCGTGAATGCCAGCGTGGCCGGCACCTTCAACACCTCCGACGTGGTGCGCGACGTGCAGACCCTCATCGCCGAATACCGCCTCAACTTTGAGAGCAACGCCGCCGCTACGGCCGCCTACTACCGCCGCAAGCAGCAGCGCGCGTTGCCAGTATATCAGGTTGACCTGCTGCTGAATCTGAAGAAGGCCAACCCGGTGCTGCAGCTGTTTGTGCCCGGGCTAGAAGTGGCCGACGGCAGCCGCATCGACGGCTCGTTCCGGAGCGGCATCACCAGCATTTTCCAGCTCGGCGGCCACCTCGACAGCCTGCGCTACGGCCCGGTGCGCACCGTGAACGACGATTTCGACTTCCTGACCTCGAAGCTGCCCTACCAGCCCGATATTCTGGCCCAGGCCAGCATCACAAGTGCCCGGCAGGTGCTGCCCGCGCTGGGCCACACCGAAAAGTTCATCGTGGAAAGCGTGTGGGACCAGCAGCGCATCAACTTCTCGACCTCGCTGGCCCAGACGGGCACCACCAACCGGGCCACCATCAACGGGGCACTGGGCTTTTTGCCCCGGGCGGTGGAGTTGATTTTCCGGAAGTCGGACGTGCGACTGCTGGACAAGGACTGGACGATTGCCGACAACAACTCGGTTACGATTTCTAATTACGGCAAGGAGTTCGAAATCAAAAACCTGACGTTCAGCAACGGCGAACAGTTTGTGAGCGCGCAGGGTTTTATCTCGCCCGATGCCACCAAGCCGCCTCTGCAGCTGCAAATCAAGGATTTCGCGCTGGCCAGCCTCAAATCCCTGACCGGCCAGAACCTGGCCGGCCGCCTCAACGCCCAGGGCACGGTGAGCGGCGTGTACGGCCCTCTCACGATTGCCAGCACGCTGGGCGTGGACTCGCTGAAGTACGACAACGCGCTGATTGGCCAGGTAGCGGGCCGCGCCGACTGGGACAACGCCGCCAGCAAGCTGCGCACCAACCTCGACGTGGCCCGCAACGGGCAGTCGGTGCTCACGGTGCTGGGCGATATTGCGCCCCAGAGCAAAACCAACCAGTTCAACCTCGCGGGTACCCTCAATGATGCCCCCCTGGTGCTGGCCCAGCCCTTTCTGGGCTCGCTGTTC
Organism: Hymenobacter sp.; assembly: GCA_031387395.1. GTDB lineage: Bacteria > Bacteroidota > Bacteroidia > Cytophagales > Hymenobacteraceae > Hymenobacter. The sequence continues at coordinate 9,691 of JANNDE010000351.1, forward strand.
AAGAACATTGGCGGCACGGGGCGGGGCGAGCTGCGGCTCACGGGCCTGTTTGCGGCCCCCAACCTGCTGGGGGCCGTGGACGTGAGCAGCGGCCGCCTCACCTTTGGCTACCTGGGCACGACGTACACGTTTTCCGACCGCATCAGCTTCACCAACACGGCCATTGAGTTTCGCCACGTGAAGCTGCGCGATGTGCTGGGCAACACCGGTACCGTAGACGGCATCGTGCGTCACCAGGGCTTCAAAAATATGCGCCTCGACATTGCGGCCGCCTTCCGCAAGATGCAGGTGCTCAACACGACACGCAAAGACAACGACCTGTATTTTGGTACGGCCTATGCCACCGGCACGGCCCGCGTAACGGGCCCCACCGACGACCTCGACATTACGGTGCGGGCCAGCAGCGAGGCCGGCACCCGCGTGAGCCTGCCCCTCGACAATGCCGCCAAGGCTGAGAAGGCCGGCTACATTAAGTTCGTGAACAACAACCCGGTGGGCGACACCGTCATCACCAAAAAAGCCGGGGCGGTGGCCGTGTCCGACAAGGTGGACTTGTCGGGCGTTAAGCTGAATATGAACCTGACCATCACGCCGGAGGCCTACGTCGAGATTCTGCTTGATGAAAGTACCGGCGACGTGATTCGGGGCTCGGCGGCCGGGCAGCTGCGACTGGCCATCGATACGCGAGGCGAGTTCAACATGTACGGGCAGGTGGAGATTGTGCGCGGCGCCTACAACTTCACCCTGCAGGGCCTGGTAAACAAGGAGTTCGTAGTGCGCCCCGGCGGCCTCATCTCCTGGAACGGCGACCCGCTGGCCGGCGAGATGAACATCACGGCCACCTACACGCAGCGCACGTCGCTGGCCCCGGTGCTCGAAAGCGGGGCGCAGGGCAGCGTGGCCGTGGTGCCCGTAACGGCCGTGATGACCCTAACCGGGCCGCTGCTGCTGCCCGCCATCAAGCTCAACCTGGAATTCAACGACGCGCCGGGCACCTTGCAGGGCGATTTAGCCGCCTTCACGGCCTCGCTGCGCAACGACGAGCAGGAGCTGAACCGCCAGGTATTCAGCCTGCTGGTATTCAAGCAGCTGTCGCCCCGGGGCTCGTCGCTGGGCAGCACCATTTCCATCAAGGGCCAGGATAACACGGTGTCGAACAGCCTGGGCCAGATTCTGAGCACGCAGCTGGGCCTGCTCACTTCGCAGATTGACCAGAACCTGGAAATCGACTTCAACATCAACGGCCTCACCGCCGCCCAGCTGCAGGCTTTGCAAGTGCGCCTGAGCTATTCTTTCCTGAACGGCCGGCTGCGCGTGACCCGCGAAGGCGGCTTCACGAACAACCCCAACCTGGTGAGCCAGGCTGCGGGAGGAGGCACCACGCCCACTACTACCACCAATACCGCCGGCCAGGCCTCCCTACTCGGCGACCTCAGCCTGGAGTACTACCTGCGCGCCGATGGCAAGTTCCGGGCAAAGCTGCGCTACGAAACCACCCCGCGCGATTTGGAAACCATCAATCAGCCCCGTGCCGGCTTCTCGCTGCTGTATACCGAGCAGTTCAACACGTTCGGGGAGCTGTTCACGCGACTCATCCCCAAGAGCAAGGAGCGCAACAGGCAGAAAGCCCGTGATAATAAGGAGGTGATGACGGTGGATGAGGACCCGCGGACGAATCTTTAACTGTTGGCAGAAGACAGCAGAACGTCATGCTGAGCGTAGTCGAAGCATCTCGCGTGCCACCACTAACTCAATCGTTAAGCAGTTTTGATTACTAAGTAGTCAGACTTTGTATAATGCGCTCATAACCAAATTTTTATTATCTGACTACTGACTACTCCATTCTGACTGCCTACTTACCACAAGCGAGATGCTTCGTCTACGCTCAGCATGACGTTCTATTTCCACGGCGCTTCCCTGCTACCTTTGCCCGAATATGGCTGCCCCCTCCACCCCGCATACCCGCAAGAAGAAGCTCGGCTCTTACCCCACGCTGCTCGTGGTGTTCAGCATCACGCTGGCCCTGGTGGTCATCGGCTTGTTCGGGCTGCTGCTGGTGCACGCCCAGAAGCTGAGCGAAGTAGTGCGCGAAAACCTGGAGGTGCAGGTGTACCTCGACCGCGACCTGCCCGAAACCGAGCTGCTGCGTTTGCAGCAGGACTTGGGCCAGCAGGCCTTCGTGGCCGAGCGCAACGGCAAACCCCAGATTCGCTTCGTGAGCAAGGAAGAAGGCGCCCGCCAGCTGCTGCAAAGCACGGGCGAGGACTTTCGTCAGTTTCTGGGCGACAATCCGCTGCGCGACGCCTACGTGCTGAAAATCAAGCCTGAATTCACCGACACCCTGCACCTGCGCCAGCTCAACCGCAGTATTTCGGCGCAGCGCGGGGTGTTTGAGGTGCAGTACCCGCAGGACCTGTTTGCCAGCATCAACAACAACCTGACGCGGGTGAGCCTGGTGCTGCTGGGCTTCGCGGCGGTGCTGGTGCTGGTGGTCGTCATTCTGATTAACAATACGATTAAGCTGGCGCTGTTTTCGCAGCGCTTTCTCATCCGGTCCATGCAACTGGTGGGCGCGACGCGCCTCTTTATTCAGCAGCCGTTTTTGCGGCGCGCTACCTGGCAGGGCCTGGCCAGCGGCGTGCTGGCCGCGCTGCTGCTGGTGGCCCTGCTGCAATACGCCTACCTCGAAGTAGAGCCGCTGCGCCTGCTGCGCGACGACCTGCGCCTGGGCCTGCTGCTGCTGGGCGTAATAGTGCTGGGCGTGGTTATCGGCTTTTTCAGCTCGGCCCGCGCCGTGCACAAGTACCTCCAAATGTCGCTCGACGACCTGTATTAATTTTTAGTTGTCAGTTGCTCGTTGTCAGTTGTCAGGTCCTGTTTCCTGCTCCATTCGGCACTAACAACTGACAACAAACAACTGACAACTACTATGCAACCCACGACTTTTCGCTTCGCCTTCGGCTCCCGCAACTACCGCCTGATGTGGGCCGGCCTGGCCCTGCTGGCCGCCGGCTTCATCACCATGATGTTTGGCGACAAGGCCAACTACGGCGAGGATTTCGTCGGCATCACGCTGGGGCCGCTGCTGCTGCTGGCGGGCTTCGCGGTGGAGTTTGCCGCCATTTTAGTGCGCGATAAGTCGCTGGTGGTAGCGCCCGCCGCCCCGGTTGCCACGGCGGGCCTCTCGGCCGAGGCCGTGGCCGCTGCCAACGCGCCCGTTGCGCCCGCCCCGGCCGGCGCGCCCACCTACAAGCGCCTCTAATAAATCAGTGAACAGTTGGCAGTGAGCAGTTAGCCGTTTGGGGCTGACCGCTCGCGGCACTACCTGTTGTTAACTGCTTACTGCCAACTGATAACTGCTACATGACCTACTGGCACGCGCTGCTCCTCGCCATCGTGGAGGGCATCACCGAGTTTTTGCCCGTTTCGAGCACCGGGCACATGATTATTGCCTCGGCCCTGCTGGGCATTCCGCCCACGCCGTTTTT
>JANNDE010000355.1:0-4531 GCA_031387395.1 Hymenobacter sp.
CCCGCGCCGTTGTAGCCGAGTGAACGACTGACGAAATGCGTGGGGGACGCGAACTACAAAGTTCGCGCTACTTCCTTTGTTCTATGTCAACAAAAAACAAAGCCGTTTTCCTCGACCGCGACGGCGTCCTGAATGAAGAAATCGGCACCTACGTGTGGGAGCCCGATAAATTCATCATCTGCGAGGGCGTGCCCGAAAGCCTGGCCCGCCTCAAAGCCGCCGGCTACTACCTCATCGTCGTTACCAACCAGGCCGGCATCGCCAAAAAGCTCTACACCGCCACCGAGGTGCAGGCCTGCTACGCCAAGCTGCAAAGTGCCTGCGGCGGCATCATCGACGCGCTGTATTTCGCCGACGCGCACCCCAGCGTGAGCGAATCAATCCTGCGCAAGCCGAATTCGGGCATGCTGGAAAAGGCCGTGGCCCGTTTCAACCTCGACGTTTCGCAGTGTTGGATTGTGGGCGACCGGCTGCGCGATATGGAAGCCGGGGCCAATGTCGGCGTGCGCGGCATTCTGGTGGGGGAAACGGAAGTGGTGGATTTTGCGCCACGGGTGGCGGATTTGCGGGCGGCTGCGGATATTATTTTGGGTATGTAGGAACGCGCCATGGCGCGTTCAATCGTTGTTCAAACGGGCCGTTCTCATGCCGAACGCATCGAAACAGGCCGGCCTTCCTTGCGGGAAGCCGGCCTGATTTACGTCAAAACCAATAAACTATTGGCGCGCCGCAGGCGTAGCCGCACTGGCTGTGATGGGCGAAGAAATGCGGTTGGCTTCCTTAGTGCTGCTGTAGGCGGGGCACTTCTGGCGGTTGCAGGCACCGAGCGAGAGAACGAGGCCGGCGGCGGCGAGCAATGCGAACTTTTTCATAATTTATATAAAACGAGGTTGGAGGTGACGCGATTGGGCTTCAAATATACGCAAAGCAAGCAATATCAGGCAATAAACCACCAACGCCGAAATTGAATTATTCGTATCCGAGGATGCGCATCATGCTGGCGGCTTCCTGCTGGGGCGCGAAAACGGTATCGGTGAGGGTGCCGTCCTCCGCGCGGTCGAGGATGATGTGCTGGGGGGCGGGAATGAGGCAGTGCTTGATGCCGCCGTAGCCGCTGAGGCTCTCCTGATACGCGCCGGTGTGGAAGAAGCCGACGTAGAGCGGCTGCGCATCCTGGGGCTTGCGCTCGGGCAGGAAGGTCTGGTAGATGTGCTTCTCGGAGTTGTAGTAGTCCTGCGAGTCGCAGGTGAGGCCGCCGAGCTGGATTTTCTTGTACGACTTCTGCCAGCCGTTGAGGGCCAGCATGATGAAGCGCTGGTTCAGGGCCCAGGTGTCGGGTAGGTTGGTGATGAACGAGCCGTCAATCATGTACCAGAGCTCCTTGTCGTTCTGCAGCTTTTCGTCGAGAATGCTGTAGATGGTGGCCCCGCTTTCGCCCACCGTGAAGATGCCGAACTCGGTGAAAATGTTGGGCTCGGGCACGCCTTCTTCGGCGCAGATGCGCTGGATGGTGCGCAGGATTTCGGCCACCATGTAGGGGTAGTCGTAGTCGGGCTGAATGCTGGTTTGGATGGGTAGCCCGCCGCCGATGTCGATGGAATTGAGGGTGGGGCACACCTTGCGCAGCTCGCAGTACTTGTGCACGAAGCGGCTGAGCTCGGACCAGTAATAGGACGTGTCCTTGATGCCCGTGCTGATGAAGTAGTGCAGCATGGTGAGCGTGAAGCGCGGGTCGTCGCGGATGTGCTGCTCGTAGATGGGGATGGCATCGGCGTAGCGCACGCCCAGGCGCGAGGTGTAGAACTGGAAGCGCGGCTCCTCATCCGAAGCCAGGCGCATGCCGATTTTCACGTTTTCGCGGACGTGGTCGTGGTAGTATTCGATTTCGTTGGGCGAATCGATGATGGGCATGCAGTTCACGAACCCGTCGTTGATGAGGTCGGTTACTTCCTTCTTATATTCCTGGGTTTTGAAGCCGTTGCAGATGATGTGCTTCTGCTTATCGACCTTGCCCTGGGCGTGCAGGTTGCGGATGATGCTGATGTCGAACCACGACGAAGTTTCGAGGTCGACGTCGTTTTTGAGGGCCTCCTCCAGCACGAAGCGGAAGTGCGACGACTTGGTGCAGTAGGCGTAGGAATACGTGCCGGTGTAGCCGGTCTGGGCGATGCCGTCGGCAAACCATTGCTTGGCCCGCTGAATCTGAGAGCTGATTTTGGGCAGGTAGGTGAGACGCATCGGCGTGCCGTACTTTTCCACGAGGGCCATCAGGTCGATGTCGTGGAAGCGGAGCTCGTGGTCCTGAACGGTAAAGTCGGCCGTGGGAAAGTCGAAGGTTTGGGAGATGAGGTCTTGGTACGTATCCATTCGGGTTTTGAAAACGGCAAAAAAGCCCGACCTTTGCGGCGGGCCGTACAAAAGTACCGCCGGGGTCAGGATAACGGCCGGGAACCGATTGTTGTTCTCACGTTATCCCGCCTCGCATCGTGACGATGGAATAGTAAGCGACTTGGCTACGGCAGATTCTTCTGCCGCAAGGCAGCGCTCGAAGTTTTTCATTTAACATTTATCATTTAACATTTAACAACTGTTCAGGAGGCCTAAAAGGCAGATAGAACGACTGTTAAATGTTAATTGATAAATGTTAAATGACGAATTTGGAACGATGCCGCCATCCTGCTTACCCCAATTCCCACCCTCCGATGAAACGCATTAAATTACTGGAAGTCCGCTCCGAGCTTGGGGCTGGTACGCGCGGCTCTGGCATGGGCATCGACGCGCTGCGCGTGGCCTGCCTCAACAAGGGCTCCGATTATTTCCGCCGGTTCAACTCCGTGGTGCTGCCCGATTTGAACCACGTGCTGTTCGAGAAAAACCACTTTCCCTTCGCCAAGCACATCGACAGCATTTATACGGTGCAGAAGGGCATTGCCAACGCCGTGGAGCAGACGCTGCGCTTCGGCGAGTTTCCGCTGGTGCTGGCCGGCGACCACAGCAGCGCCAACGCCACCATTGCCGGCATCAAGGCTGCCTACCCCCACAAAACGCTGGGCGTGGTCTGGATTGACGCCCACGCCGACCTGCACTCGCCCTACACCACGCCCAGCGGCAACGTGCACGGCATGCCCCTGGCCGCTGCCCTGGGCGAGGACAACCTCAAGCAGCAGCGCAACGTGCCCGACGCTGAAACCGAGTTCTTCTGGCGGCGGCTGCAAAACCTGGGCGAGCCCGGCCCCAAGCTCACGCCCGAGCACCTGGTGTACGTAGTGGTGCGCGACACCGAGGAGCAGGAAGACGCCCTCATCGAAGAGCTGGGCATCAAGTGGATAAAGCTGCCCGAAATCAAGGCCAAGGGCTCGCGCCAGCTCACCCGCGAGATTTACGAGCACCTGCGCTTCTGCGATATGGTGTACATTTCTTTCGATGTCGACAGCCTCGATTCATGCTTCAGCATCGGCACGGGCACGCCCGTGGAGGACGGCCTCTACCTCTCCGAAGCCGAAAACCTCTGCCAGGACCTGCTGGAAAACGAGCGGGTGGTGTGCTTCGAAATGGTCGAAATTAACCCCACGCTGGACAACGGCAACACGATGGCGAAGAATGCCTTCAACATCCTGGAGAAGGCCACGGCCGCGATTGAGCGCCGGCTAAAGCTGGAGGAGGTGGTGAGCCGGTAACGGCGTGGCCGTGAGGCAGTGTCGCCGCCCGGCAGCTCAGGCCGCAGATGGGGCCGGTACCACGTCCGCAGGGCAGTTGCGCGTGTAGTGCATGGTACCCCAGGCATAGAGCGCGTCGAGCACGGGCTGCAAGGTTCGGCCGTAGTCGCTCAGGCGGTATTCGACCCGTGGAGGCACTTCGGCATATACCTGCCGCTGAATGATGCCGTCTTTTTCCAGCTCCTTGAGCTGCTGGGTGAGCACCTTCTGCGATACGCCCACGGCCCGCTGCAGCTCGCCGAAGCGCATAGTGCAGTCGCGCAGATGCAGCAGGATGCTCGTCTTCCACTTGCCGCCTACCATCGCCACGCTGGCCCCAATGGCGCAACTCCAGATTTTCTTCGAGACAGCGGGTTCCATAAGCGGTTGGTTATCAACAATAGTATCTGAGAGGAAACAGCCTGACAAAAAGGTGCCTGCTTGACAAATGTACTCCAATGGCCGCACCTTTGCGGCGTTATTCCCACGGGCCAGGTGTCCCGGCCCCGCGCAAGCCGCCGGGCACCCGCCCATTTATTCCCCATCAGCATGAGCTTACTCGAAGATTTGAACTGGCGCTACGCGACCAAAAAGATGAACGGCGCGAAGGTGTCGCCAGAAAAAGTAGATTACATCCTGGAAGCGGCCCGGCTCGCCCCGTCGTCGTCGGGCTTGCAGCAGTACAAGGTGATTGTGATTTCGGACCCGGCCCTGCTGGAAAAAATCAAGGGCCTGGCCTACAACCAAAGCCAGGTTACGGACTGCTCGCACCTGCTGGTGTTCGTGGCCTGGGACGGCTACACCGACGAGCGGGTGAGCACCGTATTCAACTACAC
>JANNDE010000358.1:0-2760 GCA_031387395.1 Hymenobacter sp.
ATGTGGAATCCCAGCTCCTGCAAATCGTGGGTGCGGCCGCCATCGTATTCCGCTTGCTCATTGTCGAAATGATACTCGCCGTCTACTTCGATAATCAGCCATCCAGGAAGGCAGATAAAATCGACAATGTATCGCTCAATCGCGTGCTGACGGCGAAAGCGCGGGCCCAGCTTATTGCCTCGCACCAACTGCCACAGAGCGTTTTCGGCCTCCGTGGCCTTGTTGCGGTTTGCGCGCGAGTAATCCTTCAAGGTCTTTCGCCACCGCTCCGCATCCGTCATAAATGCGTGAAAGTGCGACGGCTGCTCTGGGTTAGCGGAAGGTTTTTCCATGAAGCGGAAGGTTCTTGCATGAAAAAGGGTGGAATGAAATCGTCAGGCTCCCCCTCTCCCCAAGGAGAGGGGGCGGGGGGTGAGGTGAACCGCGGGATTACTCCGGGTCGGCCTTCCCGGCCGCTTCCACTTCCTTCTTCAAACTCATCAGAAACGCCCGCACTTTCTCCAGGCTCTGCACCACGTCAATCTTCTCCTTCAGCTGCGGGCCCTTTTGCTTGAGCATGTCGCGGGCACCGGGAATGGTGTAGCCGCGCTCCTTCACCAGGTGGTAGATGGTGCGGAAAATCTCAATGTCCTGGGGCGTGTAGAGGCGGTTGCCCTTCTTGCTGCGGCGCGGGCGTAGCTCGTCGAACTCCGTTTCCCAGAAGCGGACCAGCGACTCGGCCACCTTGAACTGGGCGGCTACTTCGCCAATGGTGAAGTACTGTTTCTCAATGTTGCGCTCTTTATAGGGCATAGGACTACCTTTGCAATTACTCCGAAAAGTAGCCTAAAATTCGCAGCTATGCGTTGTTGCCGGCTTATTTGGTGGAGATAATCCCACGGTTTCCCCTCATTCGCCAACTCCGGGTTGGCGCTGCTTATGTCACTCCCCACCGCTTCCGCTGTTCGCCAGCAGTTTCTTGATTTCTTCGCTAGCAAAGGCCACCACATCGTGCCCTCGGCCCCGATTGTGGTGAAGGACGACCCCACGCTGCTGTTCATCAACTCGGGCATGGCCCCGTTCAAGGACTATTTCCTGGGCAATAAGCCCGCGCCCTACAAGCGCATTGCCGATACCCAGAAGTGTTTGCGCGTGAGCGGCAAGCACAACGATTTGGAGGAGGTTGGCTACGATACCTACCACCACACCATGTTCGAGATGCTGGGCAACTGGTCGTTCGGCGACTACTTCAAAACCGACGCCATTGCCTGGGCCTGGGAGCTGCTGACCGACGTGTACAAGCTGGAAAAAGACCGCCTCTACGTCACTTATTTCGAGGGTGACCAGGCCGACGGCACCGGCCCTGACACCGAAACCCAGAACCTCTGGCGCACCTACACCACCGACGACCGCATCCTGCCCGGCAACAAGAAGGACAACTTCTGGGAGATGGGCGACACCGGCCCCTGCGGCCCCTGCACCGAAATCCACATCGACCTGCGCTCCGACGAGGAGCGCGCCGCCACCCCCGGCCGCGACCTCGTGAACGCCGACCACCCGCAGGTGGTGGAAATCTGGAACAACGTGTTCATGGAATTCCAGCGCCTGGCCGATAAGTCCCTCATCAAGCTGCCCGAGCAGAGCGTGGACACCGGCATGGGCTTCGAGCGCCTGATGATGGCCGTGTCGGGCGTGAAGTCGAACTACGACACCGACGTATTCCAGCCCCTCATCCAGTTCATCGCCAAGGAAGTAGGGGTGGAGTACCATGGCACCTCCCCCGCCAAGGTGACCGACCAGCCCACCACCGAGAACGAGAAAACGGACATCGCCATCCGAGTCATCGCCGACCACATCCGCACCATTGCCTTCACCATTGCCGACGGCCAGCTGCCCTCGAACGTGAAGGCCGGCTACGTTATCCGCCGCATTTTGCGCCGGGCCGTGCGCTATTCCTTCTCGTCGCTCAATCAGAAGCAGCCCTTCCTGTATAAGCTCGTGCCCGTGCTGGCCGAGCAGATGCGCAACATCTTCCCCGAGCTGAAAGCCCAGACGGCTTTCGTGCAGCGCGTGATTGAGGAGGAGGAAATTGCCTTCCTGAAAACGCTGGAAACCGGCCTGCGCCGCCTCGATGCGCTGGAAGAAAGTGCCCGCGCCAACGGTGGCATCATCGACGGTAAAACCGCGTTTGAGCTGTCCGATACTTTCGGCTTCCCGCTCGACCTCACCGCCCTCATCGCCCGCGAAAAGGGGCTGACCGTTGACGAGGAAGGCTTCAAAAAGGAGCTGGAGCAGCAGAAAAGCCGCAGCCGCAACGCCCAGGAAACCGAGCAGAGCGACTGGGTGACCGTAACCGAAACCGACGTTCCGAACGTGTTCGTGGGCTACGACCAGGACGAGGCCACGACTCGCCTGTTGCGCTACCGAAAAGTTGATAAAAAGGGCAAAACCGAGTACCAGCTGGTGTTCGACCAAACCCCGTTCTACGCGGAAAGCGGCGGCCAGATTGGCGATACCGGCTACCTGGAATCGGACCTGAGTAAGGTGCGCGTGATTAACACGAGCAAGGAAAACGACCTCATCATCCACACCACGCTAGAGCTGCCGCAGGAGCTGAGCGAGACGTTCCTGGCCCGGCCCGATGCCGCCCGCCGCGCCCTCATCAAGAACAACCACACGGCCACCCACCTGCTGCAAGCCGCCCTGCGCGAAATTCTGGGCAGCCACGTGCAGCAGAAAGGCTCGCTCGTGAATGAGAAGCTGCTGCGCTTCGACTTTTCG
>JANNDE010000364.1:0-1511 GCA_031387395.1 Hymenobacter sp.
GCCGCCACGCCAGTGCCAGCCATTATGGCCGTGGGCGTGGCCAGCCCCAAGGCGCAGGGACAGGCGATGATGAGCACGGCCACGAAATTCACCAGCGCCAGCGGCACGCGGCTGGTTTCGGGCGCGAAGTCAAACCAGAGCACGAACGTGGCAATGGCAATCATGATGACTACCGGCACGAACACGGCGCTCACCTTGTCGGCCAGCTGCTGGATGGGAGCGCGGCTGCCCTGGGCTTCCTCCACCAGCTTCACAATCTGAGCCAGCATGGTTTCGGCCCCCACTTTGCTCACCCGGAAACGGAAGGAGCCAGTTTTGTTGAGGGTAGCCCCGAACACGTTGTCGCCTTCCTTTTTCTCCACCGGCAGGCTCTCACCTGTCAGCATGCTCTCATCCACGGCCGAGCGGCCGGTGAGAATCAGCCCGTCGGTGGCCACCTTTTCACCGGGGCGCACCAGCACTTCGTCGCCCACCAGCACCTGCTCGATGGGCACGTCAATTTCCTGGCCGCCCCGCACCACGCGGGCCGTTTTGGCCTGCAAGCCCATCAGCGCCTTGATGGCGGCCGAAGTCTTGGACTTAGACCGGCTCTCCAGCACCTTGCCGAGCAGAATCAGGGCAATGATGGTGGCCGTGGTGTCGTAGTAGACTTCCGGCATGATGCCATGCTGCCGGAACCAGCCCGGAATCAGCGTCGCGGCCAGGCTGTAGCCAAATGCGGCGCCGGTGCCCACGGCAATCAGGGTGTCCATGCTGGCCGTGCGGTGCAGGAAGCCGTTCCAAGCCGACACGTAAAACTCGCGGCCGCTGTAGAGCAGTACCGGCAGGGTGAGGGCCAGCAGCACATAATTAAGGATGGGCATCGAGACGCGGCTCATCATGGCGGGCCAAAGCATGAGCATACTCAGGCCCATGACCACCACGGCCAATCCCACCGCCACCTGAAAGCGGCGTTTCAAGCTCTCGTAAGCGGCAGCCTTACGAGCATCGAGCTCCTCGTCGGAAGCCAGCACGTTGGCGGCCACGGCCGGGTTGGCCTCGTGCACGCCGTAGCCGGCCTGCTCCACGGCGGCGCGTAGGCCGGCGCGGTCAATCTGGCCCGGCAGGTATTCAATGGTGGCCTTTTCACTGGCCAGGTTTACCGTGGCGCTCTTCACGCCGGGCGTGCGGCTCAGGGCCTTCTCCACGAAGTTGGAGCAGGAAGCGCAGGTCATGCCCTCGATGTTGAGGGTCGCCGTTTCAGTGTCAGTCGCTGGCGTCGGGGGCGGACCAGCGGGCACCGCCGGAGCAGGATGATGATGAGTGGTTTCCATAAAAAGAATGAGTCGAAGGTGGCGGCGGCGCAAATGGCGGTCAGCAAAGCAACACCAACTAAACTCCTTTCGGTTGACTATAGATGTGTAGAATTGGGCTACTGTACCCCACGAAATTTTGGGCAAAAAACGGGAAAGCCCGACCTTCGTAGTTCCTCAACTTCAAATCGTCGTTCTTTCCCGTGAAGCAGTGCCTCA
>JANNDE010000372.1:0-6911 GCA_031387395.1 Hymenobacter sp.
CACCAGCAGCAGGTCGATCCGGACGAAAAGCCGGTCTACGGCCTGGAGCTGCTGGAGCAATTTGGGCAGCTGGCCGCGGCCGACACCCTGTGCGTGGTGATGATAACCGGCGGCGGCAGCGAAAGCCTGGCCGTGCGCGCCCTCAGCAGCGGGGCCCTCGACTACTTGGTGAAGCAGCAATTCGACCGCGACCTGCTCTACAAAACCGTGGTGCACGCCATCGAAAAAAACGAGTGGCGGCAGTACGTCAGCCGCTACCACGCCGAGCTGCAGCAGGTGAACCGGAAGCTGCGCGACTCGCTGACCGAGCTAACCGTGGTGCGGCAGGAGCTAAACGACAAAAATGCCCACCTGCACCTGGCCAATGCCGAAGCCCAGGCGCGCAACCGGCAGCTGGACCGCACCAACCAGGACCTCGACAACTTCGTGTACGCGGCCAGCCACGACCTCAAGCAGCCCGTGAATAACCTGGCGGGCCTATTTGGCGAGCTACGCCGCACGGCCACCTTCCACGACCCCGACGAAGCCGTGGTGCTGCGACTGTTTGAGGAGTGCCTGGGCAGCCTTTCCACCACCATCACCGACCTGGCCACCGTGGTGCAGGAGCAGCGCGGGCCCATCGAGCAAGCCTTCGAGCCAGTTTCCTTCGAGGGACTGATGGCCGAAGTGCTGGGCAATTTGCGGCCGCAGTTTGCCGCGGCTCAGGCCCAGCTCGCCTCCGATTTTTCGGCCCTGCCCGAGCTGCCCTACGTGAGCGGCAGCCTGCGCACCATCCTGCTCAACCTGCTCGGCAACGCCCTCAAATACCGCCACCCCAGGCGCGCGCTGCGGGTGCGGGTGCGCACCTACAAAACGGCTGGCCAGCCCGTGCTCGAAGTCACCGATAACGGCCTGGGTATTGATTTGGCGCGCCACGGCACCGAGTTGTTCCACCTGTTCCGCCGCTTCCACCCCCAGGCGGGCGAAGGCACGGGCGTGGGGCTTTTCCTGATTCACCGCCTGGTGCAGGCCCACGGCGGCGGCATCGAGGTCGACAGCGAGGAGGGTACCGGTACTACGTTTCGGGTGCGGCTGCACGGGGCTTTTCCATGACCATAGCCAGCAAGCGCCCACGCCGGATATCGGGCAGCTAGCGCACCCCCTTTTCCGGAAAGCGCCCGGTTTTGGTGCGGTAAAAGGCCTTGATTCTGGCTTCGTCGGCCTCGTAGTCGCCGCTGGGCCACACGGCCTCGCCGATGCCAGCTTCCTTTTCCTTGTAGTCGAGGTAGCCCAGCCGAATAGGCACGTGCGCGCCCAGCGCGGCAAAGTAGTAGCCCTTGCGCCAGCGCGGCTGGTAGGCCCGGGTGCCTTCCGGGGTGATGAGAATGACCAGCTCGTCATGCGCGTCAAACAGCTTCACCATGCCCTCCACGAGGCTATTGTTGCGGCTGCGGTCCACGGCCAGGCCGCCAATGGCCTTCACCAGCCAGCCCAGGGCCCAGTTTTCGGTCCACTCCTTTTTCACGGTGAAGCGCACGGGCACGCCCATGAGGTAAAAGGCGGCCCGGGCCATAATAATATCCCAGTTGCTGGTGTGGGGGGCCGCAATCATCATGCTCTTTTTGATTTCCGGGTTATGAATCTCGCCCAGGTGCCAGCCGGCCACTTTAAAGACAAGCGTAGCCATGGTGTGCCAAAAGGGAGCTTTTTCGCGTGGGGTCATGAACAGCAATGCGGAATTTAAAGAATCAGGGAGTCAGCAATCGGGTTTCAGCATTGAGCCAGCCAAACCGGGCTGCAAAGATGGGTTGCCGCGCACAATGCCGCACTGTTCTGGAGTAATGGAACCGTAGCGCGGACTACCAGGTCCGCGCTACTACAAAAGCGCCGCCAGCGCGGCCGCCTGGCTCATCGTGTAACGGTAGCCGATATCGAACAGCTCGGGGCCGCGCTTGTAGCCCAGGGGGCGGTAGTGCCGCAGCTCGGGCGGCTCCAGCAGCAGGTGGCACTGGGCCTTGCGGGCGGCAGTGTTGGCATTGATGGCCAAGTGCAGCGTGCGCTCGATGAGGCGGCGGAAAGTGGGGATGCGGGCTTCGGCGTTGATGGGGTTGCAGTGCACGCCCACCACGCGCAGGTCGGCCTGGCCCAGCAGCGGCTCCACGGGCAGGTTGTTGAGCAGGCCGCCGTCCACCAGCTGCCGGCCCTGGTACTCCACCGGCCGGTAGAGGATGGGCACCGCCGACGAGGCCAGCAGCGGCGGCAGCAGTGGCCCACTGCTGAAATACACCGACTCGCCTACCATCAAATCGGTCGCCACCAGCGTCAGCGGCCGGCTCAGCTGCTCAAACGTGCGCGTGCTGCCCAAGTGCCGGGCCAGCAGCTCCTCCACGGCATCGAAGTGCAGCAGCCCAAACCGGCTGAAGGCCGGCCGCGCCAGCCGAAACAAGTTGGTCGCCAGCAGCAGCCGCAAAATCTCGCGCGGCGGAAAGCCGGCCGCGTAAAATACGCCGGCAATGGCCCCCGAGCTCACCCCGGCCAGCTGGCCAATGGGCAACTGCAGCTCGTCGAGCGCGGCCAGCACGCCCAGGTGCGCAATGCCCCGCGCCCCGCCCCCCGATAATGCCAACCCAAGCTGGGCCATAACTGCTGCTGAAAGTGTGAGAAACGCCCGCCCACAAGCCACTGCGCGCCGGCATTGGCTCCTTACGCAAAACCAGCGCCTGCAACCACCGCCGGGCCTATAAATCCGCCAGCCGCAGGGTTTGGTCGAGGCGCACGCCCCGGTCGGTCAGCGCCACGGTGCAGGCCTCGTTGATGGGGTCGTGTTCGAGCAGCAGCACCCAGTTTTCGGCGGCGGCGCGGCGCAGCACGGCTTCCTTCTCGGTCATCGTCACGAGCGGGCGCACGTCGTAGCTCATCACGTAGGGCAGCGGGACATGGCCCACGCTGGGCAGCAAATCGGCCATAAATGCCAGCGTGCGGCCCTGGTATTCCAGCAGCGGCACCATCATCTGCTCGGTGTGCCCGTTGGCCACGATAATTTCGCGGAACTGCGGCAGCGCATCGGGCACGCCACTGGCCAAATCCACAAATTTCAGATGCCCGCTTTCCTGAATGGGCAGAATGTTTTCGTGCAAAAAGCTGGCCTTTTCGCGCGGATTGGGCGTTACGGCCCAGTTCCAATGGTCCTCGTTACTCCAGTACGTGGCGTTGGGAAAAGCCAGCTGCAGCGCCCCGTCGGGCCGGCGCTGCACCGAGCCGCCGCAATGGTCGAAGTGCAGGTGGGTCAGAAAAACGTCGGTAATATCGGCGCTCGTGAAGCCCAGCTTGCGCAGCGATTTTTCCAATGTGTCGTCGCCGTGCAGGTAAAAGTGGCCGCGAAACTTCTCGTCCTGCTTATCGCCAATGCCGTTGTCGACGAGCAGCAGTCGGCCGCCGTCCTCAATCAGCAGGCAGCGCATGGCCCAGGTGCACATGTTGTTGGCATCGGGCGGGTTCAGCTTCTGCCACATGCTGCGCGGCACCACGCCGTACATGGCCCCGCCGTCGAGCTTGAACAGGCCGGTATCTATCGTATGAATTTTCATAAAATGAATTAAAAATTAAAAGTGAAAAATTAAAAATGTGATTCCTGCGCACGCCGATAAATCACCCTATTTTTAATTCATAATTTTTAATTTTTAATTCTCAGCCCACCACTACGCCCATCGCCGAGAATTTGTCAATCCGCTGCGAAATCCGGTCTTCGGCCGGAATGGCGGCCAATTCTTTCAGCGTCTTCAACAGCGTGTTTTTCAGGGTCTCAATCATGATTTCGGGCGCGGTGTGCGCGCCACCCAACGGCTCCTTCACGATGCCATCAACCAGCCCGGCCGATTTCATATCCGTGGCCGTGAGCTTGAGCGCCTCGGCCGCCTGCTCCTTATAGTCCCACGAGCGCCACAGAATGCTGCTGCACGACTCCGGCGAAATCACCGAGTACCAGGTTTTTTCCAGCTTCAGCACGCGGTCGCCGATGGCAATGCCCAGGGCCCCGCCGCTCGCGCCCTCGCCAATGATGACGCACACGACCGGCACTTTCAGCA
Source organism: Hymenobacter sp. (assembly GCA_031387395.1). Lineage (GTDB taxonomy): Bacteria > Bacteroidota > Bacteroidia > Cytophagales > Hymenobacteraceae > Hymenobacter. Next base: position 4,065 of record JANNDE010000372.1, read on the forward strand.
TAAACATCTCCTTCAGGTTGCGGGCAATGGCTTCGCCCTGCCCCCGTTCTTCCGCTTCCAATCCGGGGAATGCGCCGGGCGTATCAATCAGCGATACAATGGGCACGTTGAATTTCTCGGCCAGCTTCATCAGGCGCAGGGCCTTGCGGTAGCCCTCGGGGTTGGGCATGCCGAAGTTGCGAAACTGCCGCTGCTTGGTGTTGTGCCCCTTCTGCTGGCCAATGAACATAACGGTGTGCCCGTCAATCTCGCCGAAGCCGCCCACCATCGCCTTGTCGTCGCCCACGGTGCGGTCGCCGTGCAGCTCCACAAACTTATCGGCCATCCCCTCGATATAGTCCAGGGTGTAGGGCCGCTCCGGGTGGCGCGAAAGCTGCACCCGCTGCCAGCGCGTGAGGTTAGCGTAGGTTTCCTTTTTGAGGTCTTTAATCCGTTTTTCCAACGCCGCGACGGCCTCACCTACTTCCACGTCGCTTTCGGCGGCGAGTTTCTGCATTTCGAGGAGTTTGCCTTCGAGGGCGGCGATGGGTTGTTCAAAATCAAGAAGCATGAGCGGCAAATGGCTTGGCAAGTGAGTGGGAAGGCGAAAATAGCGGGTGGCAGCGGTCTGAATGGGAACGACCACCTCCACTACTATCCCTAAATGCCGTCGACACGGCGGTTGACAAAGGTAAAACATCCGTCGTTGCGGCACGCCGCAAAAATTAATGTTCCTGAGAAACAACCCCAAAGCTCCCTTTATACCTCCTTTTTGAAGAAATATTGGCCCCAGGTTTGCAGGGCGCAGTTTTCTTGCCCTACCTTTGTATCACCAAAACGGAAAAGCACACGGCTTCTCCACCAAGGCAAACGGTTTGGTAGTTCAGTTGGTTAGAATGCCGCCCTGTCACGGCGGAGGTCGCGGGTTCGAGTCCCGTCCAGACCGCCAGTTTGCAAGAAAAGGCCATTTCTAGTCCGGAAATGGCCTTTTTGCATTTTATCCTAATCATTAGGTCAGGCGCGGGACTACACGCTCACCGCCGAATGCGCTTCGAAGAAGTGCCAGCCCCAGCGCAGCAGCACCACGCTGCTCCAGGCCACCAGTGCAAAAACCACTAAAAACCCCAGCAGCAACAGCACCACCAGCCCCCGGCCACTGCCCGCATGCCGGCCTTCGGCGTAGTGGCGGCGGAGCAGGGCCACATTGCGCTCGTTGCTTTTGTAAGCAACGTCGAACACGCTGCCGAGGATGGGTATGCCGCCCACCACGGTGTCGAGGAAGATGTTGAGGGCCATGCGCACCACCAGCGCGCCGCTGGCCCCGTGGCGCAGCTGGGTGAGCTGCAGAGCCTGCTAAACGACCGTGGTGGAGAGGTCGCCCACGATGGGCAGCAAGCCCAGCAGCGGGTCGAGCCCGAAGCGGAAACGGGTGCCGGGCAGCCGGAACCGGCTGTCCATGAGGTGCGCGATATGGCTGACCCAACGCAGCCGCGCGTCGGCGTCGAAGGGGGCGGGAGCGGGCGAAGCGGAACGGAGAGGCATATGGTCCGAAGTTTAAGGGCTCGTACGCAGCCGGGGAATCGCAAGGACCATTCCCGACCGGGCCGGGTGGCTTTTCGCGCCGGCTGTGGGGTAGCTTTGCGGCGATTTCATCTGTCTTTCTATGACGACTCCCGACACCCCCGCCACCCCGGGCTTCGACCGCGCCCGGGCCGGCCTCTGGGCCAGCCTGCAAAAGCACCTGGCCCCGCTGTACGCGGCCGAAACGGCCTTTCTGAAGGCCTCGGCCTTTGCCACCGACTTCCCGTTTTCGGTGAGTGGCGTGCCCGCGGAGGTGCTGGCCGAGTACTGGCGCAGCCGCCACGTTCTGCGCGACCTCTACACCGACGAAACCACCCAGCTCGACACGCTCACCAAAGCTATTCGCACCAAGGGCTACTCGGAAGCCGAAAAAAAACAGCTCTACCTGCTGCTGCTGGGCTATTTCGACATCGCCGCGTCCATCTTCGGCCTGCTCGAAACCCACATTCCCCGTCCCCTGCCGCCCGACGAGGAGTGGGCCGAAACCGATGCCCGGTTCGACCGCATCCGCAAGTTCGCGCGCCTCAACGTGAAGGGCATTGCGGGGCTGCTCACGCTGCCCGGGTAGCATTTAGCAGGCGGGTAATTCGCTCGGGTTTCGCCAGTTAGGCGCGCAGTTGCGTACAAGGATTTTTATCCTTACGACCCGATTTTTATGAAACGCTACGCCTCCCTCCTGCCGCTGGCCCTGCTGCTAAGCTGCGCCAGCACCGACCGCCCCGCCACCGAAAACCCCAGCGTATCGATGACGCCGCCGCCGGCCCCCGCCGTGCAGCGCGCCTTCGACGTGCCCGCCCTGCTGGGGCTGAACGCCGACGAAATTGCCCGCCCCCTCATCAGCCAGTCGGTGCGGCCCGACCGCGACCGCACGCCCCGCCAGTCGGAAACCGGCGCGACCGAAGCCCGCTACACCTACTGGCGCGACACTACCGCCCTGGAAGTCAGCTACGACCCGGCCACGCTGCGCGTGAACAGCTACTTCATCAAAACCAAGAGCGGGCACATCGCCGACTACACTACGCTACTGAAGCTGGCCAACGTGAGCAAGTACGACAAGCGCCTGCGCATCGAGCCCATGGCCTCGGTAGGCAGCCCGCAGCAGTTCACGGGCGTGAAGCTGACGCCAGCCGCCCCCACGCCGGTGAACTAGAGCGTGAGGACAATTAATAAATCAGTTATTTATCTAAGCCAATCTATTGCTGCCCCGATATGCCAAAAGGCGAGGAAGGAAACGACCGTCTTTTCGTAGCGGGTGGCCAGGCGGCGATACTGCTTGAGGCGGCCGAA
>JANNDE010000392.1:0-1001 GCA_031387395.1 Hymenobacter sp.
TTCATGAGAGCAGGGATTGAGGTAAGCCGAGCGGGTCGGTTTCAGTTGGATAACGCCCGAAAGTATCAGTACGTGCGCTGAAAGGGGTACAGAATTGCGCTACCAGCTTACATGATTCGCACACATTTAAAGCACAAAAAAGCCAGCTTGCATGACGCTAGCTGGCTTTTCCATGCTGAGTCATTGAGCTATTTAAGCAGCCATGCTCATACCCTGGCGGCAGGCCTGCTCGCAACGGCGGCAGGCTTCGGCGCACTCCTTGCAATGCGCGGAGTGGGCACCGTGCTTTTCGCACTCGTCGCCGCAGGCCTTGCAGATTTCGGCGCACTCCTTCAGCAGGTGGGCGGCGTGCTCCGAGCCGCGGGCCACGAAGCGGGCGGTCAGGGCGCAGATGTCGGCGCAATCCCGGTCGAGGCTAATACAGCGGGCCATCATTTTTACATCCTGCTCGCTGAGGCAGGCGGTGGCGCAATGCTCGCACGAGGCGATGCAGGCGTTGAGGGCATCGAGGAGACTTTGGTTTTGAGCGTGCATGGGAAAGAGGATTAGGTGGATGATGGTATGTGCTGGTTTACTCCCATTGGCCGGCCTTGTTGTGCACGATTGCCAACCACTCCCTGCATAATTCACACGATTCACCAAAATTATTCTATTCTTCGGCACTGAGCTGATTCACCACAGTTGCCAGGCATTGCCGGCGGTATTCGGTGGGCGAAGTGCCCGTTTCGCGCTGAAACTGCCGCGATAAGTGCCCCAAATTGCTGTAACCCAACTCCCGCGCCACGCGGCCCACGGGCAACGTCCCCTCGCGCAGCAGGCACCGGGCCGCTCCCACGCGCTGCCGGATAACGTACTGCTCCAGGCTCCGGCCTTAGATGGCGGAAAAGACGTCGCTAAAATAGGCAAACCGCCGCTGTAGCCGCTAGCTGAGCTGCCGCGAAAAGTGGCCGCTGCGCAGCGCCGCCGGATCGGTGGCCATTAGATGAGCAATGATTTCCTTG
>JANNDE010000405.1:0-1613 GCA_031387395.1 Hymenobacter sp.
GTGCCCACGGGCATGAATATGGGCGTTTCGATGGCGCCGTGCGCCGTATGCACCACGCCGGCGCGGGCCTTGGTGTGCGGGTCTTGCGTTACTAAGTCGAAGGTCATTCGGGAGAAGCTAGGAGTCAGGAGCTGGAAGCCAGGAGCTTAGTTAAGGGAAGAATAAAGCCATTTGGCCGATTTCCTCCTGTTTCCAGCTCCTGGCTCCCAGCTTCTGATTACCACAAAGGTACTCCGCCCACCCCGAATGCCTACTTTTACCGACTAATTCACGCCGTACGTCTTGTCCCTGAATTTCCCCCTGGCCGTGTGGCTGCTACTGGCCTGCGTGCTGGTGCAGCTCTACTTTGCCGCCTACTACTTCTGGCCCTTCGCCACGCGCCCGCCGGAGCCCGTTCCCACCGGGGCCGGGGCCGCGCCCGTTTCGGTGCTGGTGTGCGCCCACAACGAGTTGCCCAACCTGCGCCGCCTGCTGCCGCTGCTCCTCAGGCAGGAGTATCCCGCCGGCTTCGAAATCGTGCTCATCGACGACCGTTCCGACGACGGCACGCATCTCTATGTGCAACAGTTCACGCAAGACCACCCCAACGTGCGCCTCGTGAGCGTAAGCCGCACGCCCACCGGCCTCTCGCCCAAAAAATATGCCCTTACGCTGGGCATTGAGGCTGCCCGCTACCCGCAGCTGCTTTTCACCGACGCCGACTGCGTGCCGGCTACCACCCAGTGGGTGAAACACATGGCGGCCGGCTTCCGGCAGCCCGCCGGGCTGGTGCTGGGCTACTCGGCCTACGCGCCGGAACCGGGCTTTCTGAATAGGCTCATTCGGTTTGAAACCCTACTGACCGGCGCGCAGTATCTATCTTTCGCGTGGCGCGGCAAACACTACATGGGCGTGGGGCGCAACATGGCCTATATACGCCCGGTTTTTCAGGCAACGAAAGGCTTTGCCTCCCACATCCGCAGCCTCTCCGGCGACGATGACCTGCTGGTGCAGGACGCCGTGGCGCAAGGCACGCGGGTGGCCGTAGTGGCCGGGCCGGGTGCCCACACCATCAGCGAACCGGCCCGCAGCTGGGGCGCGTGGTGGCGGCAGAAGCGGCGGCATCTGTCGGCCGGGCAGCACTACCGCCTCGCTGACCGGCTGCGGCTAGGAAACTTTATCGGAAGCAATCTGCTTTTCTACGGGGTCAGTCTGGGGTTGCTGTTTTCCCGGGCCGATTGGGTACCTTTGGGTGGCCTTTGGGCGGTGCGCACCGCCCTGGTATGCGCCACGTACCAGCGTCTGAGCCGGTGTCTTGACGACCCGCTGCCGGTGCTGCTGCTGCCGATACTGGACGTTGTCTACTTTTTTTATTATTTCGCTCTAGGAATGTCGCTGTTCCTCTACCGCAACCTCCGATGGAAGTAAACAATCAGGAAAAACAATTCTCTGCCAAAGCCAAGCACGACTTCAAGCTGATTCGCGCCGCCGTTGAAAACAGCGACGAAAAGGCCTATGCTGAGCTGATGCAGATCTACAAGAAGCCAGTGTACCACGTGGTGCTGAAGATGGTGCGCAACCCCGACGACGCCGACGACCTCACCATCGAAGCCTTCGCCAAAGCCTTCCGCAAC
>JANNDE010000427.1:0-1159 GCA_031387395.1 Hymenobacter sp.
TGAACAGGCGCAGCTGCTGCTTGGCAAACTCGGCATCGACCATGGCCAGCGGAATGCAGTGGAAAGCCAGGTCCCAGGCCGCGTACCACGGGTACTCCCACTTGTCGGGCATCGAGATGATGTCGTGGTTGTAGAGGTGGCGCCAGGTGCTGTTGCGGCCGGCGCGGCGGTCGGCCGGGGCCTTGTGGCCGGTCGGGTCACCGACCAGCCACTGGCTGACATCATAATAGTAGAACTGCTTGCTCCAGAGCATGCCCGCGAAGGCCTGGCGCTGCACGTTGCGCACGTCGGGGTCGGCGGGCAGGCCTTCCTGGATGCAGTCGTAGAAGTCGTCGGCCTCAGTCTGGCGCAGCTGAAACAGGTGGTCGAAGTCGGCAAACGGCGCATCCTGCCAGGGCTGGCTCAGGCGCAGGCGCACGGTGCGGGCCTCGCCGGCCGGCACGCTCAGCTGGTATTGGGCCGCCGCTTTGGTACCCTCCTGCTCCTCGTTGATGGCTGTGGCGTCGCCGTCGACCACATAATCATTGATGCCATCTTTGAAGTGACGGCCTTCCGCCGGAAGGTTGTAAAGGCGGACGCCGTTGGTGTCGTTTTCGCAGAACAGCAGCTCCGGCAGGCGGCCGTCGTGCTGGTCGCAGTAGAGGTGGTAGTGGCCCAGCTGAGGGTGCTGGGCGTGCACTGCGCCGGGCTGCGACTCACGCATGCCGGGCCGGGTGGCCTTGGCATCCCAGCTCCAGGTGTTGCGAAACCAGAGCTGCGGCAGCAGCTGTACGGTGGCCTTCTTGGGGCCGCGGTTGTGCACCGTGAGCTTGATAAGCACGTCTTCGGGGCCGGCCTTGGCGTACTCGATGTACACGTCGAAGTAGCGGGCTTGGTCGAAGATGCCGGTATCGAGCAGCTCGTATTCCGGCTCCTGGCGGGTGCGGCGGCCGTTTTCCTTCACCAACTGGCCGTACGGAAACTTGCGCTGCGGATACTTATACAGCATCCGCATGTAGGAGTGCGTGGGCGTGCTATCGAGGTAGTAGTATTGCTCCTTCACGTCCTCGCCGTGGTTGCCCTGGCCGTTGGTGAGCCCAAACAGGCGCTCCTTGAGCATAGTGTCCTTGCCGTTCCAAAGCGCCACCGCGAAGCAGAGCAGCTGCTGGTCGTCACTGAT
>JANNDE010000523.1:0-7840 GCA_031387395.1 Hymenobacter sp.
AGCGACGGCTCGATGCGCACTCGCAATTCGGACAGCCGCACCATGAAAACCAAAGCCAGCAAAGGCAAGATGAAAGGCAAATCAATGAACTAACCGTTTATCGCTCAAAAGCGTATAAAAGGGTAGGCCGGCTGTTTCTTCCGAAGCGGCCGGCTTTTTTATTATATCCGTCTCACCGCTATGCATTACTCCTTACTCCTGGCCGGCCTGCTCCTCGCGGCCACGGCCCAGGCTCAGACCCTGCCCTTCGACCCCACCGCTCCCGTGCGCGGCGGCAGCCAGGGCCAAACCACCGTGCCTCCCGTAAACCCGGCCCTCAACCAAAGTACCATTCAGGGCCCACCCGACGTGCAGCGCACCATCACCAACCGCGATGCCCAGCCTAGCCGCCAACTCGACGACCGGGGCTTCGCGCCCGCCGCTACGCCTGAGAGCTCGCCCAACACCATTCCCGATGTGCGCGAGCAGCCCATCATCCACGACCGGCGGCCGCGCCAGTCGACCGACGTGGTGCCCAGTCGCTCGCGCCAGCGTAGCAGCAGCAACGCACGGCCCAACTAGCCCCCGCCCGCTGGTACTGGCAATGTCAAAAGGCCCCATTCGGTGACGAACGGGGCCTTTTAATGTTACTGAGGAAGTGCCTAGCGCTGACTTTTATCGGCGTGGGCCAGCAAGTCGCCACCGTGGCGGCGCAGCAGGTCGGCCAGCTCTACCAAGGGCTTTTTGAGGTCGGTGGAAGCGTCGGCGCTGGCTTCACTGGTCTGGTTGCCCAGCATGGTGAGGGAATCGCCGATGGCGCGGGCGCTCAATGCACCGCTGGAAAGGAGTGACTGCAGGTTGCCCATTTCGCGGGCAATGTCCTGCAGGCCGGGCTGGCCACTTTGCAGCATCTGCTGCTGCCAGGTTTCGGTGTTGTCCATGCCCGAGCCCAGGGGCAGGCTGGTGAGCCCGTTTTTCAGGGCGCTGATGGTGGCAAGAAGGTGGTCGGAGGGCATTTTACTGGGTAATTGAGATGAGAAAGAATGCAGCGTTTTACCATGCCTATTCGGCTACGGCAGGGTTATGACTTTTTATTTTGGACCCCGGTGGCCAACGCGAGCGGCGGAATGGGCAGGTTAGGAGCGGCGGCGCTCAGGCCACGCTCCCGCAGGATGTCCACGGCTCGCAGGGCACTGGCTTCCTTGTTTTTAATTTCGAGCATGATGTCGAAATCCAGCCCCTGCAGGTTGTCGAGGAAGGCGGCAAACTGCTCGTCCACGAGGTCGGTGGTGTGCTTGCCTTTGCGTTCGCCCAGGGCCTGCGAGCTGTAATCCATCATGGGCACGCCGTCGCGGGTGGGGTGCCAGGTGGTAGCGGCCAGGCGCAGGGCCTCGGGCATAGGCTCGCCATGGTTGAGGCACTCGTGGTGGAAATTATCGAACAGAATAGGTACTCCCGTAAGCTGATGCAGTTGCAGGCAGTCGCGCAACGAGAACAGCCGGTCGTCGTTTTCCACTACCAGTCGGGCCCGCAGCGCAGCGGGCAAGGTGGCGTATACCTGCGCAAAGCGGCTGATGGCCAGTTCCCGGTCGCCATACAGCCCACCCACGTGAATCTGCAGCTTGGCCGTACTATCGAGGCCCATCAAATCGAGCATCGCGCCCTGGTACTCCAGCTCCTCGATGCTGCGGCGCACGATGTCGGGGCTGGGCGAGTTCAGCACCACAAACTGGTCGGGGTGAAAGCTCACCCGCAGGCGCTGGGTCTTGATGTAGTCGCCAATAGCGCGAAATTCGGCCGCGAAATGTGACCGCCACGGAAACGTGTTGACTGAATGCGAGCCGAAGGGAACGATGCTGGAGCCGATGCGAAAGAAGAGCAGGCCCTGGGCCACGTTCCATTCCAGCATCCGGCGCAGACAGGCCAGGTTGGCCGCTACGGCCGCCACCACCCGCTCATCCGAGTACGAAGCCAGCCGGAACGTATTGCCGGAGCTGCAGTCCATGGCTTCGTTTACACAAGGGTAGCCGATTTTCATACTCCAGGCTTACGCGGGTAAACCGTGAACAGTTATCCATGAACAATTATCAATGAGCAGGGAACAACAGGCTTTTGACGTTTGCCGCCAATTGCTCATTGTTCCCTGCTCATCGATAATTGTTTCACGGCTCGTAGCCGCGGTTGTCCCGAAAGGCTTTGTTGTAGTCGGCGCGGGCCTTGCGGGCTTTTTCGGCTCGCTGCTCGGCTTCAATTTGCTCCATCTTGCGGCGCTGCTTGCCCTCACGTGAGAACTGGTCGTAGAGCAGGCTCACCGGGCTGGCGATGGTGGGAATTGGCGCTTTGGGCGCGGTCGAGTCGACGGCGAACAGGGGTTTGGGCTTGGGCGGGCGTTTCACGCCACTAACCACCGGGGGCTTGGGGCGCTTTATGTTGCGCAGCGCCCGGTTGATAATGGCGCGGTCGGGCCGGTCGGCCGTCACCTGCACGTTGCCCAGCTGCACGCTGTCGCGCACCAGCAGAATGCGCACCACCAGCTGCGAGAGGCCCGTGCCCCCCAGCGGCAGGCGCTGCGGCTTAAAGCCTAACGCCCGGAACAGAATGGTATCGGTGGGCAGCACGTCGATGCTGAACTCGCCGGTGGTGCCCGACACCACGCCGCGGCGCGTGCGCTGCACCTGCACGGTAGCCCCCGGGATGGGCAGGCGCGAGCGGGCCTCGGCCACGCTACCGCTCACCCGCACCGATTCCGGGGCCTGGGCGCGGGCCACGCCGGCCCAGGCCCACAGGCCCAGCAGCAGGGCCAGCCGGGGCCAAACAGCCCGTACACAACGCATTAGTTCAACAATCATTAACAGGAGAAACGCAACGGCAGCACAAAGTAGCAACCGGGGGAGCCAAAAAAAGCCCACACCGTTGCAGGCGCGGGCTTTTCAGCGATGGTTCGGCCGATTACATCGACCAAACCACTAGTTTTTTGCTTTGGTGCCGTCGGCGTCTTTGGTTTTCACCTTGCCGTTTTCTTTCACTTTGATTTTGCTGCCGTCTTCGGCTTTGGCTTTCATTTTCGATACGCCCGCGCCGCTCATGTCGGCTGAACCGCTCATGTTATCGGTCGTGGTGGTGGTGGGGGTAGCCGACATGTTCGACGATGATGATGAGCCCGTGGTATCAACCGAGGCCATGTTGCCGTCCATCGGGGCATTATCGTCGGCGTAGTACGTGGTGCGGGTCGACTCGTAGGCCTGGTACTGGGTGGGGTCGGTGAAAACCGACTTGAACTCGGTATCGGTGTTCATGTTCGACTCGCGCATGGCGGCGGCCATACCAGTAGTGTCGGTGCCATACTTGGTGCGCATCTCGTTCATGCGCTTGTAGCGGTTCACGTACACCGTCCGGATTTTAGTTTTCATGGCCGGGTCCGTGATTTTCATGCTGGCCACCATTTTGTCGGCAATGCGCTGGGCGCGGGCTTCAATGTCGGCATCCGTCATGGGGCCGGTGGTCGTGGCCGAGGTGGTAGTTGTGGTGGTGCCGTCGGCGGGCACGGTGGTTACCTCGGTGGTCTTCTCCTGCGAGCAGGAAGCCAGGGAGAGTGCGGCAGCGCCGGCGAGAATCAAGAGGGAATTTTTCATGACTGGAAATAGAATGATGGAAAAAGCAAACCACAATGGGTTTGGGCGCGCTTTACGGCAACCCCCGAAAAGATGTTACCCCGGCGATATAGCATCCCCTCTTTTTATGCCCGACGCAGCTCAAACACCGTGATTTCGGGCAGAAAGCCCACCCGGCCCGGGTAGCCCAGAAAGCCCAGGCCCACGTTCACATACAGCTTCTGGCGGCCCTGCTCGTACAGGCCGGCCCACTGCTTATATACGTATTTCACGGGGCTCCACTTCAGAAAAGGCAGGTTCACGCCGAACTGCATGCCGTGGGTGTGGCCGCTCAGGGTCAGGTCGATGTCGGGGTAGTTGAGCACCTGGGCGTCCCAGTGCGAGGGGTCGTGCGACAGCAGAATCTTGAACGGCGCGTCGCCGCTGGCCGCGTGGGCCTGCGGCAGGTTGCCATGCTTGGGGAAGTTGGCGTGCGAACTCCAGTTTTGCACGCCGAGCACGGCAATTTTATCGCCGCCGCGCTCGATAACGTGGCTGGTGTCGTTGAGCAGCGTCCAGCCGATTTTGGCGTGGTTCCGCATCAGACGCTCCAGGTTGGCGCGCTTGGCCGCCGGGCTTTCCCAGGCCACGTAGTCGCCGTAGTCGTGGTTGCCGAGGCTGGAGAAAATCGGCAGCGCCGACCGGATGCCCTGCAGCGCCGGAATGTGCGGCTCAACCTCGGTGGCGCGGTTGTTCACCAGGTCGCCGGTCATCAAAATCAGGTCGGCGCCCTGGGCATTAATCATAGCTACGGCGCGCTCCAGCGGCTCGGTCGAGTTGAAGCTGCCAGTGTGCAGGTCCGAAATCTGCAGCACCTTGAAGCCGTCAAACGCCGGCGGCAGGTTCGGAAATTTCAGCTGCACGCGCCGCACGGTGTAATCGGTGCCGCCTTTCACCATGCCCCACAGCAGCGCCACGGCCGGAATGGCCCCCAGCGCCAGCGTAACCTTGGCCAGAAACTCGCTGCGCGGAATAGCCACGGCCGTGGTGCCGGCGGACCGGGCACCATTGCCCACGGCCCAGCGGCCCAGGCGCGTGAGGTCTTCGAGCAACAGCGGCAGCAGCATGAACAGCTTGCCGGCCAGCAGTAGCAGCGGCAGGCTCATCAGGTAGCTTTTGAGCACGGTGTTGCCCGTCTGGCGGGTGCTGCCCGCCCAAATGGCCAGGCCCCAAACGGCCACCGTGAGCACCCAGTAGCCTACGGCCGCGCCGCGCCGGCTGCCCGGCTCCAGGTGCTGCGTGGCCGTGCGCACGGCCTGATACCCATAATATTCGGCCAGCACAATCGCGGCCAGCACCAACCATACAACCAACGGATTTCGCATATCGAACCAGAATCGCCATAAGGCCGCCGCGCATCGGTGCGCTGGCAGCTGCGAAGCTTAAACGTGCCAGGCCGGCTTTTGCTTTACATTTAGTGCACTTTTTACATCTACCACCCCCACTCCGCATGGAAACCCCTGAGCAGCTGCCCGAACCCCAGGCCTCGCAGCCCGCCTACTCCGCCCCTACTGTTTCTGGTATTAAGAGCTGGGCTGAGGATGACCGCCCGCGCGAAAAGCTGCTGGCCAAAGGCCGCGCCGCCCTTTCCGATGCCGAGCTGCTGGCCATTCTCATCGGCTCGGGCACCACCAGGCTGTCGGCGGTGGATGTGGGCATGCGCATGCTGCAAGGCGTGGGCAACGACCTCAACCAGCTGGCCCGTGAGAGCGTGAAACAGCTCTGCCGCCACCCCGGCATCGGCCCGGCCAAGGCCATCACGGTGGTGGCCGCGCTGGAGCTGGGCCGCCGCCGCCGGGAGGCCGATGCCGCCCCGCGCACCACCATCACCTGCTCGCGCGATATTTACAACGTGATTCGCCCGAACCTGATGGACCTGCCGCACGAAGAGTTCTGGGTCATTCTGCTGAACCGGGCCAACGTAGTGATGCGCAAAACCGCCATCAGCCGCGGCGGCGTGGCCGGCACCGTGGCCGACCCGAAAATGATTTTCAAGGAAGCCCTCGAACAATTGGCCAGCAGCATTATTCTGGTGCACAACCATCCCAGCGGCAACCGCAACCCCAGCGCCGCCGATATTCAGCTCACCAAGAAATTAAAGGAAGCCGGCAATTTTCTGGATTTACCGATTCTCGACCATCTTATTTTCGCGGAGGCCGGCTATTACAGCTTTGCCGATGAGGGCATGTTGTAAGAACAGAGGACGGACGCGATGAAGGAACGTCATGCAGAGCGTAGCGAAGCATCTTTACCACAGTAGTAATCCAATCGATTGAGTTAGTTGCGCGGTAACGATGCTTCGCCGCGCTCTGCGTGACGTCTCGCTTTATCCTTATTTAACACTTGTATCAAACATTTAATGCTTAAAAAAATTACCCTCGCCGTTGCAATTATCGGCATCATCTATTACTCGCTGAACGACGCGAAGCCCAGTAACAGCACCTATTTAGCGCAGCTGAATAAATTTCGGCGCGATAAAAATCAGTCTTTCCGGCAAAGCGAAAACTCACCGCTCGAAACCGCGCAAAAAGCCCAATTCGACAGCCTGAAATATTACCCCGGCGACCTGGCCTTCGTGCCGCACGCGGATATTTCGCGCAATAAAAATCCCGACACCATCCGGCTGCAAACCACCGATAACCAAGCCGAGAAATACCTGAGCTGGGGCTCGGTCAAATTCAACATCAACAACGCGCCGCAGGAGCTGCGCCTCTACCTGAAAGCCGATGGCCGCGATTCCACGCTGTTCATCCCGTTCACCGACCTCACCAACGGGCACGATACTTACGGCGGCGGCCGCTACCTCGACGCGCCCGTGCCGAAGCTGAACGATTCGGAAATTGAGCTCGATTTCAACCGCGCCTACAATCCGTACTGCGCCTATAATAATGCGTACAGCTGCCCGGTACCGCCGGCCGAAAATCGCTTGCGGGTCGCCATTCCGGTGGGCGAGAAATCGTTTCACAAATAGCGGCGCGGATGCTGCCCCGGCCTCACAAACGATAGTACATCCATCGCCAAAGCCCGGCGCTGGCTTTTATATTTACCCCCTGCTAAGGCCGCGTTTATTTCGGTGCGAGCCCGCAACAACTTCTCCCTAAACCCCTTGTAATGTCAAAAATTAAAGTAGCCAACCCGGTTGTCGAGCTCGACGGCGACGAGATGACGCGCATCATCTGGAAGTTTATCAAGGATAAGCTGATTCTTCCCTACCTGGAGCTGGACATTAAGTATTACGACCTCGGCATCGAGTACCGCGACCAGACCAACGACCAGGTCACCATCGACTCGGCCAACGCCATCAGGCAGTACGGCGTGGGTATTAAGTGCGCCACCATCACCCCCGACGAGGAGCGCGTGGCCGAGTTTGGCCTGAAGCAGATGTGGAAATCGCCCAACGGCACCATCCGCAACATCCTGGACGGCACCGTGTTCCGCGAGCCCATCGTGATGAGCAACGTGCCCCGCCTGGTGCCCAACTGGACGGCCCCCATCTGCATCGGCCGCCACGCCTTCGGCGACCAGTACCGCGCCACCGATTTCGTGACCAAGGGCAAGGGCAAGCTCACCGTAACCTTCCAGCCCGAAGACGGCGGCGAAACGCAGTCGTTTGAGGTGTACAACTTTAAAGGCGACGGCGTAGCCCTGGCCATGTACAACACCGACGAGAGCATTCGCGGCTTCGCCCACGCCTGCTTCAACCAGGCCCTGAGCAAGGGCTGGCCGCTGTACCTGAGCACCAAAAACACCATCCTGAAGAAGTACGATGGCCGCTTCAAGGACATCTTCCAGGAGATTTACGAGCAGGACTACCTGGCTAAGTTTCAGGCCGCCGGCATCACCTACGAGCACCGACTGATTGATGACATGGTGGCCTCGGCCCTGAAGTGGAACGGCAACTTCGTGTGGGCCTGCAAAAACTACGACGGCGACGTGCAGAGCGACACCGTGGCCCAGGGTTTCGGCTCGCTGGGCTTGATGACGTCGGTGCTGGTGACGCCCGACGGCGGCACGATGGAAGCGGAAGCCGCCCACGGCACCGTCACGCGCCACTACCGCGACCATCAGAAAGGCAAATCCACCTCCACGAATCCCATTGCCAGCATCTTCGCCTGGACGCGCGGCCTGGAGTTCCGCGGCAAGCTCGATAACAACCAGGAACTTATCGACTTCTGCCACGCGCTGGAAGCCGTCTGCATCGAAACCGTGGA
>JANNDE010000589.1:0-1344 GCA_031387395.1 Hymenobacter sp.
TAAAATCCCAGCTACCGTTGCGCGTTTGCGGGTCGGTAGAAACGCATTTCGACGCGCCTTCGTCAAAAACTGCGATTTTATTGGTGTTGAATTTTATCAAATTGTCTTTTTCGCAAGCGTCAATAAGACCAGAGTTGAAAATGCTCACGCCGTTTATTTTTGCGTCGGTCATTTTCCAATTTTTGGCCGTCAGCAAATCCGTTTTTGACGGAGCAGGAGCGGGAGTTGACGCACTGTCTTTTTTGCAGCTGCTCAGGAAGGATAGACCCATGGCGGTAGCAAGGAAGTAAATAGAAAGGTTTTTCATAAACGAAAAAAGAGAATAATAGTCAAAAGCACCTGCTTAAGAATTGTCAAATCTAAGCAACATTTTTACTTCAATCATGATTCGCGGTAATGAACTATTTCATGATGCAGTAAAGATTATCGAAGCTTTCGAATAAAATTATTTACGTTTAATATTGTTCATTAAATATTTGTCTCATTCCTAAGTACAGCTTATTTGTCATTTTTACCAAAGCGAGCGAGTAAAAAAAGCACCTTCCTGATTCAGGAAGGTGCTTTTTTACTGGATTATCTGTTCGAATAGTCTATTACGGAAACTTTACGCCCCGGTAAGCCGACGCATCGACTCCGGATATGCTTGCGCCGTACTTGGCATTGATAGCCTTAATCATCTCGTTGGTGATGACCGCGTAGCCGCGTGGCGTGGGGTGCACGCCGTCCAACGAGAACAAGTTGCCCGATATAAAGGCCGCCGTGTTGCCTACGGTGTTGGTCACGACGCCATTATTGGCTACGTTGCGGAAGAATGTATTAGCATCGAATAAGGCTAGGTTGCGGGCATTAGCAGCAGTAGTCAGGGCCGTGTTGAAGGCCGTGGTAGCCGTCAGCACCTGGCCTTGTTCCACGTCGTCGAGAATGAAGGCGCTCGGAATAGGGTTTGCCGCCGTCGCCCCGAAGGCTTGTAAGGTATCGATGCCATACGCGTTCAGGTAAGTGGCAAGGGCTGCTTTGGGCACGAACGAGCGCCACGGCGCACCCGTGGGTCGGCCCAGCAGGGATAGGAACGGGGCCGAGGTGAGCGTGAAGAGCTGCCGGCCAATACCGGCCGCGTCCCGAATGTCGGTCGTGGCAATCTGCTTACGGTTGGGCGAGGTAGGGCCGCCGGGGGCGGCACCGGTCAGGGCCAATACGCCGGGTACTTTATTGGCCACCAGGGTTGCCCGAAAGCTCGGTCCTACCGTTGTGAAGAAGGGAATGCCAGCTACGTCCGGAATAGTGACCACCAAGCCCTTGGCTCCGTCTACCGTCAGGGCATCCAGCACCAAGTTGGTATTGGTG
>JANNDE010000246.1:0-1153 GCA_031387395.1 Hymenobacter sp.
CTCCTGAGGAGAGGGGCTGGGGGTGAGGTTGAACGTGCGAGCAGCCCTCCCTTACGCCTTAATCCTGAATTCGGCCAGAAGGCCTTCCAGCAGCGCGGCCGGATTGGCATCGGCCAGCACTTCAGCGGCGTCGGCCGCTTCAGTTTCGGCGGTTTGCTCCATGACGGGGTCGTCGTTGTAATAATAGAGCTGCCAGCCGGCTTCGGCGGTGTACTCCAGGGCCGTCAGGTTCTCCACCCAGTCGCCGGAATTCAGGTAAATTACCTCCCCTTTCTCCGTGTGCAGCGGCTTGATTTCGGGCTGGTGAATGTGTCCGCAGGCCACGTAGCGGTAGCCCCCATCGGCGGCAATGGCGGCGGCCGTGTCCTCGAAGTTGCTCACGGCCGCGATGGCGGTTTTCACCCGCTCCTTCACCATCTTACTCAAGGCCACGCGCGGACGGCCCAGCTTCGCCAGGCCATAGTTCATGAAGCGGTTGATGAGAATCAGCAAGTCGTAGCCGTGCCCGCCCAGCTTAGCCAGCCAGCGCGAGTGCCGCATGGTTACGTCGAAAACGTCGCCGTGAAACAGCCAGGTACGGCCGTGGGGCAGGTCGAGCACCAGCTTGTTGTCGAGGCGGAAATTGCCCAGCTTCAGGCCCGCGAACTTGCGCAGCAGCTCGTCGTGGTTGCCAGTCAGGTAATGGATTTTCACGCCCTTAGCAGCCAGGCCGGCCAGGTAGCGCACCACCCGCATGTGGGCCGGTGGCCAGTAATTTTTGCTGAACTGCCAGATGTCGATGATGTCGCCATTAAGCACCAGCACCTGCGGCCGGATGCTCTTCAGGTAGCGCAGCAGCTCAGTGGCGTGGCAGCCGTAGGTGCCCAAATGCACGTCGGAAATAACCGCCACCTGCACCCGGCGCTTACGGCGGCCCCCGGGCCGGCCGCCCGCCCGCGCAGCCGGCTCGTTCGGCGAATCCGACGAAGAGTCAATGGCTAAGCTCATGCGGCAGCAGCTGGGTTGAACTGGCCGCCCCGCGTAGGCACCGGGCTGCGGCGCGGCCGGATGGCCGGCCCCGGCCGCCGCTCGGCCAGCGCGCCCCCACCCCCAAAGGCCGAGCGCAGGCTGCCGAGCGTGTGCAGCAAAAAGGCCACCCACAGGGCCAGCTGAA
>JANNDE010000662.1:0-1158 GCA_031387395.1 Hymenobacter sp.
CTCATTCAGGCGGGGGAAGTAGCGGGTGGGGCTGGTGGTAGGCCGCCAGAAGCGGAACAGCGGCGGCGTTTCGCCCGTCACCTGGGGCATGTTCAGGTTGCCGATGGGGCCCAGGTCGAGTTCCTCCCAGGAGTAGGTGAGCGGGTCGTTGTCGGCATCGGTGGCGGTGGCCGTGAGCTGGAAGGGCGTGTTGGCGGGCAAGGTCTTGCCGCTGGCCGGCACCGTTGTTACCACCGGGGCCGCGTTGCCCGTGGCCGTGAGCGTGCCGCCCCGGATACTTATCAGGGACTGAATCTCTTCATAGCTGCCCGTGTGGTACAGCATTTCTATGTAAGGCTGCACGTCGTTGGCGGGGTCGCTGCCCCCGCCGTACGACATGATGGTGACCCCCGAGCCCGGTTCCCAAGCTGACTGGGGCGTGTTGTTGCCGGGGCTCAGGTAATTGAACGTGTGCAGGGCCCCGAACTGATGCCCCATCTCTTGGCAAATTATCCTGAGATTATCCCCCGAAACTCCCCAAGCCTTGGCTACTGAAATGCCCAACACTCCTGCACCGGCTACCCCGCCACCATCAGTATTGATGACGTGGCCCACGTCGTAGTTGGCGGTACCGATGAGCTGGTCCAGGTTCCGCTGGTTCTGTGCCATCATATCGCCGTTGCCATAGGGAACCGGGGGCTGGGGGCCCGTACCGCTGAGGAAGATGAGTTTGTCGTTGCTGGCCACCAGCACGACGCGCATGGTTAGCTCCCGCTCAAAAATGCCCACCACCCGGTTAACGGTGGCCACCAGGGCCGCCAGCACGCTGGCCGTGGTGTTGCCCTTGGTCAGGGCGTACTCTGGGGTGCAGGCAAAGGCCAGCCGGTAGGTGCGCAATTGCGCCCCCGTGGACCGGGCCCGGGTGCCGCCGCTGGCCTGCCCGCCGGCCGCCCGCCAGGCGGCCACCCGGGCCGCGCTGGCCTGCTCTTCGGCCGGGGTGGCCACAAAGCCGCAGCGGGCAGCCTTGCCCGCCGCCGCCGGGCGCTCGTCTTTTTGGTTGTAGCTCAGGCAGTGCCGCGTGTCGGTCGCACTCACCGGGTCAATCAGAAAGCCGGGCGCGGCGCTGCTCAGCACCTGGGCGTGGAAGCCCTGGGGCGTGAGGTCCACGCGCACGGTGGC
>JANNDE010000670.1:0-3379 GCA_031387395.1 Hymenobacter sp.
TGGTACCACAAAAATCTGCGCCCTGGTGGGCCGCAAAAATGAGTTCGGCAAACTCGAAATCCTGGGCATGGGCAAAGCCGTGTCGGAAGGGGTTTCGCGCGGCATCGTGCTCAATATCGACAAGACCGTAGACGCCATTAAGCGGGCCATTCGCCAGGCCGAAGAACAGTCCGGAATTAGCATTGGAGTGGTAAACGTCGGCATTGCCGGCCAGCACATCAAAAGCCTCCAGCACAATGGCAGCATCACGCGCAATTCGCACGATACTATCGGGCCCGACGACGTGGCGCGCCTCACGCAGGACATGTACCGCCTCGTGACCCAGCCCGGCTCGCAAATCATTCACGTGATGCCGCAGGACTATAAAGTAGACTACGAGGAAGGTATTTCCGACCCCGTGGGCTACGAAGGCGTGCGCCTGGAGGGCAACTTCCACATCATCACGGCCCAGAGCACGGCCATCAACAACATCAACAAGTGCGTGACCAAGGCCGGCCTCGAAATCGCCGACCTGATTCTCGAACCCCTCGCCAGTGCCATGTCCATCCTCTCGGAGGAGGAGAAGGAGGCCGGCGTGGCCCTGATTGACATCGGGGGCGGCACCACCGATTTGGCGGTGTTCAAGGATGGCATCATTCGCCACGCGGCCGTGCTGCCGTTCGGCGGCAACATCATCACGCAGGACATCAAAACCGGCTGCAACGTGGCCCCCGGCCAGGCCGAGCAGCTGAAGGTGAAATTCGGCAAAGCCATTGCCCAGGAAGCCAGCGACCACGAAATCGTGAGCATCCCCGGCCTGCCCAACCGCCCGCCCAAGGAGGTTTCGCTGAAAAACCTGGCCTACATCATCGAGGCCCGCATGTCGGAAATCATGGAGCTGGTGTACGCTGAAATCTACCGCATGGGCCTGCACGACAAGCTGTCGGCCGGCATCGTGCTCACCGGCGGTGGCTCGCAACTCCAGAACCTGGAGCAGCTTACCGAGTACATCACCGGTCTCGATACCCGCATCGGCTACCCCAACCAGCATCTCGGCAAGAGCCGCATCGAAGCCGTGAAGTCGCCGATGTACGCGACCACCGTGGGCCTCGTGCTGTCGGGCTATCAGTCGCTCGACGAGCGCCAGGTATCGCGCCCCAGCTATGAAGACGTGCAGGTGCCCGCGCCATCTTACTATGCTGCGCCAGCTGCCTCCCCCGTAGCCCAGGCCGCTCCGGTACCCGTGGAAACGCGCGTTGCGGCAACGCCCGCCGCTCCGGCCCCCGCGCCGCAGCCGGCCAAGCCCAAGGAGCCCGGTGCCGCCAGCCGCTTCTTCAAAGACATCATCACCCGTACCAAAGGGCTGCTGATTGACGATTACGACGATAAATCCTACTAGCGTTTAGTTATGAGTTATGAATTATGAGTTATGAATTGGCAAGCCAAAAAGGTCGCTGATTCATAACTCATAACTCATAATTCAAAACTCATAACTCAAAAATTATGAATTACAAATTCGATATTCCCGCCCAGAGCAAGTCCATCATCAAAGTGATTGGGGTTGGTGGCGGTGGCTCCAATGCCGTGAAGCACATGCACAAGCAGGGCATCAAGGACGTGGAGTTTATCATCTGCAATACCGACCACCAGGCGCTGCAAAGCTCTACGGTGCCCAACAAGCTGCAAATTGGTGTTGACCTCACCGAAGGCCTCGGCGCGGGCGCTAAGCCCGAGCGTGGCCGCCAGGCGGCCATCGAGAGTAAGGAGCAGATTCGCGATTTGCTGAACCAGGGCACCAAGATGCTCTTCATCACGGCCGGCATGGGCGGCGGCACTGGTACCGGCGCGGCCCCCGTTATCGCGCAGGTGGCGCAGGAACTGGGTATCCTCACGGTGGGCATCGTGACGGCCCCATTCATGTTTGAGGGCAAGAAGAAGCGCCAGCAGGCCGAAGAAGGCATCAAGGCCCTGAGCGAGCACTGCGATACGGTGCTGGTGATTCTCAACGACAAGCTGCCGCAGATTTATGGCAACCTGACTATGGGGGCCGCCTTCGCCAAGGCCGATACCGTGCTGACCACGGCCGCCAAGTCCATCGCCGAAATCATCACGGTGACGGCCGATGTGAACGTGGACTTTGAGGACGTGAAAACGGTGATGAAGGACAGCGGGGCCGCCGTGATGGGCAGCAGCGTGACCGAAGGCGAAAACCGCGCCCGCCGCGCCGCTGAGGAAGCCCTGAACTCGCCGCTGCTCAACAACACCGACATCCACGGCGCGCAGCGCATTCTGCTCTCCATCATGTCGGGCGTCGAGCACGAACTGGAGATGGACGAGCTGACCGAAATCACGGAGTACATCCAGGAGAAAGCCGGGCAGGACGCCGAAATGATTTTCGGCCACGGCATCGACGATACCCTGGGGCAGAGCATTCGCGTGACGGTGATTGCCACGGGTTTTGCCCGTGATGCCCACTCCATTACCACGCCCACAATGGGCGGCAGTGCCGCGCACGAGCCGGTAGCGGCCCCGGCCCCGGTGGCCGAAACGCCCCGCCCGGAAGCGGTTCCCACTACTTCGGCCCCATTCGTGCCCAGCTTCGGCGCACCGGAGCCGGCCCGCGTGCTGCACGATTTGAACGGCCCCTCGGCGCACAATGCGCCGCCGCTGGCCGGCATTCCGGCCAGCGCGCCCACCGAGCCCGTGCTCACGTCGAGCGCGGCCGCGGCAGCACCAGCGGCTGGCCCGGAGGCCCACCGCCCCCGCCCGGCCATGGATGCGCAGGCGCTGGAGCGCCGCCGCCGCCTGCAGGAGCTCAGCAACGGCCTGCCGCCTGAAGCGGTGAGCCAGTATGATACGCCTGCCTACCTGCGCCGCCAGGTGAAGCTGGAGAACGTGGAGCCCAGCTCAGCCCAGAACATCTCCCGCTTCAACTTATCGGATGATAACGAGCTGCTGGGCGACAACCGGTTTCTGCACGACAACGTGGATTAACTGGCTGGCTTCGCCCGAAGTGATAAGGGCCGCTCCTGATAATTTCAGGAGCGGCCCTTTCTTTACTCTGAATAGTAAGCGACAAATTCACGCAGCAGCGCGTAAGCATCTCTCGTTTCAAAGTATCTCGGGCTGGCGCTGCTGACAGTTGTGAAGTGATGCTTACGAAACAGCATTTTGGTTCTCGTTACGTGGAAATACTGCGATACGACCAGCAGACTTTTGTAATGCAGGCTATCGTGGAGTGCAAGCGTGTTTTCGACGGTGGCAAGCGTGTTGCGTCCTTGATTATCGACTATTATTGCCGGTTTCGGTACGCCGTGGGCGACTAAAAAATCCCTCATTTTGTCGCCTTCCGGGAAGCCCTCTTTTCCCAGCCCGCCGCTGACAATCAATTTTTTGGCCC
>JANNDE010000720.1:0-2498 GCA_031387395.1 Hymenobacter sp.
CGCAGCCGCAGGTGCTCTTGGCCTGGGGGTTGTTGAAGACGAAGCCGCGGGCGTTGAGACCGTCCTGGAAGTCGACTTCCATGCCCAGCACGTACATGGCATGCTTCTTATCCATGATGAGCTTCAGGCCGTCGAGGTCGTAGGTTTCGTCGGCATCCTTAGCTTTGTCGAAGCCCAGCAGGTAGCTCATGCCCGAGCAGCCGCCGCCCTGCACGCCAATGCGCAGGCCGTAGTCGGCGGGCACGTTCTTTTCCTGAATAATATTTTTCACCTCCACTACGGCGCGGTCGGTGAGGGTAATAGGGGCGAGGGTCGCAACAGCAGCCATAATGAAAGTTGAATTAGCGGGAAGTTGATAACAAAGATACGGCGGTATCGGGGCGTAAACAGCGGTTGGGCTCCGGCGGTTCACGGCGTAGTTTTGCGGGCTATCTACGCAACCAGCACGTCATGCAGAGCGCAGCAAAGCATCTTGCCCACGCAATGCGATTTATTCAATTGATTTACTCACTCAGTAAAGATGCTTCGCTGCGCTCTGCATGACGTTCTGAAAATCAACTCAACCAATGGATTCGACCACCTATTTCTACGACCTGCTCAAGATTATCCTCCCCGCCCTCCTCGTAGCCGGGGCCATCTACTTTCTCTTCAAGGAGTTTCTGGAGCGTGAGCAGCAGCGCCGCCTCATCGAGCTGCGCCTCGAAAGCAACAAAACCACGCTGCCGCTACGCCTGCAGGCCTACGAGCGCATCGTGCTGCTGCTGGAGCGCATCTCACCCAACAACATCCTCGTGCGCCTGAGCAGCGCTGGCTCCACCGCGCCCGAGTTTCACCGGTTGCTCCAGCAGGAAATCCGGGCCGAGTACGAGCACAACCTCTCGCAGCAGCTTTACCTCTCGGCCGATGCCTGGACGCTGGTGAAGGAAGCCAAGGAAAACGTGCTCACGATGGTGAACCGCGCCTTCCACGGCATCCAGAATCCGGCGCAGGCCCGTGGCACTGAGCTGGCCAAGCGCATTCTGGAAGGGCTGATGCTGGACGGGGCCGAGCCCACCGCGCAGGCGCTGGCCGTGGTGAAGAACGAGGCGGCCGGGCTGTTTTAGTCGGCCCTTGTAGCACATGCTTTAGCTTGTGCGTGTCTGCTTACGATGCACAAGCTAAAGCATGTGCTACAAGCTACACCGCCGCGCTTACCGCCTCAATGGCGCGCTGGTAGCACTCCTCGTAGCGCGGCACAATGTTTTCCACCGCGAACTCCTGCGCCCGCGCCAGGGCGGCAGCTTTGAAGCGGGGTAGGTTCTCGTCATCGAGCACGAAGAGGGCATTTTTGACCATATCGGCCACATCGCCGATTTCGCTCAGCATGCCAGTCACGCCGTGCACGTTCAGCTCGGGAATGCCGCCGGCGTTGGTGCTTACCACGGGCACTTCGCAGGCCATCGCCTCTAGTGCGGCGAGGCCGAAGCTTTCGTTTTCGGAGGGCATCAGGAACAGGTCGCCCACGCTGAGCACTTCCTCCACGGCTTCGAGCTTGCCTAGGAAGCGCAGGTCGCGGTGCACGTCGAGGTCGCGGGCCAGCTTTTCCATGCGGTTGCGGTCGGGGCCGTCGCCCACGAGTAGCAGCTTAGCCGGAATTTTTTCGCGTACGCCCACGAAAATCCGGAGCACGTCTTCCACCCGCTTCACGGTGCGGAAGTTGCTGGTGTGGATGAGCAGCTTCTCGCCCTCGGGCGCGATGGCGGCGCGGAAGTGGCTTTTCTCCTGCTTCTTGAAACGGTGCAGGTCGATGAAGTTGGGGATGACGGTGATGTCCTTCTCAATAGCGAAGTACTCGTAGGTTTCGCGCCGTAAATCAGCCGAGACGGAGGTCACCCCGTCGCTCTGGTTGATGCTGAACGTAACCACCGGCTCGAAGCTGGCATCCTTGCCCACCAGCGTAATATCGGTACCGTGCAGGGTGGTCACGACCGGAATCTGGATGCCGCGTGAGCGCAGAATCTGCTTGGCCATATAGGCCGCCGAGGCGTGCGGAATAGCGTAGTGCACGTGCAGCACGTCGAGCTTCTCGTTCTGCACGATGTCGACCATCTTGCTGGTGAGGGCCAGCTCATAGGGCGGAAACTGAAACAGCGGGTAGGCCGGCACATACACCTCGTGGTAGAAGAGGTTCTCGTTGAAGAAGTCGAGCCGCACCGGCTGGCTATAGGTGATGAAGTGCACGCGGTGGCCGCGCTGGGCCAGGGCTTTGCCCAGCTCGGTCGCCACCACGCCGGAGCCGCCGAAGGTGGGATAACAGACAATACCGATGTTCATAGGGAAGCTAACGCGAAAATGAGCGGCGCGTTCTGCCTAACCGGAATTAGGGCCAGATGTTGGCAAGTCCGGACGACAGAAGAAAGGCAAGGTAAGAGCCTGTATGCGTAGAGGCGCATCTTTGCGTCTTGTCGTTGAACAGAATCGTTGAGAGATGTTGACGCGAGTCGTTCAACGACGAGACG
>JANNDE010000722.1:0-3069 GCA_031387395.1 Hymenobacter sp.
CGCTAGTGGCAGCCGGCCACAAGGTGGCTTTTGTCTGGAGCCGCACGCCCGCCGCCGCCGAGGCCCTGGCGGCCACGCTCTCCGGCACCCCAGCCCTCACCACCCTAGCCCCGCCCCTACCACCGGCCGACGTGTACCTGCTGGCCGTGCCCGATGCCGCCGTGGCCCCGCTGCTGGCCGACACTACTTGGCCCGCCGGGGCGCTGGTCGCGCACCTGGCCGGGGCGCTGCCTTTGTCGGTTTTTGCGGCGCAGCCGGCCGTGCGCGGCGGGGTTTTTTATCCGCTGCAAACCTTCAGCCCCGGCCGCGCCATCGACTGGCCCGCCGTGCCGATGTGCATCGAAGCCGCCGATGCGGCGGGCGAGGCCACGCTGCTCGCCCTGGCCCGCAGCCTCAGCGGCGACGTGCGCCGGCTCAGCTCGGCCCAGCGGCTCAAGCTGCACGTAGCGGCGGTGTTCGCCAACAATTTCACCAACCACCTGTTGGGCATTGCTGATGCTCTGCTGAGCGAAGCCGACCTGCCGGCCGCGTTACTGGCCCCGCTGGTGCGCGAAACCGTGGCCAAAGCCCTGGCCAATCCGCCCTTCGGGGTGCAAACCGGGCCGGCCGTGCGCCGCGACGCGCCCACGCTGGCGGCCCACGAGGCAGCGCTGGCGGCTCATCCGGCCTGGCAGGCGCTGTATGCGCAGCTCACGGCCAGCATTCAGGCCCAGCTTTGATGCCGGGGCCGGCAGCAGTACCTTTGCGGCGGCAAATGCCGCTTATTATTCGTCTTTAGTGATTCCTGTTTTGTCTGTTCCCGCCACCACTATCACCTTCCAGTTCAACGACGGCCAGCCGGCCCAAACCCACGTGGCGGTCTCCGGCGAGTCGGTGCTCGACGTGGCGCTGAACAACGGCATCCAGCTCCAGCACAACTGCGGCGGCGTGTGCGGCTGTAGCACCTGCCACGTCTACATCAACGCCGGCGGCGATGATTTGCCCGAGATTTCGGACAAGGAAGAGGACTTTATCGACCGCGCCGAGAACCCGCGCATCAATTCGCGTCTGGCCTGCCAGTGCGTGGTCGGAACCGACATGCAGCTCGTCGTCACCATCCCGCCTCAGCACTTTCTGGGGCACTAGTTTTTAGGGTATGAGGGTGTGGGGGTAGGAGGACAAGCGTTTTTTACGGCTTTTTTCTTCCTGCTAAAAATAACCCCTACCCTCCTACCCCCACACCCTTATACCCCAACCACATGCCCCATTTCGAGCCGCCCATGCACTGGGCCGACCACGAGGATATTGCCATGGCCCTGTATGAGAAGTTCGGCAACGACTTCACCGAGGCCAAAATCTACCGCATCCGCTTCACCGAGCTAATCGAGTGGATTCTGAGCCTGGATAACTTCGACGGTACCCGCGAGCAGTCAACAGAGGGCCACCTGGAGCAGATTCAGGCCAAGTGGGTATATGAGTGGCGCGATAACCAATAGCCGCCGCGCCGGAACCGCTGGCCGGCCAACCCCGGGCTGGCTTCCCGCGTAAGCGGGCTTGAAACGGCGCTTTATTGCTGATTCAGGCCTTTCCGCAGCCTTTACCCGGGCGGTTTTTTCTTTTCCTTTTTGTTTTTTGCATGAAAACCGGCATCATCAAATTTTTCAACGAAGCCAAGGGCTATGGCTTCGTGACCGACGACCAAACGAAAGAAGATTTTTTCGTACACGTAACGGGCCTGAACGGGGCCACCGTACAGCAAGACGACCGGGTGGAATTCGAAACGCAGGAAGGCCGCAAGGGCATCAATGCCGTGAACGTTCGCAAAATCTGAACCTGACCCACTGCTGATGGCTGCCTGCGCACCATCGCCGAAGCCTCTCCCGCAACGGAGAGGCTTTTTTGTGGCCGCTACCGACGGGCCGCGCGCCCGCGCCCGCAGCCGGGCACTTTCGCCGACCTTTGTGCTTCCGCGCTCCGCCCATGAACCCGCAACCGCCCCAGCCCCCCGCGCCCGCCCTGCCGCCGCCCCTGCCGGCCGAGCGGCTGCGCTCGGCGCTGCCCACGCTGGTGCGCTGGCCCAACCTGCTGATTATGCTGCTGTGCCTGGCGCTGGTGCGGGCCGGCCTGCTGCTGCCAAGCCTGCCACTGCGCGCATCGCTGCTCGACCGACGCTTCGGGCTGCTGGTGTGGGCGGCGCTGCTGGTGGCGGCAGCCGGCTACATCATCAACGACTACTACGACGTAAAAATCGACGCCATCAACCGCCCCGACCGGCTGGTGATTGGCCGCGTGGTGAACCGCCGCAAGGCCATGCTGGCCCACCTGGTGCTGAGCGGCGTGGGCGTGCTGGTGGCCGGCTGGCTGCACCCGGTGCTGGGCCTCGTCACGCTGGGCACGGCGCTGCTGCTGTGGGGCTACTCGGCGCGGTTTAAGCGGGTGGCGCTGGTGGGCAACGTCAGCATTGCCACCCTCACGGCAGCGCTGGTGCTGCTGCCCGAGCTGCAGCTGCAGCTGGCCCGCCACGACAGCCACAGCGTGGTGTGGCCCTACGCGCTGGCCGCTTTTCTACTAACGGTGGTGCGCGAGATTGTGAAGGATGTGGAGGACATGCGCGGCGATGCCCAGCACGGCTGCCGCACGCTGCCGCTGGTGTGGGGGGTGGCGCGCACCAAGTGGGTGGCGGGGGTTTTCCTGGCCTGCCTGGCGCTGCTTGCGCTGGGGGCCACGGGCCGGGTGCTAGCCAGCGGGCACTGGGCGCTGGGCCTGTGGCTACTGCTGCTGGTGCTGCTGCCCATGGCCCAACTGACGCGCCTGCTCATCCGGGCCGACCGGCGGCGGCACTTCAATCACCTCAGCGCGTTCTGCAAGGGCATTATGCTGGCCGGCGTGCTGAGCATGGCCCTGGCAGGGTCCGTGTAGGGGCGGGTTGCACCCGCCCGGCGCATCGGGCCGGGCTAGCCAATGTCTGAAAAACCTGGCAATACATACCACCAACCTTACACGCGAACCCTCATCACGGGCGGGTGCAACCCGCCCCTACCAATATGAAATACCGTCACCTCTTCTTCGACCTCGACCACACGCTGTGGG
>JANNDE010000660.1:0-2604 GCA_031387395.1 Hymenobacter sp.
GCCGTGCAAAGCCTGCCCTACCTGATGGAATACCCCTACGAGTGCTCCGAGCAAACCTTCAGCCGCCTCTACGCCAACCTCATTGCCGCCCAGATTCTGAAGGCCAACCCCCGCTTCAAAACGGTGCTGGCCGAGTGGACGCGCCAGGCCCGGAGCGGCACCGCCGCCCAGCGCGACGCCCTCGAAAGCAAGCTGGCCCAGCACCAGGAGCTGAAAAACCTGCTGCTGCAGGAAACGCCCTGGGTGCGCGATGCGCAGGGCGAAACCGCCCGCCTGGCCCGCCTGGGCGAGCTGTTCGGCGAAACCCGCTTGCAGGTCGAAACCCGCCAGGCGCTGGCTAAGCTCCAGCGCATGCAATTGCCCGACGGCGGCTTCCCGTGGTTCGAGAAAATGCCCGACGACCGCTACATCACCCAGCTCATCGTGGCCGGCTTCGGCAAGCTGAAAAAGCTCGGGGCCTTCGATGCCAGCCAGGACGAAGCTGGCCGCGGCATCCTGCAAAACGCTCTGCGCTACCTCGACGCCGCCACCGCCCGCGACTATGCCGAGCTGCGCCGCCAGAAAAACGTGAAGCTAGCAGCCGACAACCACCTCGGCGACCTGCAAATTCAGGCCCTGTACGCCCGCAGCTTCTGGCCGCAGCAGCCCGAAGCGCCCGCTGCCAAAACCGCTTTCGCCTACTACCGCACGCAGGCCGCCCGGTACTGGCCCGCCCAAACCCGCTACCTGCAAGCCCAGATTGCCCTGGCCCTGCACCGCGACGACGCCCAAGCCCCGGCCGCCGCCAACATCCTGCGCGCCCTCACCGAAAACGCCCTGCACTCGCCCGAACTGGGCATGTACTGGCAGGAAGTGCGCGGCGGCTACTACTGGCGCGAGGCCCCCACCGAAACCCAGGCCACCCTCATCGAAGCTTTCGATGAGGTCAAAAACGACCAGAAAGCCGTGGATGAGCTGAAGCTCTGGCTGCTGAAGCAGAAGCAGACCCACAGCTGGGAAAGCACCCGCGCCACCGCCGATGCCTGCTACGCCCTGCTGCTGCGCGGCTCCGACTGGCTGGCCCCCAGCCAGCCCCTGCAAATAGCGGTGGGCGGCCAGCCCATGAGGCCCGAAGCCGCGCAGGCCGGCACCGGCTACGTCAAAACCAGCTGGCCCGCCGCCGACATCACGCCCGCCCAGGGCAAAGTCACCCTCACCAAGCCCGACGCGGGCGTGGCCTGGGGCGCGCTCTACTGGCAGTATTTCGAAGACATAGAGAAGGTGACGGCCACCGCCACCGCCCTCAGCCTCGAGCGCCAGCTCTACCGCGAGGAGCGTACCGCCGGCGGCCCCGTGCTCGAAAAGCTCACGCCCGCCACCCCCCTGAAAGTGGGCGACGCGCTGGTGGTGCGCCTGGTACTGCGCACCGACCGCGCCCTCGAATACGTGCACCTGAAGGACCAGCGCGCCGCCGGCCTGGAACTTATCAGCCCAACCAGCGGCTGCCGCTACCAGAACGGCCTGGGCTACTACGAGAGCCCGCGCGACGCGGCCACTCATTTCTTCCTGAGCAGCGTGCCGCGCGGTACCCACGTGTTCGAGTACCGCCTGCGGGCCAGCCAGGCCGGCGATTTTTCGGGCGGCCTTAGCCAGGCCCACTGTTTGTACGCTCCCGAATTTGGAACTCAGTCGGCCGGCACCCGATTGCGCGTGCATCCCTGACGCCAATGGGGCCCAACAGGCCATTGGGTGGCTTAAAGGGGCTTGCTACTGTTTAAAACCGCTTTGGCCTTGCATTTATTCGGGTCGGGGCGTAGCTTTGTTCTCTGTTAGTTTTATTTTATTCCGCTATGAAGCATCTAGTTGTCCTTTTTTCGCTGCTCCTGTGGGCTGGTAGTGTACAGGCCCAAACTGAGAAAGCCGTACCCGTAACCAAGCTGCCCGGCGAAGAAAACCTGAGCCTGCGCGAGCGTGCCGAACGAGACTTCCTGATGCCGGTGCGTCGGAAAAAGACGGCCAGCGAAGCCCCAAAAATTGCCGCTGAAGACAACACCGCTGCTCCCGAAACCGACGCCACCGCCCACTACTCCGAAGCCACCGACGAAGCCGCTGTTTCGGCCCGTACCGCCCGCAGCTACGAAATCCGCCACGCCGAAGCCTTGGCTTCGCGCCGCGCCGCCGCCCGCCGCGAAGAAGCCCGCCTCGAAGCCCGGGCCGAAGCGCGCCGCGCCGCCCGCTACGCCGCCCGGCACGGCAGCAAGTCCAAATCCAGCAAGTCCAAATCGCACAAAGCCGCCACGCACAGCAGCAAGGCGAGCAAAGCCAGGTCGAGCAAGTCGAAAACCAAAACCAAGTCGGCCGCCCACACCAGCAAAACAAAATCGAAAGCCGCCAAAGCAAAAGCCAACCACACCGCCAAAAAGGTGAGCGTGAAAAAGAAAACCGCCGCGCACAAAACCACCAGGAAGGCGACGGCTTCGAAATCGAAAAGCAAAGCCAGCAAGAAGCACCGCCGCTAAGCCGTCGCCAACTGAAATCAGAAAAAACGCTCGACCCATCAGTGTCGGGCGTTTTTTTTAAAGACAAGCCCCAGCGGGGTCCTACCCGGAGGGCGACACTTGTTAG
>JANNDE010000693.1:0-8431 GCA_031387395.1 Hymenobacter sp.
TTAGCTTTAGTTACACAAAAATCAGTGATTTATAGACTATTACTAGTTCCCCATCCCCATCGGATTCCGCGCATCAAGCGGCGGGGGGCTAGGGGGTGGGGTTAAGACAGGGCGAATTACAGTTGAAATTAAGTTGTCAGACCACTAGATGCGTGGCTCTTCTTTATTGCTTCGCAGCCCACTGCGGCGGTTTTGCAAGCGGCGGTCGCGGTTGTCGGAATAACGATTTTGCCCTGCTGGCAGTTCAGTAGAGCAGCGTCGGCGGTGGGCTCCAAGAGTTGCGTGCTTCCAGTGGCCTACGGGCCTGCAGTAGCTTTACGCCCCCGGCCGCCGCAACCCGGCCACTACCTATTTCGCCTTGATGAACCAAGCCCACCTGCACCTTATTGTCAATCACTTTCCCATCGTGGGCAGTCTCTTTGCCGCCGTGCTGCTGGGAGCGGGCGTGCTAAAGCACCACCCCGACCTGACCAAAGCCGGCCTGGTAGCCGTGCTGGCCGTCGGCCTGCTGTGCCTGCCGGCCCAGCTCACCGGCGAGGGCGCGGCGGCCATTGCCCAAAACCTGCCGCGCGTGAGCCGGGCCCTCATCCACAACCACGCCGAAGCCGCCGAGCTGGGCTTTTGGGTGCTGGAAACGGCGGCGGCCCTGGCCCTTTTCGGCCTGCTGCTGCTGAAAAATGCGTCGCCCAAAGCCCGCCTGCTCGCCTTGCTGGCCTTGGTGGCAACGGCAGTCAGCTTTGGCCTGCTGGCCCGGGCCGGCAACCTCGGCGGCCAAATCCGGCACACCGAAATCCGTGAAGGATTTGGCACGCCCGACGAATTATAACCCGTTTGTTATTTTGGGGGGGTCTGTTATTCTGCGCCTGCGAAAGACCGTATTCCCGCAAGAGTAGGCCCGTTTGGGAAAAATGCAGACGCAACCAGTTCCTTAGCAGGCGCAGACCGACAGATTCCTAAGCAGCAGCTCATTATACATTCAAGAAGCAAAGCCGAAGGAACGAGCATCGAGTTATCGTTCAAGTGGTTGACTGTTGTAATATTAACGTTTTAAAACTGAATACCAGCTACTTACTTATCTCCGATTTACCAACAATTACCCCCAATGGCCTTCCCCTTCTTTGGCGACGATAAATCGACGGTGGCCCGCCTGCTGGCCACCCTGCCCCAAACCGGCCGCCTCGAGTGGATTGGCCAGCGCCCGGTGCGCCGCGAGCCGCTGGTTTCGGTGCCCGAAGCCGAGCTGAAAACCGACTCGCACCTGCTCGGCGACCACGCCCGGCCCAAGGCCGGCGGAAAGCGGCAGGTCACGCTCATTCAGCACGAGCACCTGGCGGCGGTGGCGGGCTACCTCGGGCTCGATGCGCCCCTGAACCCGGCCCGCCTGCGCCGCAACCTGGTGGTAGGCGGCCTGAACCTGCTGGCCCTCAAAAACCGCCAGATTTGTATTGGCGACGAGGTAATTCTCGATATCACCGGCGAGTGCCACCCCTGCTCGCGCATGGAGGAGGAGCTGGGCTCTGGCGGCTACAACGCCATGCGCGGCCACGGCGGCCTCACGGCGCACATTGCGCAGGGCGGCCTCATCCGGGTGGGCGACGTGGTGCGGGTGGTGGCGTAGCTGCCCGCGCGTGGCCGGCTCCTACCAGCGGGATTAAACTGCGGGGTGTTACTTCGCGTAGTGGGCGCTAACTTTTTCGAAGTCGTCGCTATCTACACCCAGCTTCACCGGTGTTACTTCGCGTAATGGGCGCTAACTACGCGGCGGTAGGCGCTGATACTACCGATAAGCGGCGGATGAGCACCTTTTATTTCCACTTCATTCCCAGTCTTATTGCGCATGGCGGCAGCGGTCCGTCCGCTAGCATTCACTTTTATTTCCACTTCATTCCCAGTCTTATGTCCCCTTCCTTACTCTTCTCCACGCTGGGTTGGCGCTCGTTGTGGCGGCCGCTGCTGGCTGTTGCACTGCTGCTCGGCAGCTTTGGGGCGGCCCGGGCCCAAACTACCCTCTACGGCATCGGCACCCTTATCCAGGATTTGCCGTCGTTCTCGCCCTTCAACCCCACCGGGGCAACCATTCCGGCGGGCATGCAGGGCCTGGCCTCGTTCAACCCCGCGAGTGGAGCCCCCAACGCCACCCTGCAAGTTATTACGGGTCTCAGCGGCAGCCAGAAGCTGGTGGGCATTGATTTCCGGCCCCTTACCGACCAGCTCTACGCGCTGGGCTACGACCCGGCCCTCGGTGCCAACAACGCGCAGCTATACTCGCTGAACCCCAAAACCGGCCTGCTTACACCCATTAGCGCCGCGCCCATCACCCTCACGCTGGGCGGGGCCACCGAGCGCATTGGCTTCAACTTCAACCCCGTGGCCGACCTGGCGCGGGTGGTGAGCTCCAATGATGCCAACTACCGGATTAGCCCCGTGACGGGCCTGGTAGTGACAACCAGTCGCGTTGATGGCCCCCTGGCCTACGCCACCGGCGACCCCAATGCAGCCCTCAACCCCCGGATGGGTGGGGTGGCTTACACCAACTCGTTTGCAGGCGCAACCAGCACTATTCTCTACGATGCGGAAAACAAGAACGACGCGTCGGCACCTTCCGGCATTTTGTCGACGCAATCGCCGCCCAATGATGGCACGCTCAACACCCAGGCTGACATCCGGCTGGGCTCGAACAACGGCCCGTTTTTCGGCATCGACGCGGCGGCCCGCATCAACATTGATATTTTCTGGGCCGGGACTTACAACAAGGGGTATTTGCTGGAGCTGACCGCCCCTAACGGCTCGGGCTATTCGAGCAGCAACCTATACGACTTATCGCTGCCGGCCAGCGCAACCAGCCCCCCCGACCCCTCCAACAGCAACCCGGCCGGCTACGGCAGCAACAAGCGCACGCTGGTGCCGGCCAACTTCGTCACGCCCTTCAACCTGTTATCCATCGCGGTAGCGCCCACGCCCACCATCACCAACCTGGTGCCGCCGTCGGCCACCGTGGGCACGCTTGGCCTCACGCTCACCGTGAACGGCACGGGCTTCGTGCAGGGCAGCGTGGTGAACTACAGCGGCACGGCCCGCACCACCACCTACGTATCGGCTACCCAACTTACCGCCGCGCTCACCACGGCCGACCTGGCTACGGTGGGTACGTTCAACGTCACGGTCACGAACCCGCCGTTCCCGGGCGTGCCCTCGGCCCCGGCCACGTTTACCGTAACGCCGGTGTGCGACGCGCCCTCCGGCCTGGCCGTGAGCAGCACGGGCAGCACCACCGCCACGGTCACGTTCACGGGTAGCGGCACAGCCAACGGCTACACCGTGACGACCACGCCCGCCACCACCACCCAAACCCTGGCGGCCGGGGCCACGTCGGTGAGCTTCACGGGCCTGACGCCCGGCACCGCCTACACCGTGAGCATCGTGAGCAATTGCGCGGCCAGTACCACTTCGGCCCCGGCCACCATCAGCTTCACCACGGGCGCGCTCAACCCGCAAATCGCGGTGAGCCAAGGCGGCACCGGCATTGCCAACGGCGGCACGTTCAGCGGCTTTGCCAGCACCACGGTGGGCAGCACCTCGGCGCCGGTGCTTTTCACGATTACCAACGCCAGCAGCACCGACGCGCTGACGCTGGGCGCGTTCACCTGCAGCGGCCCGTATGCCCTGAGCGGCGCGGCCCCCACCAGCGTGGCTCCCGGCGGCTCGGCCGATTTTAGCGTGACGTTCACGCCCACGGCGGCGGGCACCAACACGGGCGCGGTGAGCATTGCCAACAACAGCACCAGCAACAACCCCTACGTCATCAATTTCAGCGGCCAGGGCACGCCCGCCACGCTGCCCGACCTGACGGTGAGCAACTCGCCCGCGACCGGCACGCCCGTGAGCGGTACCTACAACAACGTGACCGTGACCGGTACCGGCATTGCCCTGCTCACCGGCCCGCTGTCGGTGGCCGGCGCTCTTGTGGTGCAGCCCGGCGGCGTGCTTTCGCAAAACTGCCAGCTGCTGAGCGGTCCCGGCAGCTTCGAGCTGCAGGCCGGGGCCAGCCTGGCCATCTGCGACCCGGCGGGCATTGCCACCACCGGCCCGGTGGGTGCCGTGCGGGTGCTGGGCACGCGCACGTTCAGCCCGGGGGCCTCGTATGCTTACAACGGCACGGTGGCCCAGGCAACGGGCTCCGGCCTGCCCGCCACGGTGCTGAACCTGGGCGTGCAAAACCCGGCCAACGTGAGCCTGACCCAGGCCGTGGCCGTGACCGGCGTGCTGCGCCTGCAAAGCGGCAACCTCAACACCAACAGCCAGACGCTGACGCTGCTGTCTTCGGCCGCCGGCACGGCACTGGTCGACAACCTGGGCGGCGCAGTGGTGGGCACGGCTACCGTGCAGCGCTACATCACGCCCACTATCAACGCCGGGCGCGGCTACCGCCACTACTCGTCGCCGGTAGCCAACTCGACGGTAGGCGACCTGGGCACGGCCACTTACACGCCCGTGGTGAACCCGAACTATAATTCGGTGGGCAACACGGCAACGCCCTTCCCCACGGTGTTTGGCTTCAACGAAAGCCGCATCACGACCAGCGGCAACACGCCGCGCACGGTCGATTTCGACAAGGGCTACTTCTCGCCGAACACGCTCGGCGATGCCCTCGAAGTGACCCACGGCTACACCGTCAATATCCCCGGCACCGAGCTGGTAGATTTCGTGGGCACGCTCAATAATGGACCGCTCACCACCCCCGCGCTCACCCGCGGCAGCCAGACGGAAAGCGGCTACCACCTGCGCGGCAACCCCTACCCTGCGCCCCTCGACTGGGCCAGAGTAATTGGGGCCGGCCGGGCCGTGAGCATCGAAAACGCCCTATACGTGTTCAAAAGCACTGGCCAGTATGCCGGCAACTACACCAGCTACGTGAACGGCCAGAGCACCAACTCCGGCAGCAACGTGCTGCCGCTGGGCCAGGGCTTCTTTGTGCGGGTGCTGGCGGGCCAGACCACCGGCAGCATCGCCTTCACCAACGCCGACCGCCTGACGACGCCCGACAACACGCCCTTCCAGCGCGGCACCGCCGACTCCCGCCCCCAGCTCACCCTGGCCCTGGGCAATGGCACCAGCCGCACCCAGACCGTGGTGTACTTCGAAGCCGGGGCTAGTGCTGACTTCGACCGTGCTTTTGATGCCCGCAGCCTGGGCGCATCCAGCGGCCTGGTGCTGGCCACCGAAACCCCCACTGCCGAGCAGCTGTCCATCAACGGCCAGCCCCTGCTAACCGGCCCCGATGTGCTGCTGCCCTTGCAGCTGGCGGCCGCCACCGCCGGCACCTACACGCTGGCCGTGGATAACCTGGCCAACCTGCCCACCGGCTACCACGCCTACCTGCGTGATGCCCTCACCGGCACCTTCACCGACCTGGCCACCACCTCCAGCCTCGGCCTGAGCCTGGCCGCCAACACCCCGGCCGGGGGCCGCTACGCCTTGCTCTTCACCACCCAGCCGCGCGTGCTGGCAACGGCCCCGGCCGCGCTGGCCCGGCTGGCCAGCGTGTACCCCAACCCGGCCCATGGCACTGCCACCCTGCTGCTGCCAGTAGCCCTGCGCGGCACCGCCGCCACGGCCGTTTCGGTGGTCGATAACCTGGGCCGCACGGTGCTCACGCGCACCCTGGCCGCCGGCACCGCCGAAACGCTGGAGCTGCCCCTGGCTGGCCTGGCCGCCGGGGTGTACTCAGTGCAGGCCCGCACGGCCGTGGGCCTGGTAGCGAAGCGCCTGGTGGTGCAGTAAGTCCCGGTTATCCGGGCCGCAGCTACCTGCTTAGGCTAAATGCAAAGAGGCCCTCACTACGTAAGTCTTGTCCTTACCCAAATCTCCCGTGAACCTTCCAGACGTTGTTTCACGCGGTGTCGCGCAATATTAAACCACAGTTTTCCAAAGTGTTTTCAATGAACGACACTGCGGAACACGGCGGTTTAACACTGCGCGACACTGCGTGAAAGCTTCCTGGCCGCCGCTAGAAAAATTTTGAGTCAAGGATAAACACTATGTAAGTGGGGCTTTTTTGTGTTTGACGAAACCGATGCAAGCAGGCCATAAAAAAACCTCCCGCCAAAGGCAAGAGGCTTTCCGAGCTATGAAAACAACTGTCCCCTGTAGAGACACGCGGCTACCTACGCACCCGCTTCGGGCCTTGGATTGCAGCAGCGGAGTGGTTTTTTTGGTCTTTACACAAAAACTACTCTCCGTTTGCAGGAATGAAGAACTGCGGCTTGGTGTGAGCACCGCCAGCCCGGTAATCATCCGCAATGCCTATGCCAGCGACGATTTCGGCTACCGGCCGCGTGGCGTTCATCGTGGCCGGCCCGCCTGGCTGCTCGCATTGGCAAGTGCCTTCGCGATAGGCACAAAGCAGACCCCTGTTGAACCCCGCCCCCCGGGTGGCCTCTAAGAAGCTCCTATGTCTGGGTCCATGCTTCATCTGGCGTCCGCTTGTCGAAGCATCTCTACCGCTTCGTTGAACCGCCCAAACGAAGCCGGTAAAGCTGCTTCGTTCAGGCTCAGCACGACCGTTTCAAAAGGATTTTCGGTTGACTCAAACAGCTTCTCAGCTTCGTAGCGCCATAAAAACGGTTTTATCGCAACGGCGAAAAGCCCACCCCGCAACGTACGGGATGGGCTTT
Organism: Hymenobacter sp.; assembly: GCA_031387395.1. GTDB lineage: Bacteria > Bacteroidota > Bacteroidia > Cytophagales > Hymenobacteraceae > Hymenobacter. Next base: position 6,675 of record JANNDE010000693.1, read on the forward strand.
TCCCTTTGTTCCGAGCAAGCCGGAGTCGCCCGGAACCGGCGCGCTGCCTAAGGCTTACGCCCCGTCCATCCGCACGATTTTGGGCGTGAAGGAACCGAGCACGTCCACCAGCTCGCGCTGGCTGGCCATTACGGCGCGGATGTCCTTGTAGGCCATCGGGGCTTCGTCGAGCCCGCCGCCGATGAGCTCGATGCCGTGGTCGGCGAGATACTTGCGCACCTGGCCTTCGCCCAGCTCAGCCTTGGCGCGGGTGCGCGACATGAGCCAGCCCGCTCCGTGCGAGGCCGAAGCCAGCGACCCGGCCCCGTTGCGCCCCCGCACGATGAAGCCGGGGGCCGTCATCGAGCCGGGGATGATGCCGAGCACGCCCGCCCCGGCCGGCGTAGCACCCTTGCGATGGGTGATGACCTCGCGGCCATCGGCCAGCCGCTCCTTCCAGGCAAAGTTGTGGTGGTTTTCCACTTTCGCCAGGGGTTTTTCGCCGAGGGCCTTGGCCAGGCGCTTATGAATTTGCTCGTGGCAGGCCGAGGCGTAGTCGCCGGCCAGGGTCATGGCGGCCCAGTATTCCTGGCCGGCTTCGGTTTCGAGGCCCAGCCAGGCGAGGTGCTGGGCTTCGCCGGGCAGTTGGCATACGTCCTTGGCGAGCTTGGTGTAGCGCTCGGCAATGCCCGCACCCAACCCCCGCGAACCGGAGTGCGAGAGCACGCCCAGGTACTGGCCCACGGGGACGCCCAGTTCGTTTTCGGGGTCGGTGATGTCGACCAGGCCGAATTCCACGAAGTGGTTGCCGGAGCCGGAAGTACCGACCTGCTCGGCGGCTTTGTCGAGCTTGTTTTTCAGAAAGGGGATTTCCTGAAATTCAGCCCGGTCGAGCACCGCGTGGTCCATCCGCTGGCCGCGCTCCCAGCCCCGGCCGCTGCCGAAACGGGTGTTTTCGAGCAGCAGGCTGCGCAGCTCTTGGGTGCGCTGAGACAGGTATTTGGGCGGCAAATCGAATACCGACAACGCCATGCGGCAGCCAATGTCCACGCCCACGGCGTAGGGAATCACCGCGTTATCCGTCGCCAGCACGCCGCCGATGGGCAGGCCGTAGCCGTGGTGGGCGTCGGGCATGAGCGCGCCGGCTACGGTCACGGGCAGCTTCATCGCAATTTCCATCTGATGAATAGCCCCTTGCTCGATGTGCTCGGCCCCGAATACAGCGTATTCCTTGCGCTCGACTAGGGCAATGTGCCGGTTGGGCGGAGGCAGCAGCGCGGCCGCGGTGTGGCTCCAGTCGAGGTGGGTAAGGTAGTCGGTAGGGTTGGCGACGAGCTGCGTCAGCAATGCCAGCTGGTCGGTTTGGGAGAGTTTTTTGAGGTGCTTGCGCTGCAGCTGGGCCAGCGCGAGCCCGATGGCGCGGCCTTCCGGAAACCCGAGGGCCCGGAGGTCGTTGCCGCGTAATTGTGAGGCCATGAGGATGGTTGTTGCACGAGGTGGTGGCGCGTATTCGGGCCGCCATCGTTGATGAAAAGAAAAATAAAACTGGCCGGGCAACAGGGCGCATCGTCCGTAAATGCACGCCAAAATGTGTGCGGCCGCCAGCAATTGCCAGCGGGTGGGGGTCGAACCGAAGGAGGACGGTGCTACGGCACCAGCCCGTTTTATGCAGAAAAAAGCCGGAGCAACAGGCGTCCCGCGTATTGGCCCAGGGGGCCGACGTGAGAGGTCGAAGTAGCGTGGGACTACGGCATCCGGCCGTGCAGTATGTAGCGTGG
>JANNDE010000717.1:0-11307 GCA_031387395.1 Hymenobacter sp.
CCGCCCCTATTCGGAGCGGCGTCTACAAAATCCGTGAAATCCGCTAAAATCCGCGTCAGTCCGTGGTCTAGGCGGCCATGCGGTACTCGGGGGCTTCAGCATTGATAGCCGGGGCCGAGGGTGGGGTAGGGGCCAATACCGGCTCGACGCGGGTGCGCAGGCGCTCCTGCACGAAGCCGGCCTGCAAATGCGCTGGCAGCTCGGTTACCAGTTGGCGGTAGCGCTCCAGGCCCAGGGCTTTGGCCACGTAGGTTTCGTGCACGCCGTTGAGGTAGCTCACGATGTTCAGCAGCGAGGTATGAAACAGACGGAAGTCGATGTCGGCCTCCACATAGCGCTCAATCTCGCGGCTGGTCTGCGAAATGCGCAGGCGGCCCAACAGGTCGAAAATGGTGGTGTAGCCCAGCCGCCAGGTAATCTGCTGCCAGTGCGCGGCCGTCCACTTATCCAGCGGCCGGCCGGTTTTCTGGCTGCGAATAGCCGTGTTAGGGTTGGTCTGCACCTGCGCGCGGGTCCACTGGGCCTTCATCTTGCGCGTGGTGCGCAAAAACTGGCCCACCTGGGCCTGCGCGTCAATCTCCTGGCTGGCAATGTGCAGCCCGGCCTTATAGCCCGCCAGCGGCAGCCGGTGAATGCTGAAGTCGCCGTAGGCGCCGGCCGCGTAAAACGACACCGGGCGCGGGTAAGCATTCTTCACCACCAGCCGGCCCACCTCGCGGCGCAGCAGCTGGCCGTTGTTCGAGCGTACGCCCGTCGTGTACAGAAACGCCTGTAAACCCGACCAGATGGCGTGGTACGCTTGCGGGAACGTCCAGTGCAGGGCGTTGCGCAGGAAGTTGTCATCGCCCAGCTCGGCGGTGGCGCGCAACGCATACTCGGTGCTCCAGCTGGTGTGCAGCAGCTTCGTCAGCGCCGTCACATCGGCTTCGCCCAACTCGGCCGTGTGGCTGCGGAAAAACGGCAGGTTCTGCAAGCCGCCAAGGGCGTCGTCGTTCTCCTGAATGTGGTAGTTGATAGCAAAGAAGTAGTTGAGAAAAACCTGCGCCGGAATGGATTTACGCCAGGTTTCATCAGCCAGCTTCTGGTTGGGCTCCTCGGCAATAGCAACTGCCGACGGGTGGAGCGGAATGATGCGGGTTTCCTCTTGAGTCGTCATGCTAAGTAAACAGCATAGCGCCGGTTTTTAGTTGCATAATTGCTAATTTTATTGACAAATTTTACTAACAAAATAAGTATTGGTTATCAGATAATTATGCGGTAAATTGTTGAATTGCGTGAAATGGTTTTGCCAAGTCGATTTGCTAATGGATTTAACGATGCGGTAAAGGCGCGAAAAAGCCCCCGCTTCAATCGAGGCGGGGGCTGGTTTAATTGATTGAGGAGCTCCGGTTGCAGCGTCGCCACTGCCAGAGCAAAGCTTATTTCAGCTCGTCCTGAATCACGGCGACGGCTTCGCCGATGGTGATGTCCTTCTTCAGACCACGCGTGAAGCGAGCGGCGCGGTTCACTTTCACCGTGTCGCCGTTCACGGCCCGTACATCGGCGTCAAGGGGCGAAAACGCCAGAGCAGTAGTGGTTTTCTGCGCGGCCTCGTAGCGGTCCGAAATAGCTTTAGCCTGCTGCTGCTCAGCGCGGTAGGCGCTCAGCTTCAGCGAAACCACCGTTTCGTCCTTGCGCTTGCGCATGCTCTTCACCATCTCATCCATCACCTTAAAGCTGGGGTTGTTGGCAATGCGGGCCTTGCTGTTGGCACGCAGCTTATCGAGGGCCGGGGCCGAATCCCAGGCCCGGTAGCGGGCCGGCTGAATCTCATCCCACTTCAACGGGTAGTCCGATTCCTTCTCGCCCTCATCAAGGTAGGAGTACAGGTCGGGTACCACAATATCCGAAACCACGCCTTTGAACTGCGTCGAGCCACCGTTTACGCGGTAAAACTTCTGCGTCGTCAGCTTCAGCGAGCCAATGGGTTTGATGTTGTTCAGCTCCGAAGGCAGTGCTTCGTCGAGGTCGAAGATGCGCTGCACCGTGCCCTTGCCGTACGTGCTGGTCGAACCCATAACCACGCCCCGGTGGTAGTCCTGAATAGCGGCCGCCAGAATTTCCGAAGCCGATGCGCTGTATTTGTTCACCAGTATCACCAGTGGGCCGCTGTACTGCACGTGCGGGTCGTTGTCGGTCAGCACCTGGGTGTGGCCCTGGCCGTCGCGCACCTGCACCATCGGGCCGCTGGGCATAAACAGGCCAGCCATCGAAACCGCGTCGCTCAGCGAGCCGCCGCCGTTGAAGCGCAGGTCCATCACCACACCCTTCACACCCTCGGCATTCAGCTTAGCCAACTCTTTCTTCACGTCATCGGCCGAGCTGCGCCCGCCGTTGTCGTTGAAGTCGGCGTAGAAGCCCGGCAAGCGCAGGTAGCCGATTTTTTTGCCCTTGTCGGTGATAACCGACGACTGCGCATACTTATCATCGACCACCACCACGTCGCGGATGATGGGAATAATTTTGGTGCTGCCATCCGGCTTCTTCACCGTGAGGCGCACTTCCGAGCCTTTTTTACCCCGAATCAGTGTTACGGCCTTGGCCGTGTGCCAGCCTTCCACGCTCACCGGCTCGGCCGCGCCCTGGGCCACCCGCAAAATGGCGTCGCCCTTCTTCAGCTCGCCCTGGCGTGCCGATGCCGAGCCCGGCATGATTTCCTCGATGTAGATAAGGCCATCCTTCTCCTTCAGCGTAGCCCCGATGCCCTCGAAGCGCCCAGTCATCTCGTAATCAAAATCTTCCTTGGCTTTGGGCGCGAAGTATTCGGTGTGCGGGTCGTAGGTATTGGCAATGGTGTTGGCGTAGGTGGCCAGGCGCTCGTTGGCATCCACGTCGCTCATCTCGACAAATTGCTCGTCGTAGTACTTCAGCACGCGCTTGCGGGCTTCGGCTTCCATCTGGGCGGGGGTGCGCACCGGCTCGGCAGCCGTGGGAGCGGCCGAGTTGGCGGCGGCCGGCGCGGCGGTCGCGCCGCTGGGCTTAGCCACCTTGGCTTTCTCCTGGGCTTCCATCATTTCCGAAACCCGGCTCAGCGTTTCGTACTTCAGCAGCTTGCGCCACAACTCACGCTGGGCGGCCTTGTCGGCCGGGAAAGGGGCTTTCTCAAAGTCGGTCTGAAACGATTCTTCCACCGTGAAATCGAATGGCTTGGCCAGTATTTCACGATAAAGGCTCTGCATCTCCTTAGTACGGTCGGCCATGAGCTTAGTGCTGACGTCCAGGAACTCGTGAGTACCATTCTTTACTTCATCGTCAATCTGAGTCTGGTAGCGCCGCAACTGCTCCACATCGCTGGTCAGCAAGAACTGCTTGCGGTAATCGAGGTGCTTGAGATAGAGTTCGAACACGCGCTTCGAGAAGTTATCGTCGACCTTCTCAGGTTGGTAGTGAGCCGTCGAAAGCCCCTGCAGCATCGTGCCAATCAGAACCTGGTCTTTGGTAGGAGCCGCCGAGTCGGCCCGGCGAAACAGGCGGTACGAGGCCAGAACAAACACGGCTGCCACCAAAAAGGCGTACAGCCCGACCTTTAAGCGGGGAGAAGACATTATCAAAATAGAAAACGGGATGAAAACCAAATATACGAAGATTGCCAGGCAATGCGGGCACGATACCCCTGCCCTCAAAACGCCCTTGCCAGTAGAATAAGTGCCCTAATCGGGAAAAGGAAGCGGCCACCTGCTACAAACTCTCTGCATTGAACGAAGGTTGCAATAAAAAAGCCTTTCCCGGACGGGAAAGGCTTTTTCGATGACTAACAGGCCGGAACCTGCGACCAGACTAATACTTGTAAATTTTGTCGCCATTGTGGCGACGGAACTCTTCTTCGAAGTACTTGGCATCGTCGGCGTTGCGGGGTTTCACACCCATCACAATACCACCGTCCTTGATGCCGCTTTCGTATTCAGCAGCGTGCTCTTCGGGAATGCCCGAGCCCACCAGGGCACCTACCAGACCACCCGTGAGGCCACCAGCACCGGCACCAGCCAGTGCGGCAGCCAGCGGGCCGGCAATGATGAGACCCAGGCCGGGCAGCGCAACCGAAGTGCCAATAGCCGCGATAGCGCCAATGATAGCCCCGGCCGTGCCGCCAATGGCCGAGCCTACGCCGGCACCTTCCATGGCCTTATCGCCCAGCTCGGTATGCGTCGTATCGTCGCCAAAATGCGTTTTGCGCGTCTCATCCGACATCAGCAGGTTCACGTCGTCTTTGCCGTAGCCGCGCGAATGCAGCGACTGGTAAGCCTTCTCGGCGCTGTTGCGGTCGCGGAACATGCCGCTCATGGTGCTGCCGTCGCGGTAGGGTTCGCCGGTTACGGCGTGGGCGGCGCTGTCGGCCGTGTTCTGAATGCCATCAATGGCACGGCCTACCACGGCACCAGCCGTGCCAGCTACCGCAGCACCTTTAGCGGTTGCGCTGAAGTCGTCGCCGTCAGTGCTGTTCGTCGTATTGGCTGCCGAGGTACCTGAAGCGGCACCGGTGCCAGCGTTGTAGCTGGTACCCTCGTTGCTCAGGCCGGTGCTGTTGCCCATACCGGTGCCAGTGTTGCCGGTACCATAGTTGGCGCCCGCGCCAGTACCGGAGTTTTGCGGATTGTTCGAATCGTTCGTGTTCATGAGGGTGGGTATGAAGAGTGGAAATATTACCAGCGCAGTGGCTGGTTGAGGTGCTTAACGAGGCAGGGCCGGCAGGGGTTACGCTCGGTTTTAACGCAGTTCCACTATCGATGAACTTATTATAGTTTATATTAAGCTCGTGTTTATGCAATTTATCGCCTTACGCATAAGGTAGATGACCTCTTTTTTGCCTACACGCAGGTCATTCTTCCCGAATGGATATGTGCGCTTAAATTCATACATTCAGTATTGCTTTTATAATAAATCTCATAGCACCCTGTGGCAAATGGTAGGTGCTTGCAATTGAGTGCCGTACGTCAGCTTCCTCCATGCTTACGAAAGGGGCTGTTGTGATTGTGTATGCAGCATGAACGAACAACGAGTCAGTGAACCAGTGATTTGGGAGATTCGATGTGGCTAGCAGCAGCCGAATGAATGTTTAATGTTGGCGTAACAAGAAAAGTTGTAATACCTTGCCATCGGATTGCTCTTTTAAGAGCCCATGTTTTCTTTTTTTCACCCTTATACATTTCACTCACCACTTCCACTTTTACATGAAACACTTCTTTTTCATGGTCGTCTTACTGATGACCGGCCTGTTGCAGCAGGTTCATGCTCAAAACCGCTCCCTCTCCGGGCGAGTGACTGACCGGTCCAACGGTCAGGGTCTGCCCGGGGTGACGGTACTTGTGAAAGGTACCACGGTGGGCGTTTCGACTAACGTTGACGGCAGCTTCTCGGTGGAAGCGCCAGCTTCGGCAACCGCGCTTTCCATCAGCTCGATTGGCTACGTAACGGTAGAGCAGCCGATTGGCAGCAGCGCCACGTTTACCATATCGCTGGTTCCCGATGCCAAGCAGTTGGGTGAGGTTGTGGTGACGGGTGCCTTAGGTATTCAGCGTCAGCAGCAGCAAATCGGTTATGCTACTGCCACCCTCGATTCGAAGGAACTGACTCAGGCCCGCGTAACCAACGTGGTGAATGGTCTGACGGGTAAAGTATCAGGCCTGCAGATTCAAACGGTGAACAACGGTGTGAACCCCACGCCCCGTGTTACGCTGCGCGGCACCCGCTCCCTGACGGGTAACAACGAGGCCCTGATTGTTATCGACGGTGTCATCACGCAGAACGAAGTGCTCGGCGCACTGAACCCTGACGATATCGCTTCCATTGACGTGCTGAAGGGCGCTAACGCCGCTGCACTTTATGGCTCGCAGGCTTCGAACGGCGCACTTATCATCACGACCAAAAAAGGTAGCAGCGGCTCATCGCAGGTAACCTTCTCGCACACCTCGCAGCAGGAGTCGATTTCTTTCCTGCCCAAATTCCAGACGGAGTTCGGCCCGGGCTCGCCCGACTGGTTCACTAACTCGGGTCTTGACCCGTTTAAAACGGGTGCTGGGGCTGCTGCCATCGACAATGGCTACGAGCACCAGTATCAGGGTTTTGAAAACCAGCAGTACGGCCCGCGTTTCGACGGCTCGCTGCAACCTTTCGGCCAGAAGCTGGCTGATGGCTCGGTGCAGATGGTAACATATGAAGCCCGCCCCAACGAGAAGAAGAAATTCTTCAGCGGCGGCTACCAGATGCAGAACGGTGTGACGTTCTCGGGAGGCACGGACAAAACCAAATTCTTCGCCTCCTACCAGAACGTCCACAACAACGGCATCGTGCCCAAAGACGTTTTCGACCGCAACAGCTTTCGTTTAAATGCCTCGCACGAAATTGGTCGTCTGAGCGTGGGCTTCAACATGACCTATTCGCAGCAGCTGGCAGACGTTACTTCCAACCTCGACCGTAACACGTCGGTGTACTGGAATGTGTTCAACACGACGGTAATGGCTCCGCTGACTTCTTATAAGGACTACACCAACGATAAGTATGCCGAGCCTAACTACGGCTACTACAACGCCTATTACTACAACCCCTACTTCATCATTGATGCTAACCGCACCAAGGACCGTCGCAACACGATTGCGGGTAACATCGACCTGAAATACAAAGTGACCGACTGGCTGCGGGTGAACTACCGTTTGGGTACCACGGCCATCATGCAGTCGCGCCTCTACACCCAGAACAAGTTCTCGCTCGCCGCTGGCTCGCCCAAGCAAATCAGCAGCTACACGGGTTCTATGACGGACTTGGCTGCTACCCGCACCAACCTGAACTCGGACCTGTTCCTGACTGCCGATAAGACGTTCGGCAACATCAACGTGCTGGCTATCGTGGGTAACAACGTTCAGCAGTTCGATAGCCGTTTTGACCAGATTGGCTCTTCGGCCCTGGCCGTACCGGTAGTAGGCGACAACTTCAGCCTGCAAAACCGCATTGGTAACCTCGAAGGTGGTTCCCAGCGCGCTCAGACCCGGGTTTACGCTTTCTATGCCGACCTGACCCTTGGTTACAAGGACTTCTTCTATCTGCACGGCTCGGGCCGCTACGATAACCTTTCCTTCCTGGCTGCCGGCAACCGTAGCTTCTTCTACCCGGGCGTTGACGCTTCGTTCGTGTTCTCGAACGCCATCCCGGCGCTGAAAGACGTTTCGTTCTTGGACTACGGCAAAATCCGCGGTGGTATCACGAAAGTGAGCCAGGCTAACCTGCTTAACTCAACCAACGGCATCTACTCGAGCAACGGAGCTTATGCCCTCGATGCTACCTATAGCCTCGGGTCGGGTTTCCCCTTCCCGTCCAAGTCGTCCTTCACGGCCAACGGCACGCAGGTGCGTCCGGGCCTGCTGCCCGAAACCACCGTCTCGACCGAAACCGGTATCGAGCTGAGCTTCCTGAAGCGTCGCGTAACTGCGGGTGCTAGCTACTATGTGCAGAACAGCTCGAACCAGACGGTTCAGACCAGCATCTCGGGTGCTTCGGGCTACCAGTTCTTGCTGCTCAACGCCGGTGAGGTTCAGAACCGCGGGGTTGAAGTGGACTTGAACCTGACGCCGGTGCGCAATGAGAATGGCCTGACGGTGACGGTTGGTGGCAACTTCAACTACAACAACAACGAAGTGATTTCGCTGCCCCCCGGCCTGACGCAGTTGAACCTGACCGGCAGCGGCCGTCAGAGCACCAACGTCGACCTGTTCGCCATTCCTGGCCAGCCCTTCCCTTCGCTGGTGGGTACCTACTACCAGCGCACGGACGATGGCCGAGTGAAAATGACCCAAGTGGCAGACCCCAACGATGCTACGCTGGTGCGTTACGTCCCGCTGATTGCTACCGATACCAAAAATTTCGGCAACACCCAGCCTAAGTATAAGTACGGCTTCAACACCGCAGTTTCGTTCAAAGGCTTCACGCTGGCCGGCCAGGCTGAGATGCGCACGGGCTATGTAGTGTACAACACCATCGGTGAAAACCTCGATTTCACGGGTATCGGTACGCGCAGCACCCAGTTCGGCCGTCAGGATTTCGTGTACCCCAACTCGGCAATTCCGGTGCGCGACGCTGCCGGTGCCATTACGGGCTACACCCCCAACACCAGCACGCTGACGCCCGGTGGGTCGGAGTTCTGGGCCAACAACCCTACTTGGAATACGGGTGTGGGTGAAAACTACGTGACTTCGGGCAAATTCTTTAAAATCAGAGAGCTGTCGCTGAGCTACGCACTGCCAGCCGCCATGATGTCGAAAATTGGCCTGTTGAAAGGTGCTTCGATTAACGTGTTCGGTCGTAACATTTTCACTTGGGTGCCTAAGGAAAACATCTACACGGACCCCGAGTTCAGCAGCGTAGGTGCCGGTAGCAATGCCGTTGGTATCAACACTGTTTTCCAGACTCCTCCTACCAAATTCTACGGGGCTACCCTCAACGTAACCCTTTAATCGACGCTATTCATGAAATCACTTGTAAAACTTCTGTTTGCCGTAGGCGTTACGACCGTGGCAACAGGTTGCGAGAAGTTTCTCGACATCAATACCAACCCGAACAACCCGACTTCGGTGACTCCGGATGCTCAGCTGGCGAATGCCCTGACCGTTACGGCAGCGAACTACACCGGCGGGCTCGCCGGCGGTAACAATTACAACACCTACGCCAGCTTCGCGGCCGGTTTCTGGACGAAGTCAGGTACGGTAAGCGGCTTCTCGACGGAGCGTACTTACCTCTACAACAATACCTACAACCAGACCCTGTTCAACAGCACCTACGATAACCTGGAAGATTACCAGCAGATTCAGGATGGCGCAGCTGCTTATCCTAATCACGCGGCTATCGCCCGGATTATGAAAGTGTACAACTACCTGCTGCTGGTTGACCAGTTCGGTGATATTCCGTACACGGAGGCGCTCAAAGGCATCGCCAATACGACTCCTACTTACGACAAAGCCGACGCCATCTATAAAGATTTAGTGGAGCAGTTGAAAAAGGCGGTTAGCGATATCAACGCAGTGCCGGCTACGGCACTGGCAGTCGCCAACGAAGATGTTGTTTTCAACGGTGGTGCTACCGGCATGCTTCGCTGGAAGCAGTTCGCCAACAGCCTGCGCCTGCGCATTCTGTTGCGCGAATCGTCGACCAGCAACAGTGCTCTGAACACCTACGTGGTGCAGGAAATGGCCAAATTGCAGGCCGATGCTACTGCCGGTGATGGCTTCATCGCCCGCGATGTAGTGGTGCAGCCTACGTACACCGCAAATGCTAACCAGCAGAATCCATTCTACGACCGCTACGGCTTTGCGCCGGGAGCAAGCCGTGCCCAGGGCGAGTACAGCTTCATTCTGCCCACGAACTTCCTCATCAACCAATACCTACAGAATAAGGACCCGCGCATTACGCAATACTACCGCGTAGGTCAGCGTAACGTTCCGGGTACCACGACTGCTGTGGCCCAATACACGGGTGGTGACTTGGGTGAAGGCACGTCGCCACAGTTCGACCCGACGGATGGAGCTTCGGTAGGCTCGCGCTTCCTGATAGGTGGAACCTTCCTGCGGGCTGCTACGGTAGCCACGCCCATCATGCTGCTGTCGGAGCACTTGTTCTCGAAAGCAGAAGCAGAAACCCGCAGCCTGTTCACCGGCGGTGATGCAGCAGCCAAAGTGGACTTCCTGGATGGTATCAAGTCTTCTTTTGTGGTAACCTACCGCGATGCGGCAACCGTACCGACTACGCTGGCTGCGGCTACCACCAGCAACGTGCCCGGTATTGCGCAGTACAACACCTACATCACTGCCAACGTTGGTAATGCACTGGTTGACTACGATGCTGCCACCACCACTACTCCGGATGCAACCGCAGCTGTGTACAATGGTACGGGGGCAACGCAGTATACTGGCGCCAGCCTCACCACTCCGGTGCTCACTACTCCTCGCACCGTGAGCAAGGCCGAGCGTATTCTGTACCAGAAATACCTGGCTGAGAACACGCTTGCCAGCACCGAGGCGCTGAACGATTACCGTCGGACGGAGCTGCCCAAGTTCAAGCTGTCGCGCGGCAGCGGTGGCCGCCCCTTGCCTTATCGTCTATATTACCCTCAGACGGAAACCAGCACCAACTCGGCAAACGTGCCGGTTGGCGTCGACCAAACCGTTAAATTGTTCTGGCAGAACTAATCGGCTTTGCCATTGCACCAATAAAAAAGGCTGCCCGAGTGGGCAGCCTTTTTTATTGGTGCAATGGTTGGAAAAACTCAGCTCCGCATCAAAAACCCCTTGATGAACTCATCCAAATCCCCATCGAGCACGTTTTGCACGTCGGTGCGTTCGATGCCGGTGCGCAGGTCCTTGATGAGTTTGTAGGGGTGAAGCACGTAGTTGCGAATCTGGGAGCCGAAGTCGATGCGCTTCTTGGTGGCCTCTACTTTGTCGCGCTCGGCGTGGCGCTTATCCATCTCAATCTGGTAGAGGCGCGACTTGAGCATGCGCAGGGCGTGCTCCTTGTTCATAAGCTGGGAGCGCTCAATCTGGACGGCGATGATGATGCCCGACGGGGCGTGCGTGAGGCGCACGGCCGTTTCGACCTTGTTCACGTTTTGCCCGCCCGCGCCGCCGGCCCGGAAGGTATCCCAGGAGATGTCGGCCGGATTGATTTCGATGTTAATCGTGTCATCAATTACCGGATAGGCAAACACCGAAGCAAAGGAGGTATGCCGCCGGCCACTGCTGTCGAACGGCGACATGCGCACGAGGCGGTGCACGCCGATTTCGCTTTTGAGGTAGCCGTAGGCAAAATCGCCGTCTATTTCGAGCGAGGCCGACTTGATGCCCGCCCCTTCGCCGGGTTGGTAGCTGAGCTGCTTCACCCCAAAACCGTGGCTTTCGGCCCACATAATGTACATGCGCATCAGCATTTCGGCCCAGTCTTGGCTTTCGGTGCCGCCGGCTCCGGGGTTGATGTCGATAACGGCCGACAGCTGGTCTTCCTCATCGGAAAGCATGCGCTTGAACTCCAGCGCTTCCACTTTTTTAAGAGTGGCGTCGTAATCGGCCTGCATTTCGCCCTCGGTCACGTCGCCTTCCCTGTAGAAGTCGTAGAGCACCTCGGTGTCGGCCATCGTGTGCTGCACGGCCTCGAAATCATCGGTCCAGATTTTAATGGGCTTGATTTCGCGGAGCGTGGCTTCGGCGGCCTTGGAGTCATCCCAAAAGCCGGGGGCGGTGGTTTTCGCCTCGTAGGCGGCTAGTTGTTCTTTGCGGGTATCGTAGTCAAAGA
>JANNDE010000731.1:0-1419 GCA_031387395.1 Hymenobacter sp.
GTAACAAAGTGGGACATGGGGAATGGCGAAGAAACAAACCAGCCGCTGCCGGGGAGGTAGCGGCTGGCAAAGATGAGGAGCCGGAGCGGCTTATTTCACTTTGTGTTCTTTACGCTCTTTGCCGGGTTTGAAGTGGCCAAAGTGGTTGCCATTGCTGGTGTGCTGGCCACGGGCGCTGCGCTCGCTCTTTTCCGTTTTGTCGGCGCGGGCATCGGCCATTTTCGCGGACTTGTCGGCATCCTTGCGGGCTCCCTTCTGGTCTTTGTCGGCGTCCTTGCGGGCCTCTTCGCGGGCTTTGTAAGCGTCTTTTTGCTGCTCGGCTTGGGCTTTGTCGGCGTCCTTACGCGCGTCCTGCTGGGCTTTGTAGGTGTCTTTCTGCGCGTCGGTGAGGGGCTTGGCCGGCTTGTCGTTTTTGGCTTGGGCAGCGGTGGCCACGGCTTGACCGTAGGCGCGGCCGTCGGCGGGTGTTTTTCCCGCAACGGTGGCTGGGCCGGTTTGGGCGACTGCCGCGAAGGAGAAGAGGGCAGCCGAAGCCGCGAGCAGGAGGGTTTTCATGAGAAACAGCATGTTTGGGGTGAATGATGATACAAGTCTAGGGGCCGAAGATGATGCCAACATGATAAGCGAAGGAAACGAGGCGGATGCAGCACCAGTAGCCGAGGTTGAGGACCGGCCGCACACTGAGGGGTGGCGTAAAAAAACGAGCGGACCCGATGGTCCGCTCGTTTGGTTTCTTGCATATTTCTCTTATCTGGGCAATTGATTCAGCAAAACGGTCCGATTAGAATAACGAGGGTTAATGTCCGTTTACCTTTCGGCTGAGCTACCCAAAGAATGTCTCTTATGCAGTGGGAACCCCTAGGTGTATAGTCCCAGGGAGAGATGGTGTATTTTCCGGGCTGGAATTTCGCACGAACCTATGGGACAACTACTCCACGGCAGCGCCCGCACAACAGCGGCAGTACGGCGCGCTATCCAACACAGCCAGCAAAGCCTACAAGGCTTAGCCACGCGCTACAGCATCAACCCGAAAACGGTGGCCAAGTGGCGCAAGCGTCCGACCACAACCGATGCGCCCATGGGGCCCAAGCCGGTATCGACGGTGCTCAGCGCCGCGCAAGAAGCCATCGCCGTGGCCTTTCGTCGGCACACGCTCCTAGCGCTGGACGATTGCCTGTACGCGCTGCAGGCCACGATTCCGCACCTGTCCCGCTCGGCGCTGCACCGCTGTTTCCAGCGCCACGGCATCAGTCGCCTGCCGCTGAACGAAGACGGGCAGAGCCCGCCGAAAAAGAAGTTCAAGGACTACCCGATTGGTTACCTGCACGTCGATTTTGCCGAGGTTCAGACCGAAGAAGGCAAGCAGTACCTTTTTGTGGCCATCGACCGCACCAGCAAGGTGGCCTTTGCCGAACTGCA
>JANNDE010000734.1:0-2483 GCA_031387395.1 Hymenobacter sp.
GGAGAGGGGGTCAGGGGGTGAGGTGAACGTCCGCGCAGCTACCCCAGATTCTCCGAGTCAGGAGCTACCAGCGGTTCGCTGTGATTCTCAGTTACCGCCACGGGCTCGTCCTGTTTGAAGAATCGGCTTTGATTAAGCAGAATCAAGGCTACACCGATGAAAATGGAAGAATCGGCGATGTTGAAGATGGGCCAGAGCGAGACGTACTTCCCTCCTATCAACGACCAGTTTTGGGGCAGGAAACCTTCGTAAATATCGACGTAGAGCATGTCGATAACCTGGCCGTAGAACCAGCGCGTAGGCGAGCCAAACGGCGCATTGTCGTAGATGACGCCATAGAAAACCGAGTCAATCAGGTTGCCCACGGCCCCGCCGAGGATGAGGGCCATGCAAACGATGTAGCCGGCGGCGGCGCGTCGCTCGCAGAGGCGGATAATATAGTAGCTCAGGCCAAACACCGCCAACAAGCGGAATCCACTGAGCACCAGCTTACCATACGGCGCGGGCAGCTCGGCCCCGAAGGCCATGCCGGGGTTCAGCGTATAGTGCAGCTTGGCCCAGTGGCCGATGAGGGAGATTTCGCCCGCCATACCGGGTTGCATGTAGGTGTGCACGGCCCACTTCGCCAACTGGTCGATGGCAATGACGAACAGCGCCAGCAGGAAAAATTTGGCCGCCGTTTGCTGGCGATTGGTGAGGGTTGGGTGCATTCTAGGTCTTGGAGTTCTATTGAACGTCATGCTGAGCGCAGTCGAAGCATCTCTACCGCTTCGTTGCAAACGGCGTGGATTAGTTGCGCAGTATAGATGCTTCGACTGCGCTCAGCATGATGTTCTAGAAGACACGTTCTATTTATCGTGTTTTGTACCTTTTATAACTGACTATCTGATGCTTTAAACGAATAAGGACGAGCTTACCGAACGTTTGTGCGGCCGAGGACTCGTCGGGGTTTCATGACCCCAGCAAGTCGTTCATCATCAGCTGGTTGCGACCTCCAAAAAGACCGGTACAGAGTAGTCATCAAATTCGAGCACCGAGCCGCCGTGCACATCGGCTGCGAAAGTGAGGGCGAGGGCCTGCGTTTCGGTGCGGATGTAGTCGCCGAACGCGGCCACGGCGGCCGTGAGTTCGGGCTGCTGGTCGGCCAGCGTGACGCGGATTTTATCCTGCACTTCCAGGCCCGAGTCTTTGCGCAGGTTCTGGAGGCGGTTCACTAGCTCGCGGGCGAGGCCTTCCTGACGGAGCTCATCGGTCAGGGTCACGTCGAGGGCCACGGTGAGGGGGCCGTCGGTGGCCACGAGCCAGCCGGGCAGGTCATCGGTGCGGATTTCCACGTCGTCGGGGGCCAGGGTGATGGGCTGCCCATCGACCTCCACGGCGAGGCTTCCCTCCTTCTCCAGCTTCGAGATTTCGGCCGCCGTCATCTGCTGAATGCGGGCACCCACAGCCTTCAGGCGCGGGCCGTATTGCTGGCCGAGGCGCTTGAAATTGGGTTTCACCGACTTCACCAGCACGCCGCTTTCGCTCTCGTCGTCGAGGAATTCGATGTGCTTCACATTGATTTCGGCGCAAATCAGGTCCTCCACGAGGCCGACTTGCTCCTTGGTCGAGTCGTTCAGCACCGGCACCAGAATGCGCTGCAGGGGCTGGCGCACCTTCAGCACCGACTTTTTGCGCAACGAGTGGGCCAGCGAGCTGATGCGCTGGGCCAGCTCCATGCGCTCCTCCAGCTTGGGGTCGATGCGGGCGGTATCGGCTTCGACCAGCAGCGTGAGGTGCACTGATTCGGGAGAGTTAAAAGTTAAAAGTGAAGAGTTAAGAGTTGAGGGATTTTCCCCTTTTAACTCTTCACTTTTAACTTTTAATTCCTTCGACGTATCGCCGAAAACCATGTTCCGATACAGCCACTCGGCGAAGAAGGGCGCGATGGGCGACATCAGCTGCGCCACCACCACCAGGCATTCCTGCAGGGTTTCGTAGGCGGCGCGCTTGTCGGCACTCAATTCGCCCTTCCAGAAGCGGCGGCGTGAGAGACGCACATACCAGTTCGAGAGCTGGTCGGTCACGAAATCCTGGATGGCGCGGGCGGCCTTCGTGGGGTCGTAGCTGTCCAAGTGGCCGCGAACTTCCACAATCAACGACTGCAGTTTGCTCAGAATCCAGCGGTCCAGCTCGCTCAAATCCGCGTGCGGAATGCGGTTGAATTCGCTGGTCTGAAACTCGTCCAGGTTCGCGTAAAGCGCATAAAACGAGTAGGTATTGAAGAGCGTGCCGAAGAAACGGCGCTGCACTTCGGTCACGCCGGCGGGGTCAAACTTGAGGTTGTCCCACGGTGGCGCGTTGGCGATGAGGTACCAGCGGGTAGCATCGGGGCCGAACTGCTTGATGGTGGCAAACGGGTCGACGGCGTTGCCGAGGCGCTTGCTCATCTTTTGGCCGTCCTTGGCCAGTACCAAGCCGTTGGCAATCACGTTTTTGAAGGC
>JANNDE010000746.1:0-16564 GCA_031387395.1 Hymenobacter sp.
CAACAAAGTGCTGAAAAAGGCGTCGGAATACCAACAGCTGCCCATTCTGGACGAGCTCAAATTTTACGTCACCAAGAACCTGAAGCGCCTGCGCGAGGGCCTGCTCTCGGGCGACGAGGCCAACATCTACGACTCGCTGAAGCGGGAAGTGGAACCGCTATTCGAATACCTGGCCACGCACACGGCCGACCTGCGCCCGGTTATCACCAACTACTGGCAGAACATCGACCCGCGCCTGGGCATCCTCTACAAGCGCCGCCAGGATTTCGAGCTGAGCGTAACCACCCTCAACGACGCGGTGAGCGACTATCTTGACGAGGAGGAAGACAAGGCCCAGCTCATGTTTCCGCACTACTTCCAGCGCTACAAAACCGACGGGGTGGAGTTCAACATCTACGTGGGCAGCACGCTGGTGCAGGACAAGCCCTTCGACCTGGTGTTTCTGAAAAACCTGCGCCTGTGGCAGCTGCTGACCATGGTGGAAATCACGCGCCGCACCGCCGCCCTCAAGCCCACGCTGCCCGTGCCGCTCGATACGACCCAACTGATTCTCATTCATGGCCAGTCCCTGAGCATTCGCTTCCGGCAGGATGAGCGCCAGTTCGACGTGGATGGGGCCTACAACATCCGCTACGAAATCATCAAGAAGCGCATCGATAAGGCCACCGTGCAAGGCACCGGCGAGCGCCTCACGCAGCCCGGCACCATTGCCCTGGTGTACGCCCAAACCCGCGAGGCCGTGGAATATTACGAATACATCGACTATCTGCAGGACCGCGGCCTGCTGGAACCCGGTGTGGAAGAGCTGGAGCTGGAAGAGCTGCAGGGCGTGAAGGGCCTACTGGCCCTGCGCGTGCGGGTGCGCCTGTAGCCCGCCGCCCGTAGCCGCTTAGAGCGAATTTCAAGTTATACTCGTCAGATAATTTCCTCGCCCAGCACCGCCTGCTCTTCCTTCCAGAACAGCCTGAGGCCGGCCCGGCACAGCACCAGCCAGGCTGCGCCGCCGGCGAAACCAGCCAGCACGTCGGTGGCGTAGTGGGCGTGCAGGCACACCCGCGTGAGGCCGATGAGGCCGGCCCACAGCAGCAGCGGCAGCAGCCAGCCCGGACGCCCCAGGTGCCGGGCCAGCAGCCAGCCCAGGCAGCCGTAGAAGGTGAGCCCCAGCATGGCGTGCCCACTCGGAAAGCTCAGCCCGAAGGTGTGCAGCAGGGCATTGGCGGGACGGGGCCGGTTGAAATACAGCTTGAGCAACTGGTTGAGCAGCACAGCACCTGCCATGACGAAGACCAGCGTAGTCGCCGCGCGCCGGTGGCTGGCGCGGCGCAATAGCAGCGGCGCAACAATGCTGGCCGGCAGCAGAAAAGGCAGCGAGGCGAAGAAGGTAACGAACCGAATAGGCCCGTAGAGCCCCGGCCAGGCCCGCTGCCAGCCGTCGACCACATCCGAAGCCCAAGTGTCGAGCGCCATCGAATGGTGCACGAATACTACCCGCACCAGGTAGAAGAATAAGGCGAACGCCACCATGAACAACCCGGTCGCCAGCCCGACTTCAACCGTTACCAAGCCGACCAGCGCCAGCAGGCGCGACGCGAAACGCTTCATAGGCCCGATACGAAAACGAGTGGAAAGCTGGCCGATATTTCCAAAGCCCCAACCAAAGCAAAAGAAAAAGCCAGCCCCGAGGGACTGGCTTTTTCTACGTGCGCTCGGGGAGACTCGAACTCCCACACCTTGCGGAACTGCCGCCTGAAGACAGCGCGTCTACCAATTTCGCCACAAGCGCATGCTGGGCTAAAAAGCCGTTCGCCTATCGGGTGGCGGCCTTTTGATGCTGCAAAGATACAGTCTCGTTTTACGGCTACGCAACCTTTCTGCTATTTTTTTCGCTTCCTGAAGCCGTTTTGCGGTATCGGCAATTGTTTCTCAGTTACTTGCCGGGGCATTTTTTTTCATTCTCATCGAATTCGACGTGCCCACTTCCGCCGCCGACCCGCATTTGCCGGCTGCTGCTGCCCCACCCCTCACCGGCTTCGACCGCGTGGCGTGGTGCTACGATGCCTTGGCGGCCCTGGTATTTGGCCCGGCCCTGCGCAATACGCAACGGGCGGCACTGGCCGGGCTGCCCGCCGGCGCGCCGCACCTGCTTATTCTGGGTGGCGGCACTGGCTGGGTGCTCACGGAAGTGCTGCGCCGCCGCCCGGCCGCCACGGTGCTCTACCTCGAAGCATCGCCGCGCATGCTGGCCCGGGCGCGGGCCCGGCTCAGCCCGGCCCGGCTGGCCCAGGTGGAGTTCCGACACGGTACGCAGGAGGCCCTGCAACCCAATGAGGCATTTGATGGAATCATCACCTTTTTCGTACTCGATTGCGTGGAGCTCGCCGGGCTACCCGCCGCCCTGGACCGGCTGAACGCAGCGCGCCGGCCAGCCGCCCCGTGGCTGCTGGCCGACTTTCGGCCCGCGCGCCAGGGCTGGCGGCACCTGCTGCTGGCCGCCATGTACTGGTTTTTTGGTCTTGCCACTGGTTTGCGCGCGCGCGCCCTGCCCGACCTGGTGGCAGCCTTGCAGGTGCGCGGCCTGCAGCCCGGCATGCGGCAGCACTTTTTTGCCGGGGCTACCGAAGCAGTGGTACTGCGCTAAACCTGCCCGGTGGCGGGGCTCACGGCGGAGCGGGGCGAGCTTTCGCTGCGGCAGAACATAATTTTAACGAGAGAAGCCCCATAAATAAAGTCAACTACGCTGCTCTTATTGTAAATTTTCCGCAACTTTACAATTAAATGCTCCTTCCGCTTCCGGCGCGTTTTTTATCTACTAGTACGTCCTTTATGAAACACTTTGCCACTGCTGCTTTCCTGCTGGCCCTCGGGCTGCCGCAGGCTTACGCTCAAACGAATGCTGATGCCGGGCCCGCGGTGCGCTATGTACTCGCGTTTCCGAACGCTACCCACCACGAAGCCAAAGTGACGGCGACCTTTTCGGGACTGCCCGGCGGCACGCTGCATGTGCGCATGGCCCGCAGCTCGCCGGGCCGCTACGCCGTGCACGATTTCGCCAAAAACGTGTACTACGTGGTGGCCACCGACGGCAGCAACCACCCGCTGCCCCTGAACCGCCCCGACCCCTACGGCTGGGACGTAACGCCTGGCGCGGATGGCACGGTCACGTTCAGCTATACCCTCTACGGCGACCAGACCGATGGTACGTTTGCCGGCATCGACCAGCAGCATGCCCACCTGAACCTGCCGGCTTCCCTGTGCTACGCCACCGGCCTGGAGAACCGGCCGGCCGAAGTAAAATTTGACGTGCCACCCACCTGGAAAGCAGCGACCCAGCTACGCCCCGGAGCCGAAAAAAACACGTTCACAGCTCCCAACCTGCAATACCTTATGGATAGCCCCGTGTCGCTGGGCGTGCAGCAGGTGCGCACCTGGCAGGAAGGCGACCAGACCATTGAGCTGGCCATGCTCTACCAGGGGCCAGCGGCCGAGATGGACGCCTTCGCCAAAAACGTGCAGAAGGTGGTGAAGGAGGAAAAAGCCATTTTCGGCGGGCTGCCCACCTTCGACTTTGCCCGCTACACCTTCGTGGCCAACTACCTGAGCCAGGCTACCACCGACGGGATGGAGCACCGCAACTCGACTTCCCTCACCAGCCCCCGCACCCTGAAAGACGAGGACGCGACCAAAAACCTGGGCACCGTGGCCCACGAATTTTTTCACGCCTGGAACGTGGAGCGCCTGCGCCCGCAGGACCTGGAGCCCTTCGACTTCCAGCGCGCCAACATGAGCGACAACCTGTGGTTTGCCGAGGGCTTTACGCAGTATTATGGCCGCCTGGCCCTGCGCCGCGCCAAGCTGATTGAGGACGAGGAGTTCTTCGACGACATCAGCCGCTGGGTGAACCTGCGCCAGAACAGCCCTGGCGCCCGCTACGCTTCGGCCATCGACATGAGCCGCCAGGCCGCCTTCACCGACGGCGTGGGCCAGGGCGGCGCCCCCATGAACGTGGTGAATACCAGCCTGTCGTACTACGACCAGGGCGCGGGCATTGCCCTGATGATGGACATGCAGCTGCGCCAGCACCACCGCTCGTCGCTCGATAAATTTATGCAGGCCATGTGGCAGCAGTTCGGCAGCAAGCAGGCCAACTACGCTCCGGCCGCGCCCTACACCACCCGCGATTTGCAGCGCGTGCTGGGCGAAGTGAGCAAGGACACGGTGTTTGCCAACCGTTTTTTCCGGCAGTACGTGTACGGCCGCGAAACCCCGCGCTTCGCCGAAAACCTGCTGGTGGCGGGCATGGCCGTGATTCCGACCCGCGCCCTCGGGGCGGCCCTGCCGAATCAGGTGGAGTTTGATGTGGAAGGCCGCTGCATCGTGGCCTATAATACCCAGATTGGCTCGGGCCTCTACAAAGCCGGTATCGACCGGGGCGACCAGATTGTGGTGCTCGACGGCAAGGAGCTGCGCAGCCGCGGCGACATGGACGGCGTGCTGCACAAGCACTCGCCCAGCGACGTGGTGTTTGTGAAGGTGAAGACCCGGGGCGGCGTGGAGCGCACCACCCAGCTCATTCTGGCCGAAGACCCCACCGTGCAGGTGAAGCCCGTGGAAGCAGTGGAGAAGATGGTGCTGTCGCCGGCGCAAAAGACGCTGCGCGACGCCTGGCTGGCCCCGCAGGCCTCGAACTAGAGCCCGTATTTTAAATCAGAAAGGCCCCGGTGGGCCGGTGTCGCGCGCAGCGGCCCGGGCCGTCGGGGCTTTTTGCCGGGCGCGCCATCCGGGAGGCAATTGCGAGGCCAGTAGCACCTGCCCGCCGCCGCGCGCCGACAATTGCGGGCCGGCCCAGGCGGGTTATCGCGCGTTTGCTGGTGAAGATTCACTGGCGAACAACTTAATAGCTTTACTTTTGAACGGTTTGGCGAACGATTTCCGGCTTCCGGGGCTGCGTAAAGTGCCTTTTGCTGATTGACTCGCGGCCTTCACTTCCTTTTCAATTACCATTATGCCCATTTTTGATAAGCTCACCAACGCCGCTAAAGAGTTTTTCATCGAGTCCGACGACGAAGCAGCGGTGCCCACCACCCCGCCCACCGTGCCCTACGGCGTAGCAAGCCCGCCCGCCACCGCAGCTCCGACGGCTCCGACGGCTCCCTTCAACGCGGCTCCCGCGACGCAGGCCGAGCAGCGCCACCTCGACCACATTGCGGGCCTGCTGGCGGGCGACGGCAAGGATTTCGGGGCTTACATGAAAATGGTGAAGAGCATGGCCGCCGCCGGCCTGAGCGGCCCCATGCTGTACCAGACGGCTTTCAACGCCTTTTCGGCCGTGAATGGCGGCACGGTGCCCGCCCTGCTGGCCTCAGCCTCGCAGTTTGAGCAGGCGCTGGCCACCGACCGCGAAAAGGTGCTGGCCCGCCACCGCGAAAAAATGGGCGAAGCCAATACGCCCGGCGCGGCACCCAGCCCCCTGGCGCAGCTGGCCGCCCAGGAAAAAAAGCTGGCCGCCGACCTCGCCGACCTTTCCCAACAGCTGCAGGCCAAGCAGCAGCAGCTGCTGCAAACCCAGCAGCAATTGGGCGAAGAGCGCCAGAAAACGCAGGCCGCGTTGGCTTCCTATGAGTTGGCCAACTCGAGCGCGCTGGCCGACCTGCAGGCGCACCGCAAAGCGGCCGAAGCCTTTCTGAACGCCAGTAGCGGCGCGAAATAGTCTTTATCAATACCTCTCGGTTAACAAACGCTTTTTTTCTGCTCAATGAATACTCCTTTACTAGGCCCGCCCTCGCCGGCCGATGGCCTGCCGTCGTGGCAAAAACCCGAGAAAGTAGCCGGCTGGGTTTTCGTGGCCGCGCTGGCGGGCGCGGGCGTGTACTACTGGGGCCAGATTCTGCCCTATCTGATTGACATTGTTTTTGATACGGTGAAGCTGGGCATTGGCCTCGGCTCGCTGTTCGTGCTGTTTCTGCTGGCTACGAACAAGCGGATTCAGACCGGACTGTGGTACCTGGGGCAGCGCATATTCCGCACGGCCGCCAGCCTGTTCGTGAACACCGACCCCATCGGGATTATGGAAGACTACATCTCTAATACCGAGAAGGAGGCGCGGAACATGGAGGAGGAAGTGGGCCACATTGAAGGAGCCAGTGAGCTGGTGAAGCGCAAGATGGACGCCAACCGCACCCAGATGCAGGAGTACCTGAGCCTGGCCGACTCGGCCCTGCGCCAGGGCGAGAAAGACAGCGCCGAGAGCTACGCCAGCCGCGCCGCCCAGCTCGAAGACTACAACCGCCGCCTGCAGCCCATGGCCACCACCACGGCCAACGTGAGCCTGGTGATGCGCCAGATTCTGAAAGCTGCCCTGCGCCAGATTGACGGCAGCAAATTCAAGGTCAACCTGCTGAAAGATGAGTACACGCTCGTGAAACGCACCAGCTCGGGCATGCGCGCGGCCATGAACATCCTGCGCGGCGACCCCGACAAGAAGTACTTCTTCGACCTGGCCACCGACCGCGTAGCCCAGGACATGGCCCAGCAGCTGGGCCAGATTAAGCAGGCCATGCGCTACTCCCAGGAGTTCGTGAAGGAGATGGACATCCAGAATGGCGTGATGAGCGAGAAGGGCCAGCGCCTGCTCGACAAGTACCAGAAAGGCGAGTTCAACGCCATTATGGACAATGAAGCGCCCGTGCGCATGAACGCGGCTCCCTCTACCCGCCAAGCTACCGACGACGCCTACGGCAAGCTGCTTGATTAAGCTAATGTGGAAATGGGTTGAATGCGGTAGATGGTAGAATGGCTCTTTTTACAATAAATTGGCTTTGCTTCCTTCACTTTCAACACCTTTTCCACACACAACCCATTTTCCTATTCAACACATTTCCACATTCCTGAATGACCACTCGCGGTAAAATTCTCATTGCCATTATCATCCTTGTCGGGCTGTATTTTGGCATCAATAAACTCACCTCCAGCAACCTGCTATTTAAAAAGGCCGACACGCAGTCGGTGCTGCTCAACTCGATTGAGCTGCCGGATGCTACCGGCGGCAACGGGGTGAATACCGTGGTACCGCTGGCCGCCCTGCCCGGCAGCAGCCCCGCCGAAAAGGGCACGCCCATTACCTGGGAGGTTATGGCTTGGAACTCGCAGATGGCCGGCATGCTGGCCAACGGCGGCCCGCGTACCACGACCGGCTCGGCCATGGCCGCCAATGGCATCGACATGCAGATTGTGCGCCAGGACGACGTGAGCAAAATGCAGGCCGACCTGGTGAAAAACGCCGCCGACCTGCAAAGCAACCCGGCCACGCCGGGCCTGATTGTGAGCATCATGGGCGACGGCCTCCCCGGTTTCTCGGCCGTGCAGGAAGAGTTGAAAAAGGCCGGCACCCAGCTGCAAATCATTCCCTACTCGGTGGGCAAATCCTTCGGTGAGGACAAGCTGATGGGACCGAAAGAGTGGCTCGACAACCCCAAGCTGGCCCTGGGCAAAACGGTGGCCTGCTACCTGCGCGACGGCGACCAGAACATCGCCCTGAAGTGGTGCGCCGACAACGGCTTGAAAGTCAACCCCGACGAAACCACCTACGACCCGCAGGCGGTAAACTTTATGTCGGCCAGCGACTTTCTGGTGGCGGCCGAGAAGTACATTTTGGGCAAGCCCGAGAGCCGCGACAAGATTGTGGACGGCAAGAACACCGGCGTGAGAGTGGACGTGGTGGCCGACGCGGTGGCTACGTGGACGCCCGGTGATGTAAACATCGCTAAGCAGAAGGGCGGCCTGGTGAAAATCGTCTCGACTAAAGAGTATTCGAACCAGATGCCCAACATTATGGTAACGACCAAGCGCTGGTACGACGCTCACCAAAAGGAAGTGGAAGGCCTGATTCTGGCCCACGCCGTAGCTGGCGACCAGGTGAAATCGCATCCCGAGGCGCTGAGCCGCGCCGCCGACATTTCGGCCGACGTGTACGGCGACAAGGACAAAAACGGCGGCTACTGGCTGAAGTATTACAAGGGCGTGAGCGAGGCCGACCGCAACGGCGACGTGGTGGAGCTGGGTGGCAGCAAGGTGTTCAATTTCAGCGACAATCTGGCGCTGTTTGGCCTGAACGAGGGCGGCACTAACATCTACGCCTCGGTGTATAAGGCTTTCGGCGACGTGCAGAGCAAGCTCTACCCCAAAGAGCTGCCCAGCTACGTGCCCCTCGACCAGATGCTGGACCTGACGCCCTTGAAAACCCTGCAGGCCAGGTACAAGGGCAAGACCGTGGCTCCGGCCGAAACGCAGAAGTTCGCGGCCGGCGACGAAATCCGCCAGAGCGTGAGCAAGCGCGCTTGGAACATCGAGTTCAACTCGGGCCAGAGCACCTTCACGCCCTCGGCCACGAAGGAGCTGAACCAGCTATTCGACGACCTGGTGGTGGCCGGCAGCCTGAAAGTAGCCGTGCACGGCCACACCGACAACTCGGGCGACCCGCAGGCCAACCAGCAGCTCTCGGAAGACCGCGCCATGGCGGTGCGCCAGTGGCTGGAGCGCAAAAGCAACAGCGCCTTTCCGGACGGCCGCATCCAAGTGTACGCCCACGGGGCCAGCGAGCCGGTAGCCGACAACAAAACCCTGCCCGGCAAAGCCAAAAACCGCCGCGTGGAAATCGTACTGGGCAATTAACACGTAGCGTGGACTCTGCGAGTCCGCGTAACGAGCGCAGCGAGTATTGTCGCTTGCTTTTGTATAAGCCACTATTTCCCCGTAGCACAGGCGCGACTAACGATACTCGCTGCGCTCGTGCGCGGACTCGCAGAGTCCACGCTACCTACCATGCTGAAAGACCTTTTCATTCCCAATGCCAAGCCCCGGCCCTCGGTGTTTCTGACGATGGTGGCGGTGCAGGTACTGCTGCTGCTGCTGCTGTGGCTGTTCTACCCCTTGCAGCTGTTCCCGACGCTGGGCGAAGTCATTGCCGCCTTCAAGGATTTGGTGACCACGCAGGGGCTGATTCAGGAGCTGTGGGCCAGCCTGACCACCGCGCTCGGGGCGCTGGCCATTGCCACGGTGCTGGCGCTGGCCATCTCCTACCTCACGGCGCTGCCCTTCTTCCGGCCCATCGCCTACGCGGCCTCCAAAATGCGCTACCTCACCCTCACCGGCCTCACCTTCTTCATGGCCCTGATGGTGAGCTCGGGCCACCAGGTGAAGCTTTCGGTCCTCATTTTCGGGGCCACCGTGTACCTGGTCACCGGCATGACGAGCGTGATTCTGACTACCACCCAAGAAGAAATGGACCACGCCCGCACCCTGGGCATGAGCGAGTGGCGCAGCTTTTACGAAGTCATGGTGCTGGGCAAGCTCGACGAGATGCTCGAAGTGGTGCGCCAGAATTTCGCCATTATCTGGACCATGATTACGCTGGTGGAAACGCTCTACCAATCGGAAGGCGGCATCGGGTTGCTGCTTTACAAGCAGAACCGATATTTGCACCTGGCCGGCGTGGTGGCCATTCAGCTGGTCATTCTGGTCACGGGGGCACTGCAGGACTACGTGTTCGAGTTTCTGCGCCGCATGTTCTTTCCTTACTCGGCCCTTACCACCGCGAAATAATGGCAGACCATCTCTACAAAGAACCCATTCTGGGGCTGCGCGATGTCTCGATGCAATTTGGGGGCGAGGTCGTGCTGCGCGACATCAGTCTCGACGTGCTGAACGTGGTGCGGCCCGGCCTGAACCAGGGCCAGGTTGTGGGCTTTTACGGCCGCTCGGGCATTGGCAAGTCGGTGCTGTGCCGCATTATCGCGGGTCTGCTGCCGCCCAGCACCGGCGCCGTGCTGGTGGCCGACCCGCAGCGCCCCGTATGCCCCGGCGACGTAGGCTTCGTGCAGCAGCGCTACCCGCTGTTCAACCACCGCACCCTGCTCGACAACCTGCTGGTGGCCGCCAGCCGCAAGCACGCGCCCGCCGAGGCCAAGGCCCGCGCCGAGGACTTCCTGACCCGGTTCGACCTGGCTCCGCACCGGCGCAAGTACCCGGCCATGCTCTCGGGCGGGCAACGGCAGCGGGCGGCCATCGCCCAGCAGCTGCTCTGCTCCGAGCACCTGATTATCCTGGATGAGCCTTTTTCCGGCCTCGACATCTCCATGATTGACGAGGTGAAGAAAATCATCATGGAAGTGACCACGCTGCATGAGCTGAATACCGTCGTCATCGTGTCGCACGACCTGGCCACCACCACCGCTATTTCGGATACGCTCTGGCTGCTGGGGCCCGAGCGCGACGCGGCTGGGCAGTGCATTGCCGGAGCCACCATCACGAAGCAGCACCAGTATAACCTGGCCGAAATGGGTCTGGCCTGGCAGCCTGGCATTCAGGCGCGGCCGGAGTTCGTGCAGCTGATTGAGCACCTGAAGGAGGAAATTCGCAAGACCTGAGCGCTGGCAGCGGCACGACCCACGGTGAGGGCCATTACCCGCTGGCTTGTAACATTGCACTCGTCAAGCATTCTCACACACCTCAACTCTTATCGTCATGCGCCTCACTTTCGCCAGCAAGGCCATTATCGCGGCCATCATCGTTCTCGGGCTGTACTTCGGTATCCGCCGCTTCACGGCCACCAATCCGGAGTTGGCTACCACCGGCCGCTCGGCCATTGCCCCGGTTGCCGACACCACCAGCCGCTTGGGCAACCAAGGCGGGTCGGAGTCATTCGACACGCCGGCTACGGCCGCCGGGGCCAAGTCCGCTTTCGCCTACGAAGCGCCCGCGCCCGTCGATGGCAAGCTGAAGGGCGTGGTGGAGCTGGGGGCCAGCGGCTTCAACTCCTTCATCGTGCGTATCGACCAGAACCGCACCTGGAAGCTGGAAAAGGCTGATTTCGGCAATAGCCTGGTGATGGAAAACATGGCCACCGACGACGACATTCGGCGGGGCCTGAAAACGTACATCGCCCAGATGCTGGATTTCGGCGTGAGCGGGCGCGACATTCACTTCGTGGTGAGCTCGGGAGCGCTGAAGGCCGAGGGCACTGGCAAAATCGTGAAGGTGCTGAAGGATTTGAAATACGTGGTGAACACCGTGACACCCGAAAAAGAAGGCGTGCTGGGCCTGCGCTCGGTGCTGCCGGCCTCGTACGCCGACCGTGCCTTCGTGGCCGACATCGGCTCGGGCAACACCAAGATTTCGTGGCTCGACGGCAACCAGCCTAAATCGGTGGAAACCTTCGGAGCCAAATATTTTGAGAAAGGCACCGCCGATGCCGCCGTAGCGGCCGAAGTGAAACAGAAGGCCACCCAGGTGCCGGCCGATTTGCGCGGCACCTGCTTCATCATCGGCGGCGTGCCGTTTGAGATGGCCAAAAAGGTGCGCAAGGGCAAGGAGCGCTACACCGTGCTCGACGCGCCCAGCGCCTACCAGCTCGATAACGCCAAGTCGAAAGCCGGCCTGAACATCTACAAATCCATCGCTGACGCCACCGGCTGCCAGCAGTTCGTGTTCGACTGGGACGCCAACTTCACGATTGGCTATCTGCTCACGCTGCCGAAGTAATAGCGTAGTTCGTCCATTCGAAAGCGCCCCATCGGTCATCGGTGGGGCGTTTTCCGTGTAGGGGCGGGGCTTGCCCCCGCCCGGTCGCTTGCGCCGTTATAACGATTCCCTTCAACGACGGGCGGGGCCAAGCCCTGCCCCTACCAAAACACTTCCGCCGCCCGCCCGTTTCTTTGGCTCGGCAAGCTTCTTCGACTCCCGCCCTATGGCCCAACGCATTTCCTACCTCCGCAACGAAACCCTGCCCACCGTGCGGCCCGGCTACCCCGGCAATAAGCTCTTCGGCCGCGAGTTCGCCAACGGCGAAGAGCTGTTCGAGCCCAGCTTTGCCAATGTGCTGAAGTGGCAGCTTTCGGCCAACCCGCAGAAGGAGGAGAAGAAGCGCGACACCTGGACCCCGGAAGTGGTGGACTGCGCGGCCGCATTTTCCTCGACGGAGGATATGCTGGTATGGCTGGGGCACTCCTGCTTTTTGCTGCGGGTGGCGGGCGTGTCGCTGCTCTTCGACCCCGTGCTGTTCAGCTCGTTGGGGTTGAAGCACCGGCACCCCCTGCCCTGCCCACCTGAAGCCATCCGCAGCATCGACTACCTGCTGCTCTCGCACGGCCACCGCGACCACTGCGACGAGAAATCCATCAAGCTGCTCGCGGCCCAGAACCCGCAGCTGCAGGTGCTGTCGTCGTTGCGCATGGCCCCGCTGCTGCGCGGCATGGCCCCCGCCCTGCCGGTGCAGGAAGCCGGCTGGTGGCAGCAGTACGACCTCGGACCCGCTTCGCCGCTCGAAATCACCTACCTGCCCGCTTCGCACTGGCACCGCCGCGGCCTGACCGATGTGAACCAGGTGCTCTGGGGCAGCTTCATGATTCGGGACAAACAGGCGGAAAAGCTCCTCTACTTCGCCGGCGATACCGCCTACTCCGGGCATTTTGAGGCCATCGAAGCCCGCTTCGGCCCCATCGATATTGCCCTGATGCCCATTGGAGCCTACAAGCCGGCCTACATGATGGCCAAAAGCCACGTGAACCCCCACGAAGCGGCCAAGGCGGCCAACGTGCTGCGCGCCGGCCACGTGGTGCCTATGCACCATGGCACCTTCGACCTGGCCGATGAGCCCGCCTCCGAACCCCTGCACCAGCTGCGGGAAGTGGCGGCCGGCGGCATGCTGCGCGGCGAGCTGCACGCCCCCGCCGTGGGCGAGGTACTGCGCTGGCAGAATTGGGAGTAGCGACGCGGGTGTAGGGCTTCCGCCCCAAAAGGGCGCACTTGCATTTGCCCGGCGCTTTAGCGCCGGGACCAGGGATTTTGATTCGACTCGCGGGGCTTTAGCTCTTGAGTGGTGTCACGCAGCCAAGGCTGAAACCCCAAAACAAGGAGTGCATCCAGCATCCCGGCGCTGAGGCGCCGGGCAAATGCAAATACGCCCTTTTGGGGTTTCAGCCCTGACGCGGGTATGAGGGCATGCGGTTTTCAGGGCCGGTGTTGTTGCTTTGCGGGAGGGATTTTCCCCCATTCGGTTCTATCAATTTCGTGCCTGCCCCTACCGCCCGCCGGCTGCTCGCCGCCCTGCTCGCCCGGATTCCGGGCCTACTGCCCGCCGAGGCAGCGGCGTTTGCCGCCTGCTGGCATGAGCTGGTGCGCCTGCGGCGGGGCGACTTTCTGGTCCGGTCCGGGCAGGCCGAACAGCGCCTGTGCCTAGTGCGGGCGGGGCTGCTGCGCATTTATTACCCAACCCCGGCGGGGGACGAAATCTGCGTGGGGTTTGGGCACGCCGGGTCGTTGCTGTGCTCGTTTCCCTCGTTTGTGACGGGAAAACCGTCGGAATACGCTATTCAGGCCTTGCGGCAGACCGAGCTACTAGCCATCAGCCGGGCCGATTTCCAACGGTTTATGCAGCAAACACCTGCACTGGCCTATTTCTGGCGGGCAGAACTTGAAAAAACTTTGGTGGGCCGCATGGAACACGAAATCGACCTGCTACTGCCCGAACCAGCCCAGCGCCTGGCGCGGCTCCGGCTGCGAAACCCGGGGGTTTTTCAGCTGGTACCCGGCAAATACCTGGCTTCCTACCTGCGCATGACGCCCGAAACCCTGAGCCGGCTGTCGTAATTCTTGATTACCGTCAAGCATCGGCTATGGGCGGCGGGCAGAACTTTGCCCCAAACGCCAACGCCATGATGACTACTTCCCCATTTCTTGCCGAGCTAAACGCTGCCGTGGAGGCCCTGCGCGCCACCGCCCGCACCGAATTTGCACCCTTGCCGCTCGCTCTGCTAAACCAGCGCCCGGCCCCGGCCAGCTGGAGCATCCTCGAATGCCTGGAGCACCTGAACCGCTACGGCCGCTACTACATCCCCGCCCTGGCCCGGGCCCTGCAACGGCCCCACCCCGTGCCAACGGAGCCAGCTGAGGTGCGGTACAGTTGGCTGGGCCGCAAATCGGTGGAGATGATGCGGCCAGCCACCACGAAAAAAAGCGCTGCGCTCAAACGCATGAACCCGCCCGGCAGCCCGCTCGATGGCCGCGTGCTCAGCGAGTTCGACCAGCACCAAACCCGCTTGCTCGGCTTGCTGGCCCGCGTCCACGGGGCCGACCTCAACCGCGGCGCCGTGCCCGTCGAATTCTTCCGGCTGCTGAAGCTTCGCCTGGGCGAAGCGCTGGAATTTGTAGTCGTGCACCAGCAGCGCCACCTGCAACAGGCGCAGCGCGTACGGGCCGGGCTGTCGGATTGAGCCGCGGGGAGGGTAACAGATGGCAAAACAGCGGGTGAGGAGGCATCAGTAATTCTAACGACCTTTGCCCCTTGTACCTGCCTACCCCAATACCCTCCTGCACTAGCTTCACATGTCGCCAACTTTAGTACTGAGCCTGGTTGCGGGCTATTTCGCCGTCCTCATTATCATTGCCCTGCTCACCTCGCGGGGCGCGACCAGCGAAAGCTTCTTCGTGGCCAACCGCAACGCGCCGTGGTACATGGTGGCGTTTGCGATGATTGGCACCTCGCTTTCGGGCGTCACCTTCATTTCGGTGCCGGGCAACGTGTACGGCAAAAGCTGGAGCTACCTGGCCGTGGCGCTGGGCTTCGTGGCGGGCTACGTGGTTATCGGCACCGTGCTGCTGCCGCTCTACTACCGGCTGCGGCTGGTGAGTATCTACTCGTATCTGGAGCAGCGCTTTGGCTACTGGAGCTACAAGACCGGGGCGTTGTTCTTTTTGATTTCCAGGTCGCTGGGCTCGGCGCTGCGGCTGTATCTGGTGGCGGGCGTGCTGCAATTGGCCGTTTTTGATGCCATGGGCGTGCCTTTTGCCGTCACCGTCATGGTCAGCATCTTTTTCATTTACCTCTACACCTTCAAGGGCGGGCTGAAAACCATTCTCTGGACCGACACCTTCCAGACGCTGGCCATGCTCAGCTGCGTGGCCCTGAGCATCTACTTCATGGCCGATGCGCTAAATTATTCCTTCAAACAGCTGGTGAATTCGGTGCGCGAGAGCCCGATGTCGCAGGTTTATTTCTCTGATTTTCGGGACGATAAATTCTTCTGGAAGCAGTTCGCCTCGGGCATGTTCATCACCATCGTGATGACTGGCCTCGACCAGGACCTGATGCAAAAGAACCTAAGCTGCCGCAGCCTCGGCGAGGCCCAGAAGAACCTGTTCTGGTTCACGCCCGTCATCGTGTGCGTCAACATTCTGTTCCTCACGCTGGGCGTGCTCATGTACCAGTACGCCGCCGCCCGGGGCCTGAAACTGACCGAGCTGCCCCAGCTCCTCAAGCTCAACGGCACCCTCGATACGGACAAGGTTTTCCCTTTCCTGGCCACCACGCAGTTCTCGCTCACGGCGGGCATCATCTTCATCCTGGGCATCATCGCCGTGACCTACGCCTCAGCCGACTCGGCCCTGACCTCGCTCACGACGTCCTTCTGCATCGACTTTCTCGACATCAAGCAGTACCCCGAAGCCCGGCAGACGCGCCTGCGCCAGCTCACCCACCTGGGCTGGTCGGTGGTGCTCATCGTCATCATCCTCATCTTCCGCGCCCTCAACGAGCAGAGCCTGATTGATGCCGTGTACAAGGCGGCCGGCTTCACCTACGGGCCGCTGCTGGGCCTGTTTGCCTTCGGCATCCTCACCCAGCGGCAGCTGCGCGACCGGCTGGTGCTGCCCACCTGCGTGGCGGCCGTCAGCCTCACGCTGCTCATCGTGTCGCACTCCGTAGAGTGGCTGAATGGCTACAAGTTCGGCTTCGAAATCCTACTGCTGAACGGGGCGCTGGTGTATATCGGCCTGCTGCTCATTTCCCGTCCCGCCAATACCACGCCGCAGCCCGCGAACCTGACGGCCTAGTCCGGGGTTGAGGTATTGGACGTGTTCGTTCGTCTCCCCGGTTATACGATTTGTTAATGGCATGGGCGCAGGCCCGGCCCATATACTGCTTATGAAGAACTTATTTCCGGCGCTGGCCCTGCTGCTTACGGTTGGTACTGCCCACGCCCAAGCGCCCCCCGCCCCGGCCACCGGCCAAACCATCATCCTGAAACCCGGCCAGATGCAGGTGCAGCGCAACCCCGCCGCCAACCGCCCCGACCGCGCCCCCGTGTACCCCGGCGGCGAAACTGCCATGGGCCTGTTTTTCCTGGAACACATCAACTACCCCGCCGCCGCCCGGGCCGCCGGCACTACCGGCAGGGTGCTGGTGAATGCCACCGTGAACGAGGACGGCAGTACTACCAACCCGGTGGTGGCCGAGTCGCTCTCGCCCGATTGCGACGCCGAGGCGTTGCGCGTGGTGGGCCTGCTCGGGGGCTGGCAGCCGGCCATGCGGCGCGGCCGTCCGCTGCCGGTGCTGGTGCAATTGCCCGTGCCCTTCGGCGCGGCCGGCGTGATGCACGTGGAGCAGGTGCGCCGCCCACCGGTGCACGGGAAGCGCCAGCAGTAAAGAGTGAATGGTGCGGGGCTCCGGCCCCGTGCCGACTATTGGGCGGCCTCCAGGCCGCCATGCGAACGCTAAGCTTGCATCGAATCGAGG